>QKHZ01000041.1 GCA_003249795.1 bacterium | reverse complement strand
ACCAGATCGAAAAGCAGGAAGAGAAAAACGAATCCAAAGAAGAATTGCTTTGGACAAAATACACCGCAATGGAAACGACATTAGCATCGCTGGAATCGGAAGCCAGTTACCTTGAAAGTGTGATGGATTCACTGGACAGTTAAATTCCGGTTTTGGTGGTTCGGTAAAACAGTAAACTGCTGTGCCAAAGCGATTCTGTTTTGGGGAGAAACAATGAAGCTTACGCCAGAGTTTTGCGCGAAACAATTGGCAAAACGGATCAATAGCCAGATTGAATTTTACGGGATCCTGTCGGCTGTGACCAAGCGCCAACTGAAGTTCATCAACCGTGGAAGAATCAATATTGTTGCCGAAGTGCTTGAAAAACGGCAAAAACTGGTTGAGAAACTCAAAGTCATTGCACGCGACGCGCAAGTATACCGTAATTATTGGGCCAGCACCCGCGATCTCTGGCCGGAAGAATATGCAGAAGAAGTCCGCGCAGCCATGCAGACACTGAAACAGGCTGTTGGTGCGCAAGCAAAACTGAATGCCGAATTGGAAACACGTGTTCGTGAAGTCATGGTGGATCTGAAATCACAGATGAAAACGGTAAAATCCGCCAGAAAGGTCAATCAAGCCTATCATCCCCGCTGGGGGATTAAGCCGCCGCATATGAATAAAGTCGGCTGAACATAAATCGAGTTGCCCGCCTGCAAGGACGCAGTCCGGTTCCTGACATGGATGTGAAACGCACAAAATGACGAACGGTTCGTCATCGTGCGATTTTGTATCGTGAAAGGAGTGCAGGCATGGGGTTCTCTACCCTTCAAATCGGCGCAAGCGCGCTACTGACCTCCCAATATGCACTGAATATTGTTGGTAATAACATTGCCAACTCTTCAACAGAAGGCTACAGCCGGCAAATTGTCGAGACTGCCGCCAGCGTTGCGACCTACTATACATTTGGTGCCGTCAGCGCCGGTGTTGATATCACAACCATCAGCAGCGTCACAGACGAATATCTTGAGTCACAGATCCGCTCGGCGACCAGCACGACCGAATACCTCTCAACATTGCAGACCTGTTATGAAAAGCTTGAGGTTTATTACAACGAACTTTCAGACAACGACCTGTCAACAGCGATGGACGACTACTGGAGCGCCATGTCCGACGTATCTGACAACGTCGAAGACGTTTCTACGCGCCTTGCCTTTCTGGAACAGGCCCAATCAGTTGCCTCGGTCATCAACGCACTTGATGCGAACCTGACGGAACTGCATTACGAATTAAATGACGAAATCGAAGTCGCCGTTGAAGAGGTCAACGCCATTCTGTCCGAAATCGCCGAACTGAACGCCGACATCGTCAAGGCCGAAGCAGGCGGTGCATCCTCAGTCAATGCCAATGACCTGCGCGACCAACGCACGGTTTTGCTCAAATCCCTGAGCGAATACATGGACGCGACGATCTACGAAGAAGACAACGGCAGTATCACTGTAACCATGTCAGGAACACTACTGGTCTATGGAAACAACGCATACGAAATCGAAGCGGAAACAGAAATTGTCGACGGCGTACAGATCGTCAATCCTGTCATGGCCGAAACCGGCGTTACGCTGAAAATCGGGGAAGGATCACTGGCCGCGCTGATCGAGATGCGCGACGAAATCCTGCCCAGCTATCAGGAAGAACTCGACGAACTGGCCGCGACCCTGATCTGGGAAACCAACCGCATTATCAGCCAAGGCACGGGGCTATCGGCATACGACAGTATCACTGGTTCAACGATTGTTCTGGAGCCGGAAAATACGCTGGACGAACTGGTCTATGACTTCACGCCGGTAGACGGAACCTATGAGATCACAAACGGCAGTTTCGAACTGCTCGTTTATGACACCACTTCCGGAGAAATCACAACGCTGAGTATCGATATCGACCTCGACGGCAACGACGCTGAAGCGGATACGATCCTGTATGACTCAAGCGACCCGACCGCGTCGAACTCGCTGATCAACATGATTCAGGAAGCCCTCGACAGCGTCGCCAACGGTGCGTTTACCGTATCCCTGAGCCGGACAGGGCAGATCGAGATCGAGTCAGAGACAAGCCAGTACCAATTCGGATTCGGAACAGATACCTCCGGAGTTGTCGCCGCTCTTGGTCTGAACACGCTCTTTACCGGCTATGACGCAACGACCATCGACGTAAGCGAAACCATGCTGGATGAACCGTCCTATCTCGGCTGTGGAACTGAGTTCACCGAAGGGGACAACACCACGATCAATGAACTGGTAGAACTGCGCGACGAAGCGGTCATGAGCAACGGCAGCGCAACGATGGACGATTTTTACGAAGCAATTATCAGCCGATTGGGTGTTGAGGGTGAAACCATCGACACGGAATACGAAACACAGGCTGATGTGTTGACTTACGTTGAAAACCAGCGCGAAGAGCTTTCCGGCGTCAGCCTTGACGAAGAACTGACCCTGATGATCCAGTATCAGCGTTCTTACCAGAGTGCGGCGCGTTTTATCTCGACAGTCAATGAATGCTACGAAACACTGATTAGCATGTAACGCTGCAAAACGGATTTAGGCAGCATTAACGTTCTTTAGGAGGAAGTACCATGCGGGCAACGCTACAGATGTCATCAAACACCGCTCTCATGAATATCATGGACAACTACGCCCACCTGCTGGAGGTTCAGAACCAGCTATCCAGCGGCTACCGCGTTAATGCGCCAAGTGACGACCCGCTGGCAACCAACGCGGCGCTGAGCTATGAGACGATTCTCGCGCAGATCGATCAGTATGATGAAAACATCGACGTTGCCGATTCCTATCTCGGCCTCTCCGACTCAGCGCTTGACAGTATTTACGAAGCACTGGTTCAGGCCAAGGCACTCCTGACATCCAGTTCATCCGACACCACCACAGAAGACATGCAAGAAGCCAACGCCGTCGAGTTGAGCGCGATCATCGACGAACTCATGACCATCGCAAACTCATCTGAAGGCGGGCGCTACCTCTTTGGCGGCACAGAAACAACAGAAGAACCCTACACAACGGTCAATGGGTATGTCTGCTACAGCGGCAATGATGAGGAAATCGAGGTCCAGGTCGACAGCGGAAGCTATATGGCAATTAACGTCACGGGCTCAGACGTTTTCGGCAGCCTGACGACGACAGTCGAATCGGACGATCTGGAAGCGCTGCTGAATATCGACGTTGGAACCAGCACATCCCTCTCATCCCTGAATGGCGGCGAAGGAGTATCCGGCGATTCGATTATCGTCAACTACAGCTCCACAGATGACGATGGACTCTTCATTGATCTTTCGGATGCAGAAACACTGGAAGACGTCGCCGACATGATAGAACAGGCGTCCATCGACCTCGCGAACAGCTACGACGCAACAGATCCGGAATACAACTATGTACTGCAGGTCCAGCTGAACTCAGAAGGAACCGGCCTTGAGATCGTTCAATATAACCGCACAACCAGCAGTGTTGTCGATCTTGACACAGATCCCAACGCTTCGTCAATTTCAGTCTCTGAAGTCGGTAACAACACCCTCGCGTATGACTTGGGAATCCTTGGAACAGGCTCTACCACCGGAGAAAGCGTTCTGACCGGCGAAGACATTGACGCTGTGATTACCGGCGAAACGCTGCTGGCAGATCTTGACGGATACGAATATTCGACTCTGACAATCACCAACGGCGATGACATGGCCACTACGACCATCAGCGATGTTGACGACGAATACGGCACCCTCTCGGCATGGAACCTGACAGGCCTCAGCGCCGGTGAAAACTGTACCGATGATGGTGAATTTTACGTCAGTGTTACCGATCTGGGAACAGGTGAATACGAAATCAATATCTACAGTGGCTCGGAAATGAGCGAAAACCAGTTGGTTGCAACCGGCACCGGTGATGACGGCACGGTTTCACTCGAGTCAGTCAACGGCTCCGGCATCAGCGGAACGGTCTCGCTGAACTCCTCATCGGTTCCGGCTTCCGGATCACTGACAATCACAGAACAGGCAGATTTCTCAGAAACCCTCACCACGACAATTGACATTCAGGCCTTTGTCGAAACCGGCGAAGCAACCGGCTATGCGGGACTGTCAACCTCAGACCTGACCAGCGGCTGGGAGATCCATAACCTTGAAAAAGGCGTCGATACAGATGCAGACGGCAACGTATACGTCCAGCTCGAAGAAGTTTCAAGCGGCGTCTACGAAGTGCGCCTGTACTCAGACAGCGCCTGCACAGACCTCGTTGCTTCCGGACAACTGAGTGACGAAACATCGGGTACAGTCACCCTGGTTGGTGCAGCCGGCCACGAAGACGTCAACGGGCAAGTGCAGATTGAATGGCCAACCGATGCAGCCATCACCGCAGCCATAGGAAGTGGCCCGCTTGAGATGACCGTAACCGCAACATTTGCGACAGTTGAAGACCTTCTCAACGAAATCAACTACTCCGGAACATATGTAACCGCTGAAATTAATGAAGACGGCGACGGACTGACCATTTCCAGCCAGTTGTCAGGCGCTTATCTGACCGTTTCACAAAATATCACCGGCGCGGCACAAAGCGGCGATGATTACGACCAGCTCTCCCAAATCAACCTGAACGGCCTGACCGCCGGCGTCAATGCAGACAGTAGCGGCACGGTTTACTTCGAAGTCGTTGATGACGGAGGAACTTACACAGTCAACGCCTACAGCGACAGCGACATGACCACCCTTGTTGCAACCGGAACCAGCACAAGCGCAACCGGTGAGATCGCACTGAGTTCGGTCGACAGCTCGGGACTGAGCGGATCAGTTTTCCTAACCTATTCAGCAGACGACTCTTACATTGAAGTCTCCGCCAAGGCATCCGACGTCCACAATGACGAATATAATCAGATTTCCCAAGTCGACATCGCCGGTCTAACTTCAGGTACGACAGCGAATTACTCGGGCGATATCTACATTGAAGTGGAAGACACCGGCACCGGGATTGAAGTCCGGGTCTACAGCGACTCGAAACACACAAACCAAATTGCTGAAGGCACGATTGCAGGAACCAGCGGTCTTGTCACCCTGACGGAAGTCAATGGATCAGGAATTGGCACGGCCGATAATCCCGCCTCACTTTATCTAAATTATACGGCCGACGATGACGATATAGTAATAGAGGCTGAAACCAGCAGCATCACAGGGCAGGAGCGGGAAGACAGCCTGTTCTCGATCCTGCAGGATGCATATGAAGCGATGGAATTAGGCGATACGGAAGCCTGTTCGAACCTGTTGTCTGAGTTGAATGATGCTATGGACCAGGTTTTGCTGGCACGTGCGGATATCGGATCGCGTCAGCAACGTCTGGATCTGCTTTCAAGTCGGCATACTGATGCGACGACTAACTTTACGGAATTATTGTCGAATGAAATCGACCTTGATTTTTCTGAAGCGATTTTGGAATACCAGCAGTACACGAATACATATGAAGCGGCTCTGCGCGTGATGTCTCAGATTATTCCTCTGAGTCTGGTCGACTTCATCTAAACCGGTTAAAAATATAAAACCCTGCACGGATGCCGGGGTTTCCTTACTTGACGGATCAAGATATTTCCAGAATGAAAGGAAACAACTATGGCACTCGTACAGGCACTCTCAACGGCAATTACGGGTCTAAGCTCCCACCAGACGGCGCTTGACACCATCGGTGACAACATCGCTAACGTCAACACCACGGCGTACAAAAAGGGCGTCTATTCGTTCTCGACGCTACTTTCGACCACGCTCGAAGGCGGCACAGAAGGCGATGAAGACACCGGCTCGACAAACCCGTCCAGTCTCGGCTTAGGTACCCAGATCTCCAGCGTTACAAACGACTACACGCAGGGGTCGCTCGAAGAAACCGGAAACGTCCGCGATATGGCCATCTCCGGCAACGGTTACTTCGTCCTGCGCAGCGGAAACAGCTACGTATATACCCGTGACGGCAGCTTTTACCTGGGAAGCGACGGATCGCTCCTTGCCTCTGACGGCCTGCACGTTCAAGGCGTCATGGCCGATGAAGACGGAAACATTTCTGAAAGCGCCTCGATCGAAGACATCTACATTGAAATCGGCACAACCGGTGGTGCAACCGAAACCTCCGAGGTATCCTTCACTGGAAACCTGGATTATGACGAAGACGTCGCCGTCGGCCTGATGCTGACAAGCAGCAGCACAACCGGTACGGATGCCGAAGACATTCTCGAAAATGCGGACAGCACCGACACGACATGGAGCCAGCTGGTCACAGACGCAACCAACGGCGAATTATCTGTCATTAACGGCGGCAGTGTCCAGACCTCATCGGCTCTGGCATCCTACGACTCGACGACAGGCACTTACTCCACCGCCAGCCTGACAACTGACCTCGCCGACCTCTGCTACCTTGACGGTGAAACATGGGTTCAACCCTTCGCCGGAATCACTGACGGCGAAGAAATCAGCATCACCTTTGACAAAGGCGAAACCCAATATACAGTGACATTCGTCTATGACTCATCGGCCAGCTCGACAACCCTGCAAGACTTCCTTGAATTTCTCGCCGGTGATGTCGATAATACCGCAATTGTTGACGAAGACACAACGGATGCAACAGACACGTCAATCGAAAATCTGGAAAGCCTCACTAATACCAGCACAGAAGGTGGAGCAATGGGGCTGGTTGATGTAGCGGCAAACGTCAGCACGGCAGATGGCGGTACATCAGACTACAATACACCAGTTGAAACCGCCGGCGCGTTCAGCCGCTCAGGCATCAGCCAAGTGGATCTGAATGGTACAGGCACAACCGTTGACTCATTCAATGTATCGATTGTCAGCAATCTGGGAACGGAAAACTCAATTTCAGATATCTCAGTTTCTTACAACAACGTAACCTATACCGAAATGTTTGATGATGACACTGACTACGGCGACACTACCGGTGGCAGCACAACAACCACGTTTGTCGTGTACGACTCCGTTGGTGAAGAGCACACCGTTACCCTGACACTGACACTCGTTGACCGTGACTCAAACTTCAGTACCTACCGCTGGGTTGCAACCAGTGAAGACGATACCGATGCAGAGTGGCTGACCGATGCTCTTGGCAATATCACCACATCGTCGATTGTAGGAACCGGTACGATCCAGTTTGATGCGGATGGCAACTTTGTTTCCGGTTCCGAACTCTCAGAAACCGGCGGGATCGAAATTACGCTGGAAAATGAGGGCGTCAGCTCAACCATCCAGATTGACATTCAGGAAGGCCTCGCCGGCGACCAGACACAGGATCTTGACTTCAGCGCCCTGACCCAGATCAGCAGCGATACCGACCTCACGCTTGCAGACCAGAATGGAAGCGCTCCTGGTACACTCGAATCATTTACCGTTTCAGACGACGGAACGATTCAGGGCGTTTACTCCAACGGTGTTGTTGAAGATATCGCCCGTATTGTTATCGCCCTGATCCCGAACGAAAACGGCCTGATTGAAGCAGGCGACAACCTGTACTACACCAGCGCAAGTTCAGGTGACGCGCAGATCGGTTTTGCTGGTGTCGGCGGACGCGGCTCGGTGCAGTCAGGTTATCTGGAATCATCCAACGTTGACCTGTCAGACGAATTCACCGACCTGATCACAATTCAGCGCGGTTATCAGGCCAACGCCCGCGTAATCACCACCGCAGACGAAATGCTGCAGGAACTAGTGAACCTGACACGTTAATCCGGTAAATAACTAACCCCGGCCCTGCCCCGTCAATATATTCTCTTTGGCGGGTAGGGTCGGGACGATTTTTTGTGGGTACGCTGCAAATAACGCTCGTTTCTGCTCTAAAAAAGAATGTCCGATAATTTTCTGAAAAACATCTAATGTTCTTCACGAAAATGCCGAATAAATAAGTGCCCCTATGGGCGAACAAAATAGCATCATATAAACGGCCTCGCATGGATGTCAGGGCCTTGTAAAAACAAGGATCGTTGGACACTGTTTCCATGCTGAGGAGCTTATCATGACAGTCTCAAGCACATCATCCACCACAGAAAACTATTACGTCTCATCCACTGATGAAGATGATGACGATAGCAGTTCTTCCGAACTTACCGATAACGATTTCCTGCTGCTGCTGATCGAAGAACTCCAAAACCAGGATCCGTTGGAACCGTTGGATACCGGCGAAATGATGTCACAGATCTGCGAACTGGAAACAGTCCAAAACGTCATCGCACAGACAGAAGCCATGGAGGATCTCGCTGATACCGTCAGCGGCATTACCGACACGCTGGATGAAATCAGCGACTCGCTTGGCTCGTCATCCACAGAAAGCGAGTTTCAGGCAGCAAGCAGCCTGATCGGTTACTATGTCACCGGAACCGATTCCGATGGCGATACTGTAGAAGGAACCGTCTACAGTGTCACGCTCTCGGACGACGGGGTTACCGTAACGCTGGATGACGATACAGAAATCGCTTATGAAGACATCACCGACGTAACGATCGAAGGCTTACAGCAATAACTTACAAGGCTTCATTCAAATTTCATGTGCACGCGGACAGTATTCTCTGTTCGCGTGTTTTTTATTCTCACACGGATAGACTGAAAAAAAAAGGGGAAGCGGTACAAGCCGCCTCCCCTTTAGTTTCAAACACATGCCGCTGTCAGGTAACGTCTGAACAACTACGCGTTCGTACGTGCCTTGTAGTGTGTGTGCAGCAGTTCGTGTGCTTTGTGGCTTCCGGGTTCACCGAAGAACTCTTCGTAGATCTTCTTGATATCCGGATTCTGGTGCGACTTGCGGATGGTCTTTCCCGTATCCTCGGCGTACAGCGCATCCATACGTTTCTTGAGGATTGACGTGTCACCGTGGATATACGGCTGACCACCACCGTTCAGACAGCCGCCGGGGCAGGCCATGATTTCGATCGCGGTGTAGTCTGCCTCACCCGAGCGGATCTTCTCGAGCAGCTTGCGGGCGTTACCAAGGCCGGATGCAACAGCAACCTTGATGTCCATACCGGCGACATTGACGGTTGCTTCGCGGATCGCTTCAAAGCCGCGGACAGCCTTGAAATCGATATCCTTGAGGTCTTCACCCGTCAGCCAGTCGGCAGCCGTACGCAGTGCTGCCTCAAGCACACCGCCGGTCGCACCGAAGATTACCGCAGCACCGGTCGATTCACCAAGCGGGCTGTCGTATTCGGAGTCTTCCAGCTTCTCGAAGAGAATCCCGGCTTCCTGGAACATCTTGCCCAGTTCGCGCGTCGAGATGACGATATCAACGTCGCGCGCGCCGCTGGAGTTGAACTCTTCTCGGCTGGCTTCGTACTTCTTGGCCAGACACGGCATAACCGAGACAACAACCATGTCTTCAGGCTTGACACCGATCTTTTCGGCATAGAAGGTCTTGGCGACAGCACCGAACATCTGTTGCGGGCTCTTGGCCGAGGACGGGATGTTGATCATGTCCGGGAACTGGTGTTCAAAGAACTTGACCCAGCCTGGGCAGCACGAGGTCAGGATCGGCAGGTTCTTGCCGGCCTTGACGCGTTCGATCAGTTCGTGTGTTTCTTCCATGATCGTCAGGTCAGCGGTAAAGTCCGTATCGAAGACCTTGTCAAAGCCGAGCATGCGAAGGCCGGTGACCATCTTGCCGGTGGTGCAGCCTTCCATGATGCCGAACATTTCGCCGATCGCCGCGCGAACTGCCGGAGCGGTCTGGACGACAACGGTCTTGGTCTTGTCGTTGAGCGCACGCCAGACAGCGTAGGTGTGATCCATTTCCGTCAGCGCACCAACCGGGCAGGCTGCAACACACTGACCGCAGAAGGTACACTTGGTTTCATTGAGCGGACGTTCGCCACTGGGAGCCACAACCGCTTCAAAGCCGCGGCGGACACCCGAGAGGATACCGACGGTCTGAATCTCGTTACATGCGGTTTCGCAACGGCGGCACATGATGCACTTGTTCAGGTCGCGCACGATGGATTCGTTGGCCATATCCTTCGGATAGGTCGACTGCTCCCCTTCGTACACGATGCGGTGCAGGCCCATTTCCTGTGCAAGGTTCTGCAGTTCGCACTCGAGGTTCTTTTCGCACGTGAGGCAGTCCTTCGGGTGGTCCGAGAGGATCAGGTCCAGCATGGTGCGGCGTGCGTTGATGGCGCGGATGGTGTTGGTCTTGACGACCATGCCTTCCATCACCGGCGTGCAGCAGCTCGGTGCCAAGTTCGGGCGTCCTTCGACTTCCACGACGCAGACACGGCAGCTGCCGACACGGTGTTCAACATTGAAGCAATCCAGTTTAATATGGCACAGCGTCGGAATCCGGATGCCGAGTTTGCCTGCGGCTTCCAGAATTGTGGAGCCCTCTTCGACGCTGACGGGCTGGTTGTTGATCGTAAGATTAATCATTGGTTCTCCTAAATCTTTTTACAAGCCAAATTCCTGCGCGTCGGTTCAGGACTTGTCGATAGCGTGGAACTTACATGCTTCGAAACAGACGCCACACTTGATGCACTTGTCCTGGTCGATCACATGGCGACCCTTGCGTTCGCCGCTGATGGCATCAACCGGGCAGTTGCGGGCACACAGCGTGCAGCCGACACAGCTTTCGTTGATCGTGTAAGTGATCAGCTTGTGGCAGACACCTGCGGCGCACTTCTTTTCCTGAATGTGCTGCAGGTACTCGTCCTTGAACTGTGCCATTGTCGACAGAACCGGGTTCGGCGAGGTCTGACCCAGACCGCACAGAGCGGTGTCCTTGATGGTACGCGAAAGGGTGTCGAGCTTCTCAAGCGTTTCCATCGTGCCGCGGCCTTCACAAATGTCCTGCAGCATTTCGTACAGGCGTTTGTTGCCAATCCGGCACGGGGTACACTTGCCGCAGGATTCGTCGAGGGTGAACTCGAGGAAGAACCGGGCGATGTTGACCATGCAGTCGTCTTCGTCCATGACGATCATCCCGCCCGACCCCATCATCGAGCCGAGAGCCTTGAGACTTTCGTAGTCGATCGCGGTATCGAGTTCGGTCGCCTTCAGACAGCCGCCGGAAGGGCCACCGGTCTGAACAGCTTTGAACGCACGGCCGTCCTTGATGCCTTCGCCGACACCGAAGATGATGTCACGCAGCGTCGTTCCCATCGGAACTTCGACAAGACCAACCTTGTTGACCTTACCGGCGAGTGCGAACACTTTCGTTCCGGGGCTGCCAGCTGTACCGATCTTCTTGAACCAGTCGGCACCCTTGCGGATGATCGCGCAGACGTTGGCGTAGGTTTCAACGTTGTTGACGATGGTCGGCTTTTTCCACAGGCCGCTGATTGCAGGAAACGGCGGCTTGAAGGTCGGTTCGCCGCGCATGCCTTCGATCGAGTGGATCAGAGCGGTTTCTTCACCACAGACAAACGCACCGGCACCGTACTTCAGTTCCAGATCAAAATCAAAACCGGCACCGAAGATGTTCTTGCCAAGCAATCCTTCCTTGCGGGCCTGATCGATCGCGATATTCAGGCGTTCGATCGCAAGCGGATATTCTGCGCGGATATAGATAATCCCCTTGGTCGCGCCGATTGCGTAACCTGCAATAGCCATCGCTTCAAGCACTGCGTGCGGGTCACCTTCAAGAACAGCGCGGTCCATGAACGCACCGGGGTCGCCTTCGTCAGCATTGCAGATGACGTACTTGGTGTCGTTCTTCTGGGCTGCAGCAAACGCCCACTTCTTCCCGGTCGGGAAACCACCGCCACCGCGACCGCGAAGGCCGGATGCGATGATCGTGTCGATCACATCCTGCGGCTTCATGGTCGTGACAGCCTTTGCCAAAGCGGCGTAGCCATCCTGAACGAGATACTCTTCCAATGACTGCGGGTTAATGCGTCCGGTGTTGCGCAGAACGATACGGGCCTGCAGTGCGTTGTCCTTGTTTTCTTCGTCTTCGGGGTAGTACCAGCCACGGGAAAGTGCGGTTGCTCCTGCGGCGGGCTTTGAACCTGACTCGACGATGGCTGCGGCCTGCTGCTCGGTGACCTGACCATAGATTACACTTGCACCACTTTCGCGGTCAAATACTTCTACCGTCGGTTCACTGTGACACAAACCCATACAACCGGTTTCAATCACTTCGACCTCACCGTCGCGTCCCTGTTTTTTGATTTCGTCGCGGATGGCGTTCAGAATCGGTGTGGTGCCGGCGGCGATACCGCAGGTTCCCATCGAGACAAGAATGCCGATCTTGGAGCGGCCGGCGTGTTCCTTGCGGATGCCGTCAGCTTTTTCCGCGAGCTGCTTTGCGTTCTCAATCATGCCAAAGTTCCTTTATCATTGTTGTAATTTGCACGAGGCAATCAATTACCGAAAATCCAGACGACAACGGCTTACTTGCAGTCAGCGATAATGTCGCCCACCATCGCGGGGGTAACGTTACCGTAGACGCGGTCGTTGACCATCACCACCGGCGCCAGACTGCACGCACCTACGCAGCGCAGACCGCCAAGGGTGAACTTGCCGTTTTCGGTCGTCTGTCCGTCCTTGACGCCAAGAACTCGCTCAAACTCGGCCATCACCTTGTCAGCACCCTTGACAAAGCAAGCGGTACCGAGACAGACATTGATCTTGTTCTCCCCTACCGGAATATCGGTGAAGTAGGAGTAGAAGCTGATCACGCCATAGACTTCAGACAAGTGAAGCCCCAGCTTGTTCGCGACAAACAACTGGACACTCTCCGGCAGATACCCATAAATGCCCTGCGCCTTATGCAGGCACTGAATCAGAAGCCCACGGTTAGCTTCCTTTTCCTTTCCGATCGGAAGACTGTCCATGTACTTCTCAAGGTCAGCCTTCTGTTCCGGGAACTTGTCCAGAACGTTGTCGCAGCCGATTTTGCTGCCGACACATCCTCCACAGGAACAAGCGTCGCCCATACCATCTCCTTTTCTCTAAAACGGCAACCTTCAGGTTGTCAAAACTTCGTAAAAACTCGTCGTCACTTTCACGCAAGCAACGGCATTACTTTGTGTCGGCCGCGTTTTCCTGCGAAGCCACACAAGCAAAATACGCCACCTTCTCCAGTGAGCGGGTGACGTCGATATTTTCAATCCAGATTTCTTCAGGAAGATGCAACGCGCGCGGTGCAAAGTTCAGAATCCCGCGCACCCCGGCACCCACCAACGACTCGGCCACGTCCTGCGCCGCTTCCGCAGGCACAGTCAGCACACCGATCCGCGCCTGTTTCTCTTTTGTCATCGCCGCAAGGGCATCCATTTCATAACACGGGCAACCGTCATAAGAAACGCCTGCGCAAGACGGATCCTGATCAAAGGCTGCCACAATCCGAAGCGACGCGCGTGTGCGTGAGAAGTGCGCCAGAAGTGCGCGCCCGAGATTTCCGACACCCACCAGCACAGCGCACTGATGCTGCCCCGCCTCCAGAAACGCCTCAACAGCCTTGAGCAAATCCTCGACCTTGTAGCCACGTGCGGCCACAGCCATGTACTCAACCGCCATCAGGTCACGCCTGACCTGCGCTGCAGTCGCGCCAATGCGTTTTGCGAGTTCGTGGGAATATACATAGGCGACCGTCTCCTGAAGCATCTGCTCCAGAATCCGGCGGTAGAGAATCAACCGTTCGATCGTCTGCGGAGAATACACGTTACTTTTCCGTCATCAGAAAACCAAAGAAAACCCAAAAAACTGACGGCATCCGGGATTGTGCACCGGATCACTCTGTGCGACCATTCACAGATCTAATACCTATCCATTGAAATACCCCAAACAAGGAATATAAAAATATCGATATAAATCTATATCCAATGCTAATAAGTATTTACCGAACGATTTTCGAATACGCAGGGTTGTTTTATATGCGAAATATTCGAGTATTATTTTATCCTTTTATCGATAATCACCTATCGATTAATAACTTAGGCTAATCTTTCAGCCTCAGACAATAGTGAATTTCGCTGGCGTAAGAACCAAAAATTTGGTTCGGAAAACCGGTAAACTGCCCCCTTGAAATCTCAACTTTATCCGGATAGAATTTTTAGTGGTTTTGATCTCC
>QKHZ01000122.1 GCA_003249795.1 bacterium | reverse complement strand
GTCTTCTGTCACCGCGCACTGCTGGAACCTCCGTCAAAAACCGACAGCCCTGATGAGCTTCTGGTCAAGACCGAGCGCTGGGAGTTTTTGAAAAATCTTCCGGAAGACGTCATTGAGGAAGACCGCATCTATGTTCACGCATCGCCGCGTGATAAAATTATCGAATATATTCTGCCGCAGGATACGCTGTACCATCCGGACAAACTGGAAGAAATCTTCGCGATGGTCGAGCGGCTCTGCTTTGTCGGTCATACGCATATTCCGGGCGTCTTTATTGAAGGCAGTCAGTTCTTCTCGCCGGAAGACATCGGCATGGAATATGAGTTTCCGGAAACCGGAAAAGGCAAGGCGATTCTGAACGTGTCGAGCGTAGGACAGCCCCGCGACCGCGATTACCGCGCCTGTTACGCGATTCTGGATGAGACCGGAGTGCGTTGGCACCGCGTGGAATATGACGTGCAGACGACGGTGGATAAGGTGAAGGAGATCGCCTGTCTTGACGACCGCTGCGGGTTGCGGTTGCTGCAGGGGATCTGACCGGAACCGAGAGGGAACGAAAACAAATGCGGGTTCGCATTAATGAAACATGGACACATCTTGACGAAGGCGCGACACTGTTTGGTGTACGCGCCTTGTTTCATCCTGCCGCGGATATCGCCATCCGTAACGGTGCGGTGGTGGATCACGATGCCGTGCTTGCCGATGGTGACACCATCGCGTTTATCCAGCGCGGGCGCATTCCGAATAAAGACGAGTTTGACGCGCTGGTGTCGGCACGGCACACCCCAGGGGTTTTTGAAAAAATGAAATCGGCGACGGTCGGGATCGCAGGACTCGGCGGGCTCGGGTCTGCAGTGGCGGTGGCTCTCTCGCGCGTCGGCGTGGGGCGTCTGATTTTATGCGACCACGATGTCGTTGAGCCCAGTAATCTGAACCGGCAGCACTATTTTATCGACCAGATCGGGATGAAGAAGACCGATGCGCTTGCAGCTACCTTGCGCCGGATTCATCCGGAGCTGATTTTTGAACTGCATGACACGATGCTGGAGCCGGAAAACGTGGCGACGGTTTTTGAGGATGCCGAAATTCTGGTCGAAGCACTTGACCGCGCACAGAGCAAGGCAATGCTGCTGTCGGCGTGGCTTGCAAACTATCCGGATCGGCCGGTGGTGTGCGGGTCTGGAATGGCGGGATCGTTTTCAGCGAACGCGATCCAGACCAAGCGGCAGATGGGTCATGTTTATGTCGTCGGTGACGGTGAGGCGGAGGCAAAGGAAGGGCAGGGGCTGATGGCGCCGCGCGTCGGGGTGGCCGCACATCATCAGGCGACTGCCGTCATGCGTCTGATCCTCGGTCTCGATCCGGCAGAGAACTGACTTCCGTCGGAGTTACCCTACCAACGAAAATAATTCCCCATCGTTCAAACCGGACGTTAGGCCATTGCCAAAATGGAACATAGCCTTTTAGCATTCTGTTCAATTGTGCACTCAACTTGCTGTCCCAACTGAGCATGTAGCTGGAAATAAAAATTACATTTTCTCCTCTATCATAGAGTCGAGTCCCGGGAAAGAGACTAAACTCTGATTCTATCCTTTGCAGATGTTCAAGTTTGATCTCTGTCGTTTTTTCCTGACTTTGATAGGTGATGATTTTCTGATCGGGATCAAGAGTCAGGATATCGTCTTTTATCTGCCGGAATTTTTTAGCCAGATAGAGACAGACTGGAGCCCACGGGAAGATAAGAACGGCACAGAGAATGTATACATCGTAGCTATAAGCTTTGGTGATCAGGACGAACAAGCCAAGAATATCAATGAGGCACATGGCGATGCCGCCGATCAGGAAAAAATAGATTATACTTGGCTTGATTCTGTATGAGTAGCTTGCCATCGGGTAAACCCTTTGATTTCGTGTGGGAAATGCTTTCTGTTGTTGACGAAAGTATAGCAGGATGATCGGTCGTGTGGCAAGAGGGGATCGGGGATAGTGTGCAAATGCCGCGTAGATATTTTTCTTTATTTCGATATGTCTGATAGCGTGTAATATTCAATATTTAAACAAGATAGAATAAAAAGTTTTATTGTCGGTTGACAAGTAGTCGTGTCGGGTATAAAAAGACTGATAGGAACGTTGCTGTTCTATCGGTTCTGCTTCTACGTAAAAGGATTCTTTCATGAGCGCATTTGACCTGACACCTGAACAAACAAAATGGGTCGACAAAACCCTCTCGGCCATGTCGGAAGAGGAGTGCATCGGTCACTTGATCATGCCGGAAACCAAGGGATCGATGACGGAGGAGAAATGGGCAGAACTCGTCCGCAAAATCCCGATCGGCACTGCGTTCTTCGGCTTTGGTAGAACTCCGGAAGAGCATGCGGAAGCCAAACGGAAAATCGATGCCATTCAGGAGAACAGCCGCTATCCTGTTTTAATCGCTGCGGATATGGAACTCGGTTTTGATGGCGGCACCCGCTTCAATGCCGCGATGGCCTATGGCGCTGTCAATGATCCGGATCTGCTCTATAAAATCGGAAAAGCCCTTGCGCAGGAAGCGCGCGCGTTCGGTGTGCACTGGACATTTGCGCCGGTTGTCGACCGGCAGCTGAACTGGCACAACCCTGAGACGAATACCCGCGCGTATGGCGAATCGGTCGAGTTGATCAAGCGTCTCGGCAAGGCGCATATCATGGGACTGCAGGACGGCGGAATCGCGGCGACAGCAAAGCACTTTCCCGGCGCCGGAATGGATGACCGCGACCAGCACGGCTGCACCTCCTGCAACTGGTGCACGATGAGCGAGTGGCATGATACATATGGGGCAATCTATCGCGAGATGGTTCACGAGGCCAAGGTCAAGACGATCATGCCAGGACATATCTCACTGCCTGCGTATGAAGGGATGCTCGGGATTGACCCGGCGGCGTGCATGCCTGCGACACTGAACCGCAAGCTGATGGTTGACCTGCTGCGCGGCGAGATCGGCTTTGAGGGCGTGATCGTTTCAGACGCGTCGCCCATGATCGGGATAACCACCCGCGTCCATCGTCAGCAGATGGCGGTCGAGTTTATTGTCAACGGCGGCGACGTGTTCCTCTTCTCCGATGCAGAGATGGACTTCAATGCACTGCTTGATGCGTTTAAGCGCAAGAAACTGACGGCCGATATGCTGCGGGAAAAGACGAAACGTGTACTGGAGCTGAAGGCGTGGCTGGGGCTGTATAAAAAGTCGGACTGCGACGGAAAACCTGTCACAAAACAGCAGGCGAAAAAACATGAAGCCATTGCGTGTGAAATGGCGGAGCGCTCAATCCAGATCCAGAAAAACGACGGGGCGCTGCCGCTCAAGCTGAAAGCTGGAAGCAAAGTGCTGGTCGTTGACGGATATTATAAACATTCGACTCGCCCGATCAACCTGGATGTGGTTGTTGAGGAACTGGAAAAGCGTGGGCTGAAGGTCGACCGGCTGATTAATCCGTCAACAAACGAACTGCTCGAAGCGCACAGCAAGTATAAGCATGTCTTTCTCAATATTCAGGTGAAAATGCACAACCTCTTCGGCGCGACGCGGCTGGCTGGCAATCTGCCGGACCTGTTCTGGAATAGCTTCTGGATGTTCCGCAAATCGAAGACGGTGACGTTTACATCGTTCGGAACGCCGTATCTTCTCTACGAAATCCCGCATCTGCCGAACATGGTTCTGGCGTGGTCAGATACACCGGATGCGCAGCGTGCAGCCGTACGCGCGTGGTTTGGGGAGATTCCCTCCACCGGTGTCTGTCCAGTAACGCTTCCGCGCGGGCACGGGATCAATACCAAAAGCTGAGTTGGCTTGTTGTTTATGATTTGATAAGAAAACTCCTGACTCTCTCTCTCTCTGGTCAGGAGTTTTTTTAGTGGCTGCCGTTTTGTTCTCGTATATCGGTTTTATGCTCGGTTCAGAGAATATTGCGGCCGCCATCGATCAGGATATTGATTCCGGTTATAAAGCTGCCCTTGTCGGATGCCAGATACAGAATCATATCCACAATTTCCTGCGGATCTGCTGCGCGTCCCAAGGCTGTTTTCATGGAGGCCATTCCCGGACGGGTCAACACAGGCCCGGGCGAAACACAGCAGCAACGAATCCCATATTGGGAGCCGTATTTGGCAAGGGATTTTGTCAGCCCATTCATCGCGGCGCTTTTTGATGTTGAATAGGCAACGTTACTCGCGCAACCCTCTTCGCCGGTAATTGAGCCCAGATTAATGATCACCCCGCTTTTTTGTTCGCGCATCTGTTTTAGGGCGACATGCGCAAAATAGAACTGCCCCTTCAGATTCACATCAATGCCCCAATCATAAACCTCAATCGGGATATCGGGAAATTCTGCGCCTGCAGCAACTCCGCGCATTCTTGTCTCCGCACCGCCGGCCATATTGACGAGCAGGTCAATGCTGCCAAAGTTTTCTATAGCCGCATTGCATACGGCCGTCACCTGTTCATAGTTTCGTACATCACATTCCGCTGCAATCGCTTTGCCTTTTCCTTTACGGTTAATTTCTTCCGCGCGCTCTTTCAGTACATCCAGATTAATATCTGCCATCACGACGTTTCCGCCCTGTGCGGCATAGCATTGTGCGCACAGAAGCCCCATTCCGGAAGCCGCTCCCGATATGACCGCTGTTTTTCCTGAAAATGTCATCGCATGTTCCTTTTAGCAAGACTCAAGGAGTAAACTTTATCCACAGTTACGCCCAAGATGAAGACGAAACGTTTGCATGAGATACGAGTTATTTTACCGCGAAAGAATTGTCTTTCACAAAAGATTGTCATGGATATCGGTGCAAAATGAAATGAAATTTACGTTTGTTTTCAGGAACGTTTGGTGAGTTTTGAAATTGTTTCAAAGTGGAGTGAAAACGGGTGGCGCGTATGTTGCTAAGGAAAACTCACGGACTGTCATGGTGTCATCTGGTTTGATGGCGTGGCAGGTTGCGCGACAGGTTTGAATACATATTTGAAGTACCAGTGATCTTCCGGTTCGTACTGGATGTAGAGTTTTGCGATATCAATTTCATTCATCAGCATGCTCGGGTTCGGGGCCGCTGCAGTTTTTTCTGCAAGTTTCTGGTTTATGAGTAGTGGTGTGTTCGACAAGTCGCCATCGAGTTCGTTTACCAGAAAATCGCACGCAGGATAGAGTTGGATGACGGGATTCGCAGCACCGATCAGCAGAATAACGGTGATGACAATTTTCAGAAAGACAGACGTGTTTTTCGCAAACAGGGCGGTTAGCGTATAGATGAAAACGATAATCATGAGCGGGACGCTCGTGCGCATGGATAAGTCATTCGCTCCGCTGTATTGGAAAATCGGAAGAATGCTCAAGGCGAGAGTGCAGAGATAAAAGAGCGCTTTAGGCTGCTTGCAGTTTTTGTTATGCCGGTTTGCCAGTGATACGACGAGGCAGAGCGCAAGAAATTCGATGAAGCAGAAGGCAAGCAATACAACCGCGTACGTCAGCTGCGGTGAGCCGAGAATCGTATCGCCTTTGCAATAACTGCGGTAGGACATGAAAAAGAACTGGGGGTAGTCCAGCGTCGTTTTGCTTTTGAACATCAAGCCGAGAACCAGCGCGATTGCATAGCCGGTAATCGCTTCAATTGATAGCAGCGGCTTCAGGAAAAGCCGGATCGCGTGTTTGATGTCGGATCGGTTTGCGCTTACCGTGCGGGAAGCATGGCAGAGCATGAAATAGCCGACCAGCAGCGTCTGCCCCAGAAATGTGAACGGCGAGTAGAAAATATTGATTGCCCAGAAGAAGAGCATCAACGGAATGTTTTTTGAAAAGCGCAGGATCAACAAGGTCGTGATGCCGGTGCTGATCAGATGTTGCGGCGCCCAGCACATGCTTGTGGTGAAAGACGGGTATTCGAGCTTTGTGATCGACCAGATCCACGCGTCGATATCATCAATCGGCGGCGGCGGCGGGCAACTGGCCTGCGCGAATTTTCCAAGGATATCCATCCCGCTGAATGCGACTAGCAGCAGTGTGATCAGCCACATGTGCTTGCGGAAATAGATCTTCAGCTCCGCATAGAAAAAGAGCATCCCTATAAAGCACCACGCCAGCAATGCCAATTGCGCGACGATGAAACTGCCGCCGGTCAGATACGCGAAGAAACTGCTTGGCAACTGAAAAGCAACATAATACATCATCCCGGCTGTATAGTGCCGGATGCCGTAGTGCGTTGTGACATCATAAAAGGTGACATCGGTCAGGTCGTATGTAATCGGCCATTTCAATGCCATCAGGTCGTAGAGAATCGCGTTATGTTTGTCCCAGTCCCACCGCTGCGGGACAAAACCACCAATGCCGGAGAAAACCAGCCACGCAAGGATCAGCAGAACCGGTAGCGCGTCGCGCCACTCGATCCGAAGAGGGTGCTCCGCCGTTTCATTGCACAGGTCAAGTGTATCGGGCGTGAAAAATTTCCGGACGGTTACGAGTCCGAGAATGAGGGCGGGCAACCAGATATACCATCGCATCCATCCCAGAAAAAAAATGAGGTGCGGGATGATCAGGTACAGGATGCAAAGCCGGAGATAGTTTGAACGCGAACGAACCGATATGTTCATCACACCCCCTGCATCATTTTCGTTTGTAAATGCCGGTAAACATAAAGGAAAGTATATAAATTGGGGATGCCAGAGCAATTCGAAAAGAAGTTTTTGAGGTTTATGGATGCGCATCCGGTTGCAGACGCATTTCAACGTGCGGATTAAGTGTTCCTTATCGTTTGCGTGCGGAAGGCTTGACCTGCTTGCTGATAAAGGAGTAGATCTCTTTTGCGACATTGATGCGGTGGCACGACTCGATGCCCTGAAATCCGGGTGCGGAGTTGACTTCGCTGATAGTGTAGTCCGTGCCGTTGAAGAGCAGGTCAATGCCGGCGATGTCGAGGGAAAATGTATTGCTGGCTTCGATGGCCAGCTCTTTGATCCGGCGGGTGATCTTGAAGGCCGAGGCGGTTGCGCCTGAGGCAAGATTGGCCTTGAACGATCCGTTTTGTGCCGTCCGCTGCATGCACGCGATAACTTTCCCGCCGATTGTGATTACGCGCAGGTCGCGTCCGCGGCTGTCGGCGATAAACTCCTGCAGAACCAGATTGATATCGCTGGCGGTCGCGTACAGCAATTCCATCAGGCTGATAAATTGTTCTCGTGTTTCTGCAAGAAAAACGCCTTTTCCCTGCGTGCCTGAGACGGTTTTGATAACCACCGGAAAGCCGAGGGTCTCTTCCACCAGATCGACATTGACTGGGAACTGCATTAGCATCGTCCGCGCAAACGGCAGGCCGCTGGAAGCGAGGATCTGTTGGGTGTAGAGCTTGTCCTTGACGGTTTCGATACTGCTGGCACCGTTAACGACATAGACGCCGAGGCGTTCCAGATGCCGGATAATCGCCAGACAGAAATACGTCGTCGATGCGCCGCGGCGGGGCAGCAGGAAATCCGGAAGCGGGACGACCTCGCCGACAAGGCGCAGGCTTCGCCGGTCGTCACGGTTGACGATCAGGTCAAGCTGTTCTTGCGTGACGACGTCCAGATTGATTTTCTGTTGCCTGCCGATTTTCAGCAGTTGCCGCATTTCATACATTTCTGCAGAGATGGACTGCTCGGGGAATTTGTACAAGATCCATCCGCGCATTTGGTATTCCCGTTATTACGCCTGCTCGCGTGCGTTGTGGCTGTTTGATAAAAATCCATCGCGGGGACTTCCCGCGATGGATATCATGCAGAAATTATTTCGTCGGGCAAATACTATTCTGCCGCTTCAGCCTTAATTTCTTGATATGACTTTACGGTCATCCAGTACTCAGGTTTTTCTTCCGTGCCTTTGTTGGCGACGACGGCGGTGACTTCAACGTCTTTGCCGGCGAGCTTTTCAGCCATTTCTGTGCCGACTTTGTCGAGAACGACGTTGTATTTTACCTTGACGGCCTGATCGTTTTCGTTGGTTTCTTCGTAGACAACCATTGCGGATTCGATTTTGCCTTCCGCGCCTTTAACGACTTCGAGCTTTCCGTCAATCCATTCTGTATTTGCTTCCTCTGCTGCGTCTTCAGCATGGACGCTGCAAACACTGAAAAGACAAACTGCGATCAACAACAACCAACGTAACTGCATCATCTGATGCTCTCCTTATAGGCCACTGCTTCTGACGACTGATCACAGTGCCGGACCAACCGGCCTGCCGTCCGTGAAGCATACGGCATCCTTGCGCCATCCCATGACGGCGTTTTTTGCTGAAAATTTGTTTTGGTTAAAAAATCCCAGTGGTCTTGCCCGACCTTTTTTTACTGAAACGGAAGCGGCGTCGGCTGATCGCCGGTGTTCAACCGCTTCTGTTTTGATCCTGCATGATGGGCCTTATTTCTTTTTGCCGCATCCACAACCGCAGGACTTGCCGCTTTTCTTGGCAGCATCTTTCTTCGCGTCAGACTTTGCCGGTTTCTTTTCTGCCATGCGTATTCTCCCTTTCATAGGAATGAATCTCCGGACAATCCCGGAGTAAAATCGCAGTGGTGCAAAAGCGGATTCAGATGTAATGGGATTTTTGTAAGACAGGGTGCTTGGGCTGTAGGGTAGCACCTGACTCCTTCTCTAGAGATGCCGGTCACTATATCGTTTTTTTTAAAATTGTCAAGATAAGGCAGGCAGGAAGTGCATGATTTTCTGACGAATTTCCGGATGGGGAATGATGCAGGTATCTGCCTATCGCATGCGGGCGTGAAGCGGGCTTTGCGTTTGGATGACCTGCCAGATATCTTCCGGCGTTTTGCAGCCCAGAAGCGCATCGCGGAACTCTTTGATCATGAAAAGCAGAGTCGCGCGGGAGAGATATTCGAGGTAGAGTTTGTGCTCGCCTTCCGGCATGGCAATCATCAGGATAATGCGGACGTTTTCGCCGTCCATCGCCCCGTATGCGACGCCGCCCGGGACGACGGTCAAAGCCGCGACCGGTGTAAGGACGCTGTGACAGCGAACATGCGGAACTCCGATACCGAGGCCAATACCGGTGGGCAGGGCCTCTTCTCGTTCCCAGATTGCATGACGGACTTCATTGAAGTCGGCGATGGCGGGATTGGTTTCGAGCAATTTCAGTGTTTGCTCGATCGCTTCATTTTTATTTTTCGCGTCAATGATCTGAATGCGTGAAACGTTCAGATACGCCGACAGTTCGATACTTGCCATCTTTCGGTTCCTTCTCTGCGTTTATTCTGTGCAGGGGGCTTGGTAGGGCACGCTGGCATTCATCGCATGCAAGTGCATCCCCCAGTCTTCCGTACATCTCTTTATGATCCTCTTTTTTTTACTTGATTGCAACCTTTTCCCTTGCGGTTTCTGCCTGCGCGGGTTCGGACCCGTTTTTTTTGGGGGGGGAAGTCTGTCGGCTATTTTTTCTGCACAGAAAGAATGGCGTCATCTGTGCAGCTTTCTGTTTGACGTGAAATATTCATTGTCTACAATAAAGGATGGGTAGAGTGGTACGATGTTATTTGTTTTTCCGGCATGATGTCGTAACTGTTTTTCAAAGAGGAACGGGTTTCTATGAACGAACTGTGGTGGCACAAACTTTCACGCGATACGCTGGCGTTGATTTTGGCCAACGAATTTCTGCTGGAACACCAGACGCTGCCGGATTTGAAGTTGTTGCTAGAAATGTTCGCCCCCAACCAGCTTGATCGCGTGGCGCTGCTGGAACTGATGATGCATAAATCAAAACTTATGGGGATGAGCTCCGGACAGATGATCAGTCTGCACACCGGCCTGTCTCCCGATCCGTCAATAACAGCGTCGGTGCTGGAAACGCAGCCGGTTCACCCGGTTCATCCGAGCCAGAACACACCGACAAGTCTGCAGTCGCTGAAGGCTGTTGGCTCTGACAGTGCCGGGGCGGCTTCAGCTCCAGCCGCATCTGCAACAGCGGGCACAAATCCTTTTTCTGTCAATCGTCCGGCGTCTGCTCCGGCTGCCGGCACGCAGAATCCAGCGGCGTCTCAGGATGGAGGTTCGTCCTCTGCCGGCGAAGGTGGCGGCGCGTTTCGCGTGAAGATGCCTGCGTCTGGGGGGGGGCAAAGTGGCGGGCGGGTTCCGAAGATCGAACCGGTTCAGTCTCCTGTCGTGATCAAGAATCCGTTTCCTGAGCCTCAGGCTGCGTCTGATCTGATCTCCGGCAAGGGCAAGGGCGCGGCTCCGGCTGTCGGTGCTTCTGCGGGAATTCTGGGCAGCAGCGTCAAAACGATGTCGCAGAAGCGTGTGCTTCTCGCTGACGATGACCGTCGGATCCGGATGATCTTTCGCAAGAAGCTGGCGGATGCGCACTACATTGTTGATGAAGCCGCAACGGGTGAGGAAGCGTGGGATCTGTTGCAGGAAAATCCGTATGGTGCGCTGATCATGGACATGAAGATGCCGGGGCTGCACGGTTTGGAGTTGCTCTCGCGCCTGAGCGCCGAGGGCGGTAAGATGCCGGTTGTGGTCTGCTCTGCGTATGATCAGTTGAAAGACGACTTTGTCGTCGCAACGTATCCAAAGCTCAAGTTTTTCGTCAAGCCGGTTTCGCCCAATGCGATTGTCGAGGCGATTGAGGAATTTCTGCCCATCACCCGATAAGGCGGCTTTACCATATTTCATTTTCCATGTCTGAGGTCGATGACCTCGGCGTTTGATTTTCTCATCTTGATTTCAGTCACACCGCCGACAGCGTTCTTCGTCATTGTCCCTTGAATCGTATAGATTCCATCAGCCTCGGTAATTTTCCACGGGCGCTCATGAATGACTTGCTTGCCGTAGATCTGGATGAAAATAGTTTCGGCAATCTGGACGGCGCTTTCCTCGGTCAGCTTGATGTCAATGGTTGGTTGTGAATCTGGTTTATCTTCATCACTGGCGACGGAGAAAGATATTGCTGTGGCAATGACGAAGGTAAGGAGCATTGCGATTCCGGTCGTCTTCATCGGTTTTCCTTATTGAAATTTTTTGCGGTAGGACTGCGGGCTGTAACCGGCGCGCTTGGTGAAGAAGCGGGAGAAGAAATACTGGTCGTCATAGCCGAGAGTGCATGCAATTTCCTTGATCCGCATCGCGCTGTTTTTTAACAAGTCACACGCCATCAGAAATTTCATGTCCAGATAAAATTGTTTTGGCGAAACACCTGTAATCGCTCTGAATTTTTTGCGGAAGGCGTCATAGCCCATCCGGCACTCCTCAGCAATCGCCTCCGGATCCAGCGGCAGACGCTTGTCGATGCACTGGATGATCATGCGCTTGGCCTGCAGGATATCGGGATCGGAAATGCTGACGCTTTTGTCCGGCCCCCGCCATGCCGTATGCAGTGCGTAAAACAGGTCATGCAGAAGATAGATGATCCGGTCTTTGTTCGTTTCGGCGCCAACGTAGTGCAGGTCGCGGATCTCGGTCCAGCGCTTGCGCAGTGTCGCATCGATGCGCGGATAAAATACTTCGCCCGGGTGCGGCAGGATGTCGCCGAATGACCGCGCCAGCTCTGGCGCGTCGAACACCATCCAGTATTCATCCCAGGTTCTGCCGTCGTCCGGGTCGTAAAGGTGGTGGTGTCCGGCAGGAAGATAATAACACGCCCCCGGCTCGATCGGCTGGCGTGCGCCGTGGTCGTAGCAGAGTCCGCCGGTTCCCCGGCTGACATACCCCAGAATCGCATGGTCGATGACGCGGCCGCCAGTGACATACAGCATGGGGCTTTTTTGTGTGACGATTCCGATTTCATAAAACATAGTTTACTTCTTACCACTCCGATCCGGTTTCGGCAAGTGATCTTTGTCCGCCTTGCCAAAAAGTCCATCAAAAACACCACTCCTGCCATTGTTTGGGAAAAGCAATCGGGCATAACTGAAACTGTGGTGATTGATTGATAAATCCTGTTTGAATGTGTTTCATGTGAAAGGGAGTAAGCTGTGACTCCAACGCGCGCGACATTGACGAAGCTGATGATCAGCGTTTTCTGGGGCGGGGCGGTCGCCATCGGTGTCTCGATTTTTTCGATTACCGCATTTCTGCGTCACTTTCCCGATACGGAAAACTTTATCCTTTCGCTTCCGGTCATTATGCAGGCAGGTCCTTTGCTTGCGCTGCCGCTTTGCATGATTTTTCGCAATGTCCATCCCAAGAAGGTTACGGTCTGGCTTTTCTTTTTTGTGAGGCTGGCGATGGTGCCGTTGCCGTTTCTGGCGTTGTTTGCTGACGATACCGTTACTGCGTGGGGCGCATTTCTTTGCTTTGCGATTATGGCGCTGTTATGTACCATGTCAGGCGGTGTGGTTGGCGCGTGGTTTCGTCAGGTCATTCCGTGCCGCGTGCAGGGGACATTTATGGGGCTACGGTCTGCAGTGTGTAATGTCCTGTTGATGGTGATGGCCGCGCTTTCGGGTTGGTTGATCGAGGCGGGAACCGAGTTGTTGGGGTCGTTTCGGTTGACGTTTGCAATTTTGTTCGCGGTCGGAACCGCTTGCGGGTTTGGTGACGTTCTCTATCTTCACAAGGCGGGAGAGGGTAGGCCTGCGCAGGTTCCAGTGCGGTCATTCCGTCAGGAGTTGCGCGATGTGATTGTGCCGGAGCGGTTGTGGAACGTGTCGGTTGTCTCGATGCTGGCGATGGCGGGAACGGTGTTTCTTCTGCCGGTCAGTGTGATTATTTTATATGACCTCGGGCTTACCGATACGCAGGTCGGAATACTTACGGCGGCAGGGATGGGCGGGCTTGCAGGCGGGCTGTATGTCGGCGGGATTTTTTCAGACGGCAAATGGTTGCGGCATGTTTTTCTTGCCGGCGTATTGATGCAGGCGGTTGGTTTTGCCGGATGTTGTCTGGTCAGTTTATATCCGGCCGGGCAGTGGATGTGGAGCTCGTGGCCGGTCATGTTTGTTCTGCTTCCGCTGCAGATGATCGCATCGGTCGGAACCGGCAGCGTGATCTCCGGAACGACGAAGCTGATCTACCGCACAAGCCATCACGGCACATCGATGACGTTCGCCTTTATTCTGAGCGTGGATATGCTGATGCGGCTGGTACTGGCGGCGGTTGCGGGGCTTTGTATGCCGCTGTTCAGTGAGATTGCAGGTGACGGGCAGACGTTGGCGCGGGATGTGCCTCTGCTGTATGGTTGTGCGGCGCTGGTTGCCTTGACATGCGGCGGGATGATGCTGATTCTGTTGCTGCGGATTCTTGTGCCTCGGCAGGAGTGCCGCGTTGCCGTCGCTTCGTCCTGTTGAACTGTTCTGCTGAGCCGTCGTCTGTTTATGTTCTCCATAAAAAAAGTCAGCACGCAAAAACGGATGCGTACTGACCGAAGAAGGGGAGGGGCTTCATAGCGACAGCCCCGTGGGGATGTTTTTCGTTGCCAATCAGAACGCTTTCTTGAAAAGCGCAAGGATCTGGTCGCGGGTGACATCGCGGGGGTTGCCCGGGGTGCAGGCGTCGACGATCGCCGAGTCGGCAAGGGTCGGAAGATCCGATTCCTTGGCGCCGATTTCGTGAAGCTTCTGCGGGATGCTGATATCGGTCGAGAGCTTGCGGACCGCATCGACAGCCGCCTTGCGGTAAGCGGCCTGATCCATTCCGGCGGTATTAACGCCCATTGCTTCGGCAATGTATTTGAACTTGTCGCCGGTCGCTTCGGCGTTGAACTCCATCACATACGGCAGCAGCAGCGCGCAGGCGACACCGTGCGGAGCGTCGTAGTATGCGCTCAGCGTGTGCGCCATGCTGTGGGCAATGCCGAGGCCGACGTTGGAGAAGGCCATTCCCGCGATGTACTGCGCCACACCCATGTTTTCGCGGGCGGTGATATCGACTTTCAGAACTGAGTCGCGCAGATTTTTCGAGATCATTTCAATCGCTTTAATTTCAAACATGTCCGACATCTCCCACGCGGCCTTGGTGGTGTAGCCTTCGATAGCGTGGGTAAGGGCGTCCATCCCGGTTGCGGCAGCCAGCCCCTTGGGCATCGTGGCCATCATGTCCGGGTCGACGACCGAGATGATCGGGATGTCGTTCGGGTCGACGCAGACGAACTTGCGCGTCTTTTCCACGTCGGTAATCACGTAGTTGATTGTCACTTCCGCAGC
>QKHZ01000243.1 GCA_003249795.1 bacterium | reverse complement strand
TTGCTGCCGGGATGCTTTGAGTTTATGGTAGACGGCCCCCTTTGTGGATGCGAACGTTACACCACAAACCTTGCAGACGTAGCGTCTCCGTCGACCATGTTTAGTTTTGTACCATCCGTGAGTGTGGATATTGCCCCGATCACCGGTTTTATGATGTGAACATTCCTGGCTCGGGCACACCTGTCGGCTATTTATCGTTGCCATACATCCTGCCTTCCAACTTGTAAATCTGAATGCAACATATTATCATGACAGCAAGTTAAGGGCAAGCACGCAACACTGAACGACGGAAGCACCAGACTTTTCTATATATCCCTGTTCATCGAAGTAGAATCAGGTTCGTTTGGCGGATTTCCCGCTGGCCTTTTGGCTCCTGCACGTGTACTGTGTTGTTATCCGTTGGATCAATTTCTGGCGACTGGGCGGGGTGATACGAAAGAGCATGAATGGCGACGTTGAAAAAAATAGCTGAGATTACAGGCGTTTCCGCCAGAACCGTCAGTCGTGCGCTTAACGGCACCGGTTATATCAGTCCGCAACTCAAAGAAAAAATCCTGGCCGTGGCTGATGAAGTCGGTTATGTTCCCAACCGTGCTGCGCAGTCGTTGCGTCTGCAGAAAAACCGTGAGATTGTCCTGCTCTTTTCGCATTTGGATGAGTTGTCTGCCGGTAAAATCGTCGCGTTTGAAAAGACTGTTCGTGCGCAGGGATATACCGTACAAATGATCAGCCTTGCAGACGAAATTTCCGAACAGAGGATGAGCGAACAGCTCGGGATTATCCGGCGGATCGCTCCGGCCGGAGTGATTACCCTTGGCATCAGTGATCAATGGCAGTCAAATCGGGGGAGGTTGGTGTGTGCTCTGGCTGATTCCGGGATTTATGTGATGATGATCGATCCGACGCCCCGGTTGGATTCGACCTTGGCGCATGAGCATATTGACCGGATTCTGATTAATCGGCAGCAGGGAGTGTATGAAGCGGTTGTTGCGCTGTACACGGCAGGACATCGATCGGTAGCCTATGTCGGTCCGGCTGGTGAGCATAACTGGACGCGTCTTGAAGGTTACCGCCGTGCTGTCAAGGAGTTCGGGTTACAGACGCAGGAGTGGATCGGCTCTGATATGCTGAACACGTTTGAGGACGGGGTGCAGGCAGCGGCGTGGTTGGCTGAGATTCGTCCTTCGGCGGTACAGTGTTTCAGTGATGTCATGGCAATGGGGGTGCTGCAGGGGTTGCTGGAGTTGGGTCTTCGTGTTCCTCAGGACATTTCCGTGATCGGATTCGATAACCGTGAATTTGCCGCATACGCTACCCCGAAATTGACGACGATCGCTCAGCCAAATCAGGAACTGGGGCTTGCTGCTGCCCAATTATTTTTGAATCGAATGGATGATGGGGGCGAAAAAGACATCGAAATTTCGAAAAAATCTGTTCAGGAAATCTCACCGCAACTTGTGCGCCGAGACTCTGCACTGCTATAGCATTTTTGAGCGGCCTGTTCTTGTAACGTCCTGCAAGTAAATGTAATGCCAGTATGATCAATATGTTGTGTATATGTAGATTGCAGTGTAATCTTGCCCAACCCTGTCCGTAATCTCATCGGGAAAAGCCAAAAATCGTTTGACCTAGCCCATTTCATTGATTATTTATGTATTGTTGTTTTTCTCACGTCCTGCCAAAGCGTGCAGGACTTCTTTACTTGCCGGAGGGAACAAGCCTATGCTCTCGCGGATCTACCTGATCCTGGTTATTCTCTGCCTATTCGTCTCGTCCGCGTTTGCAGCAGAACCGTCGACACCATTTTTACAAAAGGGCTGGGAAGAGATTAAGTTCCTTGCATTCCGTAACGCGACGGAGCCTTTTGATGAAGCACGCAAGCGTGCCAAGGCTGGAACGCCGGAATGGGTCGAAGCAACCATTGGCCTTGCCCTTGCTTATCAAAACCGCCAACCTGACACTGCTGCTGATAAGAAAAAAGCCGCTGAGTTGTATGACTCTGTCATTGTGCAGAAAGAGTATGACAAGGATGATTCCTTTGCTCTGGCACTGATCTTGCGCGCGAAATTGGCCGGATTAAAAGACTATTTTGATGATGAGCCGGATCTGGAACGTGCGCGCCAGCTTGTTGCCCGTGTCGTTACGGAAGTGCCTGAATCCAAGTATGCCGATATCGCGGCTCTTTACCTTGCCCAGTTTGATATCATGACGATGGAAAAAGAAAAGACTGAGCGAGGAATCAAGAAGCTTGAGGGGTGGCTTGCCAAGCGCCCGGATAATCCATTGGCTTCCGTGCAGTGGGAGCTGATTGCAGAAGCGTACATGTATCCGTTGGGAAAACTGCAGAAATCGGCCCAAGCCTATGAAAAAGCCCTGGTTGGCAATGCGGATAATGAGCGCACTCTCAGTACCTTGTACTGGAAAATCGCCAGACTCTATGACCAGAACGGCAACAAGTCAAAGGCGATCGAATACTATCGTCGTTTGATCCTGGAACTACCCCGTTCGGCTTGTGGATTTTCAGCACAGGTTCAGCTCAGACGGTTGGGTGAAGTGCCTCCGCCTCTGCAAGATCCGTTCAAAGCGATGCGGGACGAAAAGACTGAAAACGCTACCGCTGCCGGTGATGCGCAAACTGGTGCAGCGACCAGCAAACCGGAGACAGCAAAGTAACGAACCTGCTGTTCTTGCCGCCCTGATAACGGGCACATTGCTTGAATAATTGATTCTCTTACGCGCGTAAAGCAAGCGAGGGGTAGCAACGTGGAAAAAAACAAGATTGTGGAGTTTATCAAGGTTAAGCTTGGCCTTCTGATTCTGGCGGCGGCTGTGCTGTATTCCGTTGTCTCAGTTGCGTATTCGCATCTGACGTTTGAAGCGCCGAATGTGACGACGGTCAAAATTGCGCACTGGCAGCTTGAGGCCGGTTTTCGCGAGTCGTTAACGAATCTGATTGATGACTATGAGAAGCTTTACAAGGATAAGACGGGGAAAGAAATCCGGATTATCCAGATGCCGATCAGCGAAAAAGGCTATGCACAGTTTATTAATTCCAGCCTGATTGGTGGCGTTGCCCCGGATATTATCGAGCAGGGAATTGCCACAACCGCGACGGATGTCAGCTATATCGCCCGGTATTTCGAGCCGTTGGGCGCGGAACTGGACAAGCCCAACCCATATAATGCCGGAACCGATCTTGAAAAAATTCCGTGGCGCCAGACGTTTTTCGATGCCTTGCTCAGCCGTTATCAGAATGAGTTGCAGGATTATTATACGATTCCGTTTTCCATGTTTACGACACGTATTTTCTATAACAAGAATATGCTGTTTCAGGTGAGCGGGAAAAATACGCCCCCAAAATCATTTACCGAGTTGATGGATACGTTCAAACAACTGGACGAGTACAACGAGAAAAACGGCACGCGGTATCTGGGCATTGCCGGTAGCAAAGAGCAGAAAGGGCTTTTTGCGAATTGGTATCAGGCCCCGTTCTTCGCCGATACGATTGCTGCATGCGACTTTAACATGGATAACACTTGTGATGAATATGAGGCGTATATCGCTTTTAAGAAGCACAAGTGGAGTTTTCAGGACGAAAACCGTCGGCTTTCCTTCAAGTGTCTGATGGAGCTGACCGAACATTTCCCGGTCGGCTGGCAGGCGCTCAACCGCGAAGACTCGCTGTTCCAGTTTGTGCAGGGAAATGGGCTGATGCTTGCCAGTGGCAGCTGGAATGCGTCATCGATTACCCGTCAGGTTGCTGATCGCTTTGAACTCGGGATCTTTGATTTTCCCATGGTGGCTGACCATCCCGAATACGGTAAATATGCCAAGTCACAGACGAGTGAAGCTGGTGTTGGTGGCGGGATTAACTGGGAAGTCAACTCGCATTCTGCGAATAAAGAGCTTGCTATTGACTTCCTGAAGTTCTGCACCACGCGCAAAAACAACGAACGGTTTAACGGCGACATCATCTGGCTGCCGGTGATTCAAGGCGCAACTAGCAAGCCGATCCTGAAGCCATTTACGCCCCGCCTTGACGGCTACCCGTCGCTGACATTCAAGACACTGGAGATCAGTCCGGAAGCGAACCTCTTGTCAGAAGGCCTGAGCTGGTCATTGTTTGCCGGTCGTTTGAGTCTGGATGAGTATTTGTCAAAATGCACCGAGTTGTATGAGAAAAATGCATTGCAGGGCTATCATGACAAACTTGATATCCTCAAGCGCCGGCTGAAAACGACGGAGACGATTGCCAACGCGGATCTGGCGCTGCTGATGTATGGCGACAACAAAGAAGTTTCGGTCAAAACTGCCGAGCGTCTGGGTTCTGCTCAGGGTCAGTCGCTTGATATTTCGACAAATGAAGGACGCCTACGCGAAGTGGTCAACGGTGAAGGGAGCAAAAAGTAATGAGCACGCAAGCCATCGGACTGAAGAATTTTGCCACTCGCGGGTGGGTGTTGCTCATGGTCGTGCCGACCATTGCCATGATCACGATCTTCTCCTATTATCCGGCTATCGAAGCCATGCGCCACAGTTTTTATAACTGGGACGGCGGAACGATTGAAGAGTTTACCGGACTTGAAAACATCCGCCTGCTCTTGGGCGATCTGTCACTGTGGTGGCCTCTCGGGTTGAGTTTCTTCTGTGGATTTTTATCGTTGTTTTTGGATCACCCTTCTGTTCGCCGTGTGTTGCGGGGTGTCACGGTCGTGTTTCTGGCTTATACCGCTTATGGACTATACAAACATGCCCAAACGCCTGCGATGGCAGACAAATCGTTTTGGCCGTCGCTGCAGTGGGGTTTTCCGTGGCTGTTGTGCCTTGGGTATGTCTTAGGCGGAAGAAAAGCCCATCAAGCGAATAATAAGTCTGTCAAATGGTATAGCGCCGCGCTTTTGGGATGTTACCTCTTTCCGCTGATTGCGGAAATGATGTATCTTGTGCAGGTCGCCAAGATGGGCGACTGGCTGTTCTGGCTCAGTTTCCGGCTGATCTTCATTCTTGTTGTTGCCAATGTGGTCAAGATGCTTCCGAGTGTCTTTACCGCGATCTGTGTACACCGGCTCAAGAGTGAGGGTGCACAGTATTTCTACCGCGTGATGTTTGTGATCCCGATGATCATCCCGCAGCTGGTCGGCCTGTTGATCTGGAAGTTCTTTTACGATCCGAACGTCGGCCCACTGAACAAATTGCTGATTATTACACACATGGACAAGGTTCTGATCTGGCTCGATACGTGGGTTCTGCACTGGGGCGCTTTTACCGAGCCGTTCAAGCCAGCGTGGCTGGGTGAGCCATCCCTGATTATTCCCGCTCTTATTTTCTGGGGATTCCCGTGGGTCGGTGTTGTTGGTGTGCTGATTTACCTGTCGGGTCTTCAGAATATCGGTACCGAAGTTTACGAAGCCGCCGAGCTTGACGGGATCGGTTGGTGGGGCAAGTTCATATACATCGAACTGCCGCTGATCATGACGCAGATCCGTTTGAACCTGATTCTGCTTGTGATCGGAACGTTCCAGGCGTGGAGCTTTCAGTTCCTGCTTCTTGGTTCTTCGGGTGGTCCGGAGAACAAAGGTCTGACGCCGGGGCTGTATATGTATTACAAAGGCTTTGAAACGCAGAACTTCGGGTATGCGTGTGCCGTGGGTCTGGTTCTGTTCTTTATCATTATGGCGTTGACGATGATCAACCAGAAATATGTGAGGGTCGAGAAATGAGCGAAGTCAATAAGCCCAAGGAATACATTAAACACGCGATCATTCTCGGCGTTCTCAGTTTTTCGCTGCTTCCGTTTTACATCATGCTGAACATCAGCCTGAAAACGAATGACCAGTTTGTTCAGGATCCGTTCTGGCCGACACCGCCGTTTCACTGGGAAAACTGGATTTACGGCTGGAACCTGATGGCGCCGTATATCGCCAACAGTATATTTGTGTCGGTGATTTCCGTATCCCTGATTCTGTTTTTTGCGATGATGGCTGCGTATGTGTTTGCGCGCTACAGCTTTCCGGGCAAGGGATTTTTGTGGTATGCGCTTCTTGGTTTGATGTTCATGCCGTCAGTGATGAACCTTGTAACGGTCTTCAGCTTGATCCAGAGTTTGGGACTGCTGAATACGTTGATGGGTGTAATTACCCTAATGGTCGTTGGCGGACAGGTGTTCTGTGTGTTTGTGTTGCGAAACTTTATCGAAGAAATTCCGCAGGACTTGTTCGAGGCGGCGGAAGTAGACGGCGCAACACCGATGCAACAGATCTTCAACATCGTCGTGCCGATGAGCGGCAGTATTCTTTCGACACTCGCGATTCTGCAGTTCATTGGGATCTGGAATAACTTCATTACCCCGATGATCTTTATCTTTGACGAATACAAGCAGCTCTTGCCGGTTGCGCTGATGCGGCTGGACGGCGAGTATGTCAAGGAATGGGGTTTGCTGATGGCGGGTTTCAGTATTGCGGCGATCCCGCTTGTGCTGATCTTCTTGTTCTCCATGCGTCTGTTTGTTAAGGGGCTTGCTGCGGGTGCGGTGAAGGGTTAAACGCTAAGAATGCGAAAGCTCGCTTCAAGCGGCTGGTTCGGCTGAGTGCGAGGTGTAAGGAATAATTCAGAATCATGAAAAAGCCTTCATCAATCGATGGAGGCTTTTCGTTTACATTCGATGACGCATGGATGAATAAGTGGAACGCTGGCTGGCGATTGATTCGTGAGTGTCAGGCTGGCGTGTTTTCCTGACGGTATCGGATGGGCGTAGTGGCGGTGTGTTTTTTGAAGACGCGGTTGAAGTAGTATGGAGTAAGGAATCCTGTGCGTTCTGCGATTTCTCGAGCAGAGAGTCCGGTCGTGGTGAGAAGCCGTTTGGCGCGGCTGATACGCTCGTCCACCAGGATTTCGGAAAATGATTTGCCGAAGGCTTCGGTCAGGACATGGCTGGCTCGCCCTGGTGAGATGTGCAGCCGGTCTGCAAGAACGGTGAGGTTGAAGCTCGCCAGATGCGCATTGTCCCGGATCAGGCCGATGATCTGTTCCTTGCGGGAACTGCTGAATGAGCCGCTGCGGTACAGGCTCAGTTCCGTGATGATCCCTTGTCCGGTCAACTCCAACAGGCGCGCCAGACGCTTGAACAGGCGTTCAGATAAAAGCGGCAGCCCTTCATACTCGGCACGTAGCGGCGCGGGGATTTTGACGTTACGTTTTTTTCGCACCGCCCGGAAGGGGCCTGCAAACAGGACGAGCTGCAGTTGGTCGGCGCGGTAGATCGGGATCACCGCTTCACTTAATCCTTTCGGACAGTCGGAGATAAACGCTGTCGGAGACTTCTGCAGTCGAACACGGACGCCGTGGTGGCAGTGACGAACGCATTCGCCCGCCCATCGCTGTGAGGGCTGATCCCGCTGGCACAACCGGCTACGGTGATAGCCACGTCCGGCAAAAGCAGCTTCCCCGCTTGGTCCCGATACCATACCGTACAAGTCGTGGACGGTGATGTGGAGCTGAAAAAGTTCTTCCAGATCCTGCAGCGCCAGCTCCCACCGTTCGGAAATTTTGCGAAACGTTTTTTGCTTTGTGGTTGAGGTCATGGGCGTATTTTCCATAAAATCATCTGATAATGATAAAAATAGCATAAAAGTGCAATAAATCAAGCTTTCTTGTGCATTTACGAAGATCATCCTGTTGGGCATAGTGTTGTTGATGAACTTTGAAAGGAACAATCATGCATGTGCGGAGTGAAAATGACGAACAGGACCAAGAAAGGGTAGGAAGATGAACCGGCAGCTTGAACAGGAATGTGATGTCATCGTGATTGGCGGAGGTGTCAGCGGGATATGTGCGGCGATCCAGTCTGCACTCGCAGGAGCAAAGACCATTCTTGTCGAAAGAACAGGAAGGCTAGGCGGAACGCTGGTGAATGCGATGATTGATTTTCCGGGGCTGTTTCATGCGTGGGGGCGGCAGGTGATTGCCGGAATTGGCTGGGATCTGGTCGTTGCGACATGTGAAGAAAGCGGCCAGTCACTGCCGGACTTTTCACAAAAGCCTGAGAGGCATTGGCACCATCAGGTGCGGATCAGCGGCGGGCTGTTTTCGTTGCTTGCGGATGAGGCGGCATTGAAAAGTGATGTGGTGCTGCAATATCATACGATGGTTGCCGGTGTCGAGGAGAGCGCTTCCGGAGTGATTGTGGATCTCTGTACGAAAACGGGTTTGAAACAGGCGAAAGCAAAATACCTGATCGACTGCACGGGAGATGCGAACGCGGTTGTGCTGGCAGGCGGGCAGTTGCGTATTCCGGGAGAGACACAACCGGCGACGCTTTCATGTCGCGCTTCGGGGTATAATATAGCCGCATTGGATCGGGATGCGTTGCAACAAGCGGCAGCGGTTGCGGTTGTTGCGGGCGAGTTGCGTCCGGAAGACTTGTCGTTCAGCCCGGTAACTGCAAATCCTGCTGGGTGGTTGGGCGAACACGGGAATAATTCCAATCATCTATACGGGATCAATGCAGTGGATAGTGAAGGCCGCAGCCGGTTGGAGTCTGCCGCTGCTGCATCGGTTCTTCGGGCGTACCGTTTCTTGCGCAAACAGCCGGGTTTGGAAACGTTGTCGATTGATACGCTGTCGGCTGAGTGTGGCGTTCGCGAGACGGCGACCATTGTCGGGCGTGAGACAATCACCGTTGAGGACTATCTGGACGGCAAGGTCTGGGGTGATGCGTTATGCTATTCTTTTTATCCGGTCGATCTGCATGACAAAAACACAGGGTTGAACAAGAAGGGGCTTACAGAAGGAGTTGTTCCGACAATCGGGCGCGGAGCGTTGTTACCGAAAGGGCTGCGGCGTCTGATTGCAGCAGGCCGGATTGTCAGCAGTGACCGTTTGGCAAATTCGGCACTGAGGGTACAGGCAAGTTGCATGGCAATGGGACAGGCCGCAGGCGCGATAGCGGCGTTGTCCTCTCTTCAGGGCGTTGAGCCGGATTGCCTCGACCTTCTGGAGATCCGGGCGCTGTTAAAGAAACATGGGGCGATTATTCCTGTGTGAGAAAAGAGGTATTGCAGGTTGAGAAAGTCAAAAACTTTTGTCGGATGAAGAACATATCGGATTTCCGTTGGGTGTGAATGTGATTTCAGCCTCTTCAAGCCGGACATATGTACTGTTTGCATTACGTTTGCGATATTTTCAACAATAGCACTATTCACCGTCATGATGACACAGGAAAAGATATTCAGTGCGCAATGTCTGTTGTGCGAAATCCCATGCTGGGGTATTCCCATTCTTCTCTTTACCTGCAGTCATAAGCTCTCTTGTTTGGCCGGAATGCGTCCGAAGAAACTCAAGATCTCCACAAAGGCATGCAGATGCAAAACGAAAGATGATGTCTGCGGCCACCTGATTAATTGAGAACGCCCTCTAAGGAGTCAGTTCTCTATTTTGAGCTAAAAAAAGGTGTTCCGGGGCTGGTGAAACGGGTATAGTGTTTTATCGAAAAGAACAATGATCATTTAATAATCTGCCTGAGGACGATTTTCTGGGATAAAACGCAGGAAATCTGTTGCTCAATTTTGGGAACCTGCGACAATCAAGGGGGTATGGGTCATATTGGTAACGTGTTGATCGGGATTTTTTTTGCACTGGCTGTAATGCAGTGGTAGTACCCCGAGATGATCCGGAAAGGATATCTGAATATGCCCGAACATGAATTCCGTATCGTCTTGACTTCGATTGAGCCGGATGCGCGTCATGATGTGGCGCCGCTGATCAGTGATTTTTTCTCAATCGGAATCCCACAAAGTGAGCGTGTCGTGCACAAGGTTCCTGCGTGTTTGCTGGGAAATCTCAAACTGACCGATGCGTTCCGGATTTTAGCTGAGCTGAAACCACTCATCGAAGCCGGTGCGGGAATTGCGATCCAGCCGCACGGACGCGTACCGGTGCGGATGATCGGCTGGCCCCGGCAGCCTGCCATTTTAAAGATGATCGAGCCGCAGGATGTCAAAGGTGTTTTGACGCACTGCCCGCACTGCCACGGTGCAGTGCAGTTTCCTATGGCGACGCTGGAGGCGTTATCAAAGTCGGGACGTCATGAGGTGACAGCGAAGTGTCCGCGTTGCGGGCAGGCGGCAACCTATGATCTAAACAAGATCATGAATATCGGTTCATCGCCTGCTCGTCCGAAAGAGCAGGAGGCTTCGGTGCCCCCTCCACCTGAGAGCCCGGAAGTTGCTGCACCTGAGCAAGGTTCAATGGTATCTCCGGATGAAAAAACAGTAAAAATTCGCCGCATTCAGGAACAGTTTTCCGCATTTGAATCTGCACCGGAGCCAGAGCCGTCATTTGAGCCAATCCCTGCGCAGGAACCGAAGCCGGAACAGACTTTTGATGACCCGTCCGAGTACGAAGATGGAGAGATGCTGGATGATTCACTGTTTTTGGATGAGCTTGATCCTTTGCCGAAAACAACGCGCATTACCAGCAAGAATTTGAACGATATCGTTGAGTTTGAAAGCGGCCTGATTGATTTATATTCAACAGAAGCTGATGATCTGGAGACTCCTCTCTAGTTATTTATTTCGCAGAAGCATGAATAATAAAATACAGGATGAATACCCGAATGGTATTCATCCTGTTTGTTTAGGTGTTTTTCTGGATGGGTTTTGCTGGTTCAGGAAATCTGGACCGGTTTTCCGTCTGCTGCGCTTTTGTAGATTGCATCCAATATTTTCATAACGATAACACCGTCTTTGGCTGTTGCGATATGCGGCTTGTCGTTGACGATCGAGTCGACATAGTGGTACATCGAGCATTTCGCTTCCGGAACAGGCGGGTGTACCTTCATGTCAAACGGGCAGCCTTCGCGTTCAAGATATATTTCCGCCTCGAAATCATAGCCTTCACCGACATTGCGCTGGACAAGGCCTGCCTTGCTTCCAAGCAGACGCGTTTCCATCAGTTCGCGTTGCGCGATATTAGCTGCCCACGAGGCTTCAACGACAAGGGTTGCGCCATTTTCAAAGCGGATCATTGCGGAGGCCAAGTCTTCGACGTCATATTCTTTGCCTTCTCGTTTGGCGATTTCGGTAGCGATCGGGTTGTATGCGCCAGCAAGTACCCAATCCGGTTTCGGATAGTTCATCAACCATAGCGCAAGGTCAAGCCGGTGAACGCCGAGGTCGATCAATGGTCCTCCGCCGGAGAGAGCTTTTTGCCCGAACCATCCGCCGAAACGCGGCATGCCGCGGCGACGGTGCCAGACGGTGCGACCGAAGTAAATGTCACCGAGAATTCCGGTTTCGACCTGTTTTTTCAGCGCCCATGATTGTTCATAGAAACGATAGCTGAAGTTGATCATCAGACGCTTGCCCGCTTTTTCCGACGCTTCGAGCATCTCTTGCGCTTCGACCGCGTTCATGGCCATCGGCTTTTCGCACAAAACATTGCAGCCTTCGGCCAGTGCTTTGAGAGTGAGGGGCTTGTGGAATTTGTTCGGGGTGACGACGCTGACGATATCAAGCTGCTCCTGCTCGATCATCTTTTCGGCATCGGTGTAGGTCGCCGGGACGTTGAATTCATCAGCGACTTTTTTCAGAAGCTCTTCATTCATGTCGGCGATGGCAACAACTTCCGCCTGCGGGTGTGTCTGGTAACCTTTGATATGCGCTTTGCCCATGCCGAGGCCGATTACGCCACAACGCAACTTTTTCATTGGACTGCTCCATTCATTTGGTAGAAGTAATTTCTCCGGCGCGATGAGTACATATTTTCGCACCGGAGTATTTAGGCGATGATAAATGTGATTTGTTCAACCCTCAGCCGTTCTGCAGGATACCGGCGGCGCCGAAGGTATTGCTCTTGTTTTCAAGCGGTTCCAGCGGCTGGCTCATCGGGCACTTGTCGGGCATAATGATGCGCGGTTTTGCCCAGCGCACGGCGTTGGTGATCACCTTCTGGATCTGTTCGTTGTAGAAGATCGGGTAGGTTTCGTGTCCCGGTCGGAAGTAGAAAATCCGCCCGTGGCCGCGTTCCCACACACAACCGCTACGGAACACTTCGCCGCCCTCAAACCAGGAGATGAAGATCAGCTTGTCCGGTGTGGGGATGTCGAAACGCTCACCGTACATTTCGGTGTTGGGCAGTTCGATGTATTCGCCAATACCTTCTGTGATCGGGTGTCCGGGTTCGATGTTCCAGAGGCGTTCTTTTTCGGCAAATTCGCGCCACTTGAGCGAGCAGTTTGTTCCGAGCATCTTTTTGAAAATCTTGGAGAAGTGCCCCGAGTGCAGGACGATCAGGCCCATGCCCTCAAGTACACGCTTCTGCACGCGCGCGACGATTTCGTCACTGACTTCGCCGTGGGCCATGTGCCCCCACCAGATCAGAACATCGGTATTGTCGACGACTTCCTGACTCAGGCCGTGTTCCGGTTCATCCAGCGTTGCGGTGCGAACCTGAAGGTCTGCGTTCTTGCCGAGGAAATCGGCGATGACCTTGTGCATGCCGTCGGGGTACAGGGCCTTGACCTTTTCGTTTTTCTTTTCGTGGCGGAACTCATTCCATACTGTGACCTGAATTGTCGAATTCATGGGTTACTCCAGTTTTTGTTTTTGATAAAAAATAGACATCAACCAACCTGATACTCGTATATTTATCCCATTTTAGAACAAAAACCATTTTATTTCCTTGGATTTACCGGTTAAGATTTGGATAAATCTTATATGTAGATTCTAGTTGGTCCGGTTTGTGTGCGCAAAGGCAAAGGTGAGAAAAATGGCGGAATTTCATCCTGAACCGCTCGAGACGTTTATTTATGATTTGTGTCAGGACTTATCCGACCGGGCAAGAACCGGAACGTTGAAGCTGATCGTGCCGAACCCGAAAGATTGCTTATACCGCAGCGAGGGCATGCAGCATTTTCATCTTCATCATGAACTGTTTTATCAGATCTCCGGCTGCTCTGTGATGCAGACTCTGGTAGGCGACTTGCCGATTCATGAAGGCGAGTGTTTTTTAATCTGTCGTGGGTTTGCGCATTGGGAAAAATGCAAACCGACGCGCAAACCGTTTCATAATGTTGTGACCTGCTTTCATGGAGAGACTCTCACGCTGCACCACGCCATCGCCAATGGCAATAATCATCCGCGAATTCTTGACTCCATGCGCCGACTAGGTTCCCGCCCCGGGTATTTGCAGCACTATCTTGACGATCTGGTCTATCTGCATCTGGAGCAGAAAGGGGCGAAAACGTCAGTCATTCAGGCGCTGTTTCATGTGTTCGCTGAAGGGTTGCTTGAATTGTTGCGTACAGGTCGGCAACCGGACTATATCGATAACCATAAAGTCCGGCTGTGCCAGCGGCTGGTGATGGAACACCTAGCGCTTCCGGAGTTAAGTGTGAAGTGGCTGGCGGAGCGGTTGCAGTGCACGGCCGATTATCTGTCGCATGTGTTCAAGACTTCGACGCGTCACTCGTTGATCGACTACATTCATATTAACCGGATTGATCAGGCGAAGAAACTGCTGATGGAAACATCACTGAATATCGGTGAAGTGGGGCGTGCGTGCGGGTATCGGGATGCGGCGTATTTTTCGCGGGTATTTCAGCAGTATGCCGAGAGATCCCCCCGGCAATTCCGCAAGTCCAGCAATTGAGAACTCTTTTTATGATTGGTTTTATGGTTCTCGCCATGTGAGTGAATAAAACGGTATTGGCATAACCGATGAAGTTGTTTTGATCCTGTACAGGAAGCATGCTTGTTATCGCAGGCTATAGATTAGGAAAGAAGTTTTCTGGCAATATAATGACTAGAGGAAGCAAAAGAGCGATGCCAACGGCAAAAAAAAGGATGACACATAAAATCAGGACCAAGATGGTCTTTTCCCAAGAACATTTTTTACCGCTTTGGGCAAGAGCCTGTTTGTACTGTGATTCCTGCGCCCATTTATACCACTCCCCTGCTGCCACCGCCTGCAATACCGGAAATGTTATGCTTGGTGGCAGATATGGAGAAAAAAGACAAAACGCGATCAGGATGATTGTGGATGCAATTCCTATGAGTAATATTTTCCGGTCGGCGTTCTCCGGTTTCAGACGTTTTGAGTTGAGATACATCAGCACGGTACCAGCCAGTATTGATCCCAAAAAGGTCGCAACGAACACTTGCTTTTTTGAGTAGAGTTGAATGTCGTTTTGTTTGGGCATAGAGCGTCCTTCCTGTGTGTCAGATGATATTCGCTAGGCCTAATATTGATTTATCCTTGCGGATACGTT
>QKHZ01000151.1 GCA_003249795.1 bacterium | reverse complement strand
GCCTTTTGTACATCGACGATTCCTTGCAGAAGGCTAATCAGTTCCGGCAATTTTCCGGATGCTTCGGCAGATCGCAGCGACTGGCAGCGATATACGCGGTCCATTAATTGTGCCGGTGTAACGACTGCCTGTTGCATCAGTTCAACGCCGATGCGGGTACCTTCTGTAAAATCATAGCGCAGGATCGCCTTGTCGAACAACTCCAGTGACGAAAGTGACGACGGTTCCTGTTTCGACGGCTGTACGCCAAGTTGTGCCGACAGGTTTTTCAGTGCATCATTTTCCTGCGAGCTCATGCCGCAAGCGGTCGAGAGGGATTCGCGGAGGATCGAGACGCGTGAGTCTTGCCCGTCTTTCCACTCCAGTTTTTCCAGTGTATCCAACGCCTGACGTGCGGCGCTGGACCGGATGTCAAGCTCACTCTCAAGCCTGCGAACCAACCGGTGAAGCTCATCCAGAAACAGCGTGGAAGCTTGTCCGGATTTCTGTGCCTGCATCGCCTGCAGTTCTTTTTCGCGATTATCAAGTGCGCGTTGCATCCGCATGCGTTCCTGACGTTCGGCTTCAAGCTCTGACTGCAGCCGGTCTGCTTCAAACCGGGCGCGGCGGGATTCAAGATCCGCACCGGTCGATTCATGACGCGCGCGCTCAAGCTCCTCGGTCAGTGTTTTAACTTCGGTCTCAAGCATATGGACGCGCGATTCCTGTTCACGCACCTGCATCTGCAGCGATGACACTTCCGTGCGGGAGGATTCTTCCGACGCGAGTTTTTCGCCTTCTGCTTTTGAGAGACGTTTGCGCAGCGCATGGACTTCGTTCTGCAACGCGTCGCGTTCACCTTCAACGACAACGATTTTGTGTGAATCGCCTGAGATTTTCGAACGGAGTTCTTTGGTTTCGCGGTCAGAGAGCATCCACGCGTGCTGATAGCGGCGTGCACGTTCCGAAAGCTGTCCGAGAAGGCTTGCAATCTGTCCGGCCAGTCCTTCGACTTCTCCTGCTGAACCGAGTAAAGAAAGGCTTTCCTGCAACGCTTTCAGATCATCTGCGCCAAGTTCGGACGGTTGCGGTGCCTTGATCGCAGGCGCCACCGTTTGGGCAAAGGATACAGAAGGTTTCGGTGGTGTCGGCATGGCAGCCAATACATCGCCGCTAGCGTCATCGCCGATATCAGGAACGCCCATCAAGTCTGGTTCGCTTGCATCGGCATTCATTTTTCCAAGTAATGATTCAATCTCGTCATTGGCTTCAATATCACCCTGACCAGCGTCTGTGTCTGGTTCGTCGAATGCGACGGGTGAGGTCGCTGCGGGCTGTTCTGAAACAGTTGCCGGTGCTTCTTCCTCTGCATCTGCGCCGCCCATCCCCGCCAGCAGCGCATCGATATCGTCTTGCCCCTGTGGGGTACTGTCTTCTTCTTCAGCCGGAGCCGCATCGCTACTGCCGCCTATTCCTGCCAGCAGCGCGTCGATATCATCCTGCCCTTGCGGGGTATTGTCTTCTTCAGCCGGCGCGGCATCACCACCGCCGCCCATCCCTGCCAGCAGCGCATCGATATCATCCTGTCCCTGCGGTGTGTTGTCAGGCTCTTCAGCCGGAGCGGCATCACCACCGCCGCCCATTCCCGCCAGCAGCGCATCGATATCATCCTGCCCTTGCGGGGTATTGTCTTCTTCAGCCGGAGCGGCATCACCACCGCCGCCCATACTCGCCAGCAGTGCGTCAATGTCATCCTGTCCTTGGGGCGTATTATCTTCTTCAGCCGGCGCGGCAGCAGCGGGTTCAGGTTCAGCCTTGGGTCCAGCATCTCCACTGGTTCCGCCACTGGTCATATCTGCCAGCAGAGCGTCAATGTCATCCTGCCCTTGTGGAGTATTGTCTTCTGCTGCCGGTTCGCTTGCAGCGCCACCACCGCCCATGCTTGCCAGTAATGCGTCGATGTCGTCCTGTCCCTGCGGGGTATTGTCGACTTCTTCTGCCGGAGCGGATGGTTTAGCAGGTTCTTCCATTGCAGACGGATCCATCCCAGCCAGCAGCGCATCGATATCGTCCTGACTCTGCATTCCGCTGGACTCAGTCGATTCCGAATCTCCGCCGCCGAGAGCTTCGGCAAGCAGTTTGTCGATATCATCCTGACCCATATTGTCTTCAGGCATTGTGTGTCCTTATCAAAACGATGTCGTTTGCTGTAGCTGGGTAACAGCAGCCGTAGCGGAACCTATACCGTGGTATCGACTTGAAACGGGCGTTTCCGTATCAATTTCGTTCGGAGGGTCACTTTTTGATGAATTTGTGAAGAAAATGCGGGAGTGTAACGAAAATTCGCGTCCGGAATGCTTATTTCTTATCGGACGTTGGTTTTGGTAAACCCGAGCGGAAAGATCTTACGGTTTCGAGTTTGAGAGAGGTGTATCAGGAATCCTGACTTCCGTGACGGTACGTTCCGGACTGGTCAAGTCGATCAGGTACAGCGGCGCGTTGTCATGATAAACTTCGTTTTTGAAATCATAGCCTAGTTTGTTGTTTCCGAGGTCAGTTGCTTTTTTCCATGGAAGTATAGTAAACGCTAATGTTTTTCCGTCAGGAGAGAGTTTTAGATCAAAATGTATATTGCATGAGGCCATTGCGGTGACCATATCGCAGGTTGATTCCAGTGAATCTTCCCCAGGTAATAGGATATCGTGAAGGATTGAAATTCGGCGCAAGTGTTTTGTCAGATAATTGTATTCTACAATTTCCAACTCCCGCTTTTTATCATCAATGTCAATGAAATAAACAAGTGAACCATTTTCGGATAATTGTATCGCAGTCGGCAAACCCATTGTCGCGGGAATTTTATCTTTATGAAGAATGGTTCCATCATCAGCGATAATCAGCAATATCTGTTTTTCATCATCTTGATCTTCGCAATCCGCGCCTGATTCACATTCTATATCATCAAGGTTAGTTTGTGAAATCATCACGATGGATGCAATTGTATGTTCGTTTGTATCTGAAGGAATTGAATATGGGATGAAAGATTTACCGCCTAGATCTTGAGCCTTGATCGTTGCGAATACTGTTTGTGCTTTTTTGTCAGGATCTATTTTGCCAAACAGAAGCGTAGAATATTGGTCATGCATCATTGCTTCGCCCTGTTCTTCTGACGCATTTTTCAGGAGCTCTGTGTTATACGCAGGTTGGCCAATAAAACCGATTTCATTTCCCATTTTTAAGATGCAATGGATCGTTTGTTTTTCAAATAGGACTTGTTCTGTATTGTCTGTCAGGTTCAGCATCCGGATACCGAGTGGCGGCCATGTATCGGGATTATCAAATCCATCATTTTCCAGAGCATCTCTGCTGAAAAGATCATATTCATAGAGAAATGTGTTGTGATAAAATACGCCTGATTTCATCATGGGAATAGATAGGTTGAATGGTTTGATCAGTGCACCCGTTTCAGCCTCAATCAGTTTGCCTTTTGCGTTGGGTTGTTTTTTCTTTCCAGCATTGGATGAAAATTCTGCGATGAAAATTTCTTTCCCATCTTCCTTAAACCAAGGCAGATACCATTGCGCGGTTTTATCAATTGTCTGTGGGATGAGAATACGGGTTGTTTTCGTTGTGAGGTCGTATACGGCAAGGCCCGGTGTTTCAGCTTCTTTCTGCGTGGGTGCAATTTTATAAAAAGGAAAGACGATATGGTTGCTGTCGGGGCTCCATGCCGACTGGACCATCGAACATCCGCAGGCCAGAAGGAGGAAAAGAATGGCACATAGAATGAACGCTCTCATGTGATTCTCCATAATTGGGGTTCAGTGATCCTGAGGTGCAATTTTTTCGTTTTGTTTTTCGATATCTGATATGGAGACCGCCGTGACGGTGCGCTCGGGGCTAGTCAGGTCGATCAGGTACAGCGGCGCGTTGTCGAGATAGGATTTGTTTTTATAGTCATAGCCGAGTTTACCGTAACCGGTGTCGGTTGCCTTTAGCCACGGAAGCGTTGTAAATGCCAGTGTTTTTCCATCCGGGGAAATTTTCAGGTCAAACCGAATGATCGCTGCTTCCTCGCCGCCTGCATCAAAAAACTCTTCGCCGGGAATGACGATTGGTTTGAGGATTGGAATCCGTCGCGTTTTCTTTTGCAGATAGTCATATTCAATGACGAGTAACTCTCGTGTCTCAATATCGATATCGATTATGTAGGCCGTATTTCCTTCTTTTGATAACTGAATCGGTGTTGGATATAGCCACGATGACGGAATAGCGTTTTTGTATAGAATTTTGCCGTCATCCTGAACAACGACTAGTTTCTTGAATTGTTTAACAACTTCCTTTCTGGGTTTATCTTCACTGTCGCCGTCATCTATATCTTCATCCATTTGGCTGTATTTTACCGGCAAGACATTTAGCAACAGCGCGATTCTGTTTTGTGTTGAGTCTGCTGTTTTGAATAGTGGGCTTATGCATTTTCCTCCAAGATCCTGCGCAGCTATTTTAGCAAAAAGCACTTGTGTCTTTTTGTCGGGATCAATTTTACCGAATTGGAGAGATGAATACATTTTATCCATGTAATTATTCATTTCATTTTTTATCAACTCATCTGATTTTGAGTCAAAGGCTTTCTGCAGCATTTTTTGGTCATATGGTATCACTCCGGCAAATCCGATATCGTTGCCCATTTTCAAAATATGGAAGATAATCTGGTTATCAAAGAGGATCTGCTCTGACTGATCTTTCAGGTTGAGCATGCGAATGCCTAGAAGGGGAAATTTATCTGGATCGCTGTTCTCCTCGTTTGAAAAAGCCATGCTGCATTCATAGAGAAAATATCCGTTGTGCATGAGGCCTGAGTTCATGGCGGGGCCAAGCAGGTCAAACGTTTTCATAGTATTGCCGGTTGTGGTGTCGATCAGCTTTCCTTTTGCAGCGCTGTCTGAATCAGGTGATGAGTTTGTATTTGCCTCAACAAGCAGGATTGTTTTTCCGTCTTCTGTAAACCAAGGTAACAGATAGTTGTCTTTGGCCTGAAATTGTGGGATCAATATTTTTGTTGAGTGTGTTTTTATATCATACAGTGCAAGTGTCGATGTTTCGATCTCGTCGCCGCCTCCGCTGGTTGAGTGAACGGGAAAGACAAGGCTGGTACTGTCTGGGCTCCATGCTGACTGTACCATCGAACATCCGCAGGTGAAGAAGGTGAGGGAAATGCATGCTGTGAGAATTGCACAAATCGTCCGCATTCGGCTGCCCTCCGTTGGGTGCGGGTGTTGTTCAGGTTTGTTGATTATAAGAGCGCTTAAGCGGTTCTGGTTGCATCTGCACTCAGACGACGATGAGGTTGACGCCTTCTTTCTGCAGAATTCCGGCGAACTTGTCTGTGATCCCGCTGTCTGTGATCAGTGTATGCACCTGATTGATCCGGCACAGTGACAGGCTGCCGCGTGTACCGAGTTTGCTGCTGTCGGCGAGGATGATCAGTTGCTCTGCCCGTGCGATCATCCGTTTTTCCGCCTTCAGAATCAGGGCGTTGAGGTTACTGACGCCGGACTCGTCCATGCCCGCTACGCCTAGAAACAGTTTTTTCGGCACATAGTCGCTGAACATCTCTGCATCAAACGGGTCAAGGATCAGCTCGGCCTCCGGATACAGCATCCCGCCGGTGAGGACAATCTGGTTGCCGGTGTGCATGAGTGCGCGTGCGATGGCAAACGAGTTGGTCAGAATCTGCAGCCGCGTGTCCTGCAGGTACTCGGCCATGCAGAACGTGGTCGTGCCGCCGTCGATGATGACGGTCTCGCCTTCGTCGCACAGTTCGACTGCGCGCTTGGCGATCTTCTTCTTCTCTTTCAGATGGAAATTCTGCCGGCCTGCAAACGGGGGTTGTCCGAAAAAAGCGAGGCTGTGGTCCCACTGCGCGGACAAGGCTTCGGCCCCGCCGCGTACACGTCGCAGGCGTCCGGTTTCGTCGAGGTCGCGGATATCACGGCGGATAGTCACTTCCGAGATGTCCAGCCGCGAGGCCAGAGCGCGGATGGTCATGAGCCGGTTTTCTTCCAACAGTTGCAGGATTTTTTCATGCCGTTCACTCTGAAGCATGGTGCGACCTTTCTGTCTCTTGTTCTTTGGCTGATGAATCCCGCCATCTTGATACGCGAAGATTCTCCCCGGATGATGCCGTATCCGGCCAGCGCTTGCAGTATACTGGATTCTCATCTGAACATGTTCGTATTCTACCGGTTTCTTCTTGACTTTTCAATCATTTTGATCATATTCGATCATATTCGATCAAAAGAGATGGCATGCTATTATGCCCAAAGACGTGCGTGCAAGTCGCTGTGGACATTAACGAGATAGAAATGACTTTAGTGATCAGGCAATGTCAACCACGAATGCAGGCAATTTTAAAATCGTTACTCGGGTATAGAAAAGAAGAACGTTAACACAGGAATAGAGATTACATTACCGCGCTGCGGCAAGTAAAAAGAGAGGACTCTTATGAACAAAGCAATGAAAGATCTTTTGGTTCTGGCAAACAAGATTGGAAACGACACGGCACAGATTATCGGCAGCGGCGGAAATGTTTCCTATAAAGAGAAGAACTTTCTCTGGGTCAAACAAAGTGGCGTTGAAATGAAGTTTCTGGAAGAGGATGATCTTGTCGGCCTCAAGCGTCCGGCGCTGGCTGCGATGCTGGGCGAGAAATATCCGAAGGGTCTGATTGCGCGCGAGGAGCTGGTTGGTGACGATCTCTTGTCGGCACGCATGCGGGGTGAGAGTGAGAAGCTGCCGAGTGTGGACGCGCTGCTGCATGAAGTGATGCCGCAGGCGTTTGTTCTTCACTCGCATCCTGTTGTTGTCAGCGCACTGGTCTGTGCCAAGAACGGCAAGGCTGCGGCTGCGAAATTGTTCGGCAAAAAGGCGCTGTGGATCGATGCGGCGGCTCCCGGTTATTCGACTGCGGTCGCGGTCGCCAAAGGCCTTGAAGAATATAAAGCGGCGAACAAAAAAGACGCTGCGATCATCCTGATCCAGAATCATGGTCTTGTCGTCGGAGCGGATTCGGTCAGTGGCTTGGACAAGCTCAACAGCTCGGTTCTGCGAACAATTGCAAAGGCGATCAAAGCGGCAAAGCCTGCCAAGGTGAAACCGCTTGCTGAAGATAGTCTCAAACTTGCTGCGGCTCTTGCGCCTGCGGTGCGAATGATCACCAGCGGTGGTTACGGCAATATAGTCACCTTCAGCGCAGACGGGATTCTGGGCGAAGTTGCGGGCAAGGCTGCGTGGATCAAGAATGTCTCGACAGCGCTTACACCGGATCATTCGGCATACTGCGGTCTTGCCATCTGCCGCGTGGAAGCGAAGAAGGATCTGGACGCGCAGTACAAGGCGCTTGAAAAACAGATCACTTCGCACCAGAAAAAGTATGGAGAAAGCCCGCGCGTTGTCGTTGTCGATGGCCTTGGTGTCTTCACGGCCGGTTGTACGCGCAAAGGTGCTGAGCGTGCCAAGACGATGTTTATCGATGCGGCAACAGCAGCAAAGGGTGCAGGGGCATTTGGCGGGGTTCTGCCGATTGCCGGAAAGGCTCTCAAGGAAATCCAGAACTGGAGCCATATGATCCACCACCGCGCTCATCACGACTGCGGCTGCTACGGCCGGATCGACGAGAAGATCGTGATCGTTACCGGTTCTGCGCAGGGCTTCGGGCAAGGCGTTGCCGAAGAGCTTCTGGCGGAAGGCGCTAACGTTGTGATTGCCGACCTCAACATTGAACTTGCGAAAGCGAACGCAGCCAAGTATTGCGAAGAGTTCGGTGCCGGTAAGGCGATTGCGGTATCGGTCAATGTCGGCGATGCGGATTCGGTCGAGCAGATGGTTCGCCAGACTGTGCTGGAATACGGCGGCCTTGATGTGCTGGTCAGTAACGCCGGCGTCCTGCGTGCGGGCGGACTCGACAAGATGGACACGAAGACCTTCGAGTTCATGACCAAGATCAACTACACCGGTTACTTTATTTGTGCGCAGAAGGCGTCGGATGTGATGAAGATCCAGCACCGCTTTGCGCCGGAATACACGGCTGATATCATTCAGGTCAACTCCAAGAGCGGCCTGTCGGGAAGCAAAAACAACTTCGCATACGCAGGCGGAAAGTTCGGCGGTATCGGCCTGACACAGAGCTTTGCGCTGGAACTGGTTGAATGGAACATCAAGGTCAACTCGATCTGCCCGGGCAACTTCTTTGATGGCCCACTGTGGAGTGATCCGAAAAACGGCCTGTTTGTCCAGTATCTGAAAGCGGGCAAGGTTGCGGGTGCAAAAACCGTCGAAGACGTCAAGCGTTCGTACGAAAGTAAGGTTCCGATGAACCGTGGCTGTGGCGTGGTTGATGTGGCGCGAGCGATTCTGTATGTGATTGAACAGCAGTACGAAACCGGCCAGGCCATCCCTGTCACCGGCGGCCAGAACATGCTGAAATAGTCATGTGTTATTCTCCTGTAGCGTAAAAAGAGAGATAAATATGCCATTGCTTTTTATGATCTTAAAACCATCTCAGGAAAAACTTATGAGGTTGTTGAAGATGGTTTTTTCGGGGGAATCACGCAGTATATTGATCGGGATTACAAGATCGGGCCGGTGCCGGATTTTCTGAAAGGCGCAACCTATATTCGCACTGCTGGTAATGACAAAATGTATGAGGATGATGAATTGTGCTTCTCCTTTGTTTGCGAGAGAGATGTTACTGTTTATGTCATGCATGGAAATACGTTTGAGACGCGGCCAGCGTGGTTAAACGTATTCACTGATACGGGCGTGGATATTTTTCGCCCGATTGAGGATGATCCCCGCAATATGTCATTTAGTGTGTTTGCGAAAAAGTATCCGGCAGGGAAGGTCGAAGTGTACGGAGATTTACCGAAAGGTTTTCTGACACCACCGTTTCGGAATTCTGGCGGAGCTGGTTATTGCATGTACAGTATTATTGTTCAATAACTCCAGTTCGCTTGGGTTACGACGGTCAGGCAATCTGTTTTGATCCATAGGGAAGGAAACTCATGCGCGCGACGGCGACGAAAAGTCCAATAGATTCACGTTGCCGCGGTCAGAACATACGGAGTAATTGAGTGCGTTGCATGGATCGAAAGGTGTCCATATGTCAATTCGGATGATCGAACCGCAGGACGCGGATGAGTTGATGAAGCTGGTTGATGCAAACCGGCAGTACCTGCGGCAATGGCTACCGTGGCTTGACTGCACGACTGAGATGAAGCATATGGAAGGATTTATCAGCCGATCGCTGCATGATTATGCTGATAAAAAGGGCGCGGTCTTCGTGATTCTGGACGGTGGAAAGATTGTTGGCGTTTGCGGATTCAACTTGCTTGATTGGAAAACCGGCGTCGGTGAGATTGGTTACTGGCTGTCGCAGGACTGTCAGGGGAGTGGGCTGATGACTGATTCGATTCGTCAGATCTTAACTTACGGCTTTGGCCGGTTAGGGTTATCGCTTTGCAGAATTCGTGCGGCAACAGGAAACCGGAAAAGCCGCGCGGTTGCAGAGCGGCTCGGGTTTCAGCACGATGGAATCCTGCGCCGGTCGGAATGCCTGTACGGAATGGTGGTTGACCACGCAGTCTATAGCCTGTTGAAAACAGAGTGGCAGGCAAACGCGAACACAAAATGAAAGAATACTTCAACGTTTGACAAGAGAGTAGAGGGAAAACTCATGAGTGCGACGGCGACGGATCTGAATGAATTGAACTCGGCGACAAAAACTGAGCGTCTGGCGGCGCTGAGCGATTTGATGGAACGTGAAGGCAAGAATCTGCCAGAGCGCGGGATCGACGTCAATAACCATATCCATACGACATATTCCTTCAGCCCTTATTCACCGACAAAGGCGGTGTGGATGAGCCTGTCGGCTGGACTTTCGTCTGCAGGCATTATGGATCACGACAGCGTCGGCGGTGCGGAAGAGTTTATCGAAGCCGGTGAGATTGCGGGCTTGCCGATTACCGTTGGTGTCGAGTGCCGCGCAGATGCGGGCAAGACCCGTCTGAACGGTCGCCGGATCAATAACCCTGACCAGAAAAGCGTAGCGTACATGGCGCTGCACGGTATCCCGCACCAGAATATCAGCCAAGTCAAAGAATTTTTCAAAGCCTCGATTGCTGCGCGTGAGGCACGCAACTGTTCGATGCTGGAGCGCCTGAACGGGCTGTTTGCCGATAAGGCGCTGCATGTGGATTATGATAAAGACGTGCGCGGGATTTCGATGGCACATGAGGGTGGCACCGTCACCGAGCGGCATCTGTTGTTTGCGACGTCCTTGCGGATGATCGAAGTGTATCCTGAAGCTGACAAGCTGATCAAATTTCTGAAGAACGATTTGAAGCTGCCGGTATCGGAAAAAGTCGCAGGATTTTTATCTGCCCAGAATAATCCGTTCCGTGCGTATGACCTGCTGGGCTTACTGAAGAGCGATCTGGTCGCCAAATTTTATATCGATGCCACTGACGAGTGCGAAGATATCCGCAAGGTCGTCACCTTTGGTCGCGAGATCGGGGCTATCCCAGCGTATGCGTATTTGGGCGATGTTGGCAATTCCGTTACAGGCGACAAGAAGACTCAGACCTTTGAAGATAGTTATCTGGATCTGTTGTTTGAAGAAATTTCTGATATCGGGTTTCAGGCGGTGACTTATATGCCGTCGCGCAATACGTTGGAGCAACTGACCCGTGTACGCGGCTTGTGCGACAAGTATGGCTTCTTCCAGATCAGCGGTGAAGATATCAACTCACCGCGTCAGAAATTTATCTGTGACGCGCTGCGGAATCCTGAGTTTCATAACCTGATTGACGCAACGTGGGCGCTGATCGGTCACGAGCGCGCTGCAACAAAGTCGCAGGACGATTCGTTCTTCTCGGATAAAACGGTGAAAGCATATGCAAGCCTACCTGAGCGGATCGCTGCATACAAAGAAATCGGATTGTCCTGAAGTGGCAGGCATTGACGCTGCTTTCTGTGCAAGTTTTGAACCAAAACGGGTTGTTTGAAAAGAGTAACCAGAGGATAGCACGATGAACCAGAGCATGATCGCCGTGATTGATATCGGCAAGACCAACAAGAAAGTTTTGATTTATGACAATAATCTGAAGCCTGTGGCGACCCGTCGCAAAGGGTTTGAAGAAAAGATTATCGATGGCGTTCATTATGAACCACTGGAAGAGATTGTCGAATGGCTTATCTTTACGATCAAGGAACTCGCGATTGATCACGACATCGGTGCACTGTCGATTACGACCCACGGCGCGACCGCGTTTTGTGTCGGCGAAGACGGAAAACTTTCCACGCCGCCGGTTGCGTATACCACTGAATCTCCGCAGAAGATGAGTGACGATTTTTTCGATCTTTGTGGCGACCGCAACGATTTGCAGGTTGAAACGGCTACCGCCGAAATCGGCAGCATGATCAATGTCGCCAAGCTGATTCATTTCATCAAGCAAACGTGGCCGGCCGAATTTGCGGCAACCAAGCACATCCTTAACTATCCGCAGTACCTCGGGTACATTTTTACCGGAAAAACCGGCGCGGATACGACGTATATGGGCTGCCACAGCTACCTGTTCAACCCGAATACCCGCAGCTACTCCAGCGTCGCCGACAAGCTGGGCATTACTAAAATGCTGCCGGATAATGTCGTAAACTCGTGGGATGTTCTCGGTATGGTCAGTTCAAAGATGAGCGAGAAGACAGGGCTGCGTACCGATTGTATCGTCACGATGGGGATTCATGATTCAAACTCAAGCCTTCTGCCGTATCTGGTCAAGCAGCAGGAAGAGTTCGTGCTGAACTCCACCGGAACGTGGTGTGTCGCCATGCACCCTGCTAAGGACTTCAACTTTGCGCCTGACGAAATCGGCAAGACGGTTTTCTATAACATCGATGCGTTTTATCATCCGGTCAAGACCGGCATTTTCATGGGAGGACTGGAGTATGGCGCATATACGGATCTGCTCAAGGAAATCCATGGCGAGTTCGATTCGAATGCGTACGATCCGGAAGTTTATCAAAAAGCGCTGAGTGAAAAACGCTGCTTCATTCTACCCAGTGTCGTCGCCGGTGTCGGGATCTTCCCCGAGTCATCTCCGCGTGTCGTCGAAAGCGGCACGGTGTATTCGCTGGATGACGTGAAATCGGGCAAGATTCCACCGTTCTTTAAGGATCCGGCTTATGCAATGGCGGTGCTGAATTTGTCGCTGGCGTTGCAGACCAAGGTCGCGTTTGGCTTTATCGGTTTTGCAGGCAAAGGCAAACTCTACACTGAAGGCGGGTTCCGGATGAACGCGGCGTACGTGTCGCTTCTGGCGGCGCTCTATCCGGCTGCGAAGGTTGCCTGTACGCACATGGAAGAGGCAACGGCAACGGGTGCGGCAATCCTTGCCAAAGCTGCGCTTGAAAATTCCGATCCGATGGTGGCAAAGGATCTTCTGACTATCGATGAAATTCCGGTTGAAACACCATCATATACCGGGTTTGATGCGTATGAAGCAGAGTACCTGTCACTACTGAAATCGTAATAAAGATTCGTTTACCGCACTGCGGTATGCGGCAGGTTGCCACACCCGTTCATCGTAGAGCGTAAATGAAATCTATGCGGAGAAAACTGGCAGGCTTGGCAACGACAAGCCGTGGATAAACGATAAGGTATCGGCGCGTGAATGTGATCCAACGCACAGCGTTGGAGAAGGAGGATGGATGAAGACGAAAGCTGTACGGCTGTATGGGAAAAATGATTTACGGTTGGATGAGTTTGAACTGCCCAAGATGGGTGATGACGAAATTCTCGCGAAGATCATTTCGGATTCGATCTGCATGTCGAGCTACAAAGCCGCTTATCAGGGCAGCGATCACAAGCGGGTACCGGATGATATAGAGACAGATCCCGTGATCATCGGCCACGAGTTTTGCGGTGAGATCGTTGAAGTCGGCAAGAAGTGGAAAGACAAATTCAAATCCGGGCAGAAATTCTCCATCCAGCCTGCGCTCAACTACAAGGGATCGCTTGATGCGCCGGGATATTCATTCCGGACTATCGGTGGCGATGCGACCTACATTATTATTCCTGCCGTGGTGATGAAACAGAAGTGCCTGCTCTCATACGAGGGTGATGCGTTCTTTGCCGGATCACTGGCTGAGCCGATGAGCTGCATTGTAGGTGCGTTTCACGCTAACTACCATACAACCGCTGGTAGCTACAAACACAAGATGGGCATTGTCGAAGGCGGCAAAATGGCGATTCTCGCGGGAGTCGGGCCAATGGGATTGGGCGCTATCGACTATGCGATTCACTGCGACCGCCGTCCGTCATTGCTGGTTGTAACCGATATTGATGATGCACGCCTTGAACGCGCGGCGTCGATCTATACGGTCAAGGAAGCTGCGAAAAACGGGGTCGAATTGAAGTACGTCAATACCAGCAAGATGGAAAATGTTGTGCAGTCACTCAAAGACATTGCAGGCGGTGACGGCTTTGATGATGTCTTTGTTTTCGCACCGGTCAAGCCGGTAGTTGAGCAGGGCGATGCGATTCTTGGCAAGGACGGCTGTCTGAACTTTTTTGCAGGTCCGACCGATCCGAATTTCTCTGCGAACTTCAACTTCTACAATGTCCACTATGCAGCGACCCACGTTGTCGGTACCAGCGGTGGTAATACCGACGACATGATCGAATCGTTGTCGATGATGAGTGAAGGCAAAATTGATCCGTCGACGATGATCACGCACGTGGGCGGGCTTGATGCAGTTGTTGAAACCACACTTAATTTGCCGAAAATTCCGGGCGGAAAGAAGCTGATCTACACCGGCATCTCGATGCCGCTGGTTGCGCTGACCGATTTGCGCAAAAAGGGCGGCAGCGATCCGCTGTACGCAAAGCTTGCCGACATTGTTGAAAAGAACAATGGTCTGTGGTGCCTGAAAGCGGAGAAGTATCTGCTTACCCACGCCAACAAGATTTAGTTTTAGCAACGATTATAGTAAGAATCATTGCTCTCGAAATCCAAATCATACGGTGCATGCCATCCGGCATGCACCGTGTTTTTCTATACATGACAATCGTTGATTTGCCATGTATATCATGATAAAATGATGAGGCTGGTGGCAGAAATCAAATTGGTATCTCGAACGACAATATTTCCGGAGGATCGCGCCATGGGGCATCATAATGAGAATGATCGCTGCATATGGAGTGCGCGGTATTGCACCGGAGTGATATCAGGATGGTCGTTGGGATTGTGGT
>QKHZ01000085.1 GCA_003249795.1 bacterium | reverse complement strand
AAACGGCTCAGAGGTGATATGTGTGAGCTTCTCTAAAAATAATTCTGTTTCTTCGATTACAATAAAAAGAGAAGAATACAAGTACTATAAATGTTTTTCGCTTGATTCAATTGAAATGATATATGAATTAGATAGCAATGGCTGTATCGTTGATGGCAATCATGATCTGAGTGATGGTTACGATTGCATTGGTTCTGATTTATATGATAAAGCAAGACGACAAATTCTTGAGTCAGTGAAACAAATGGAGTTGTCGGAGTTGGGTGTTCATCTTGTCAAAAGTGAGGGCGATTTGATGATTCAGCCGATTGATACACATTAAGATTCCGCTGGGCAGGTACAGAAGGATTTGCGCTAAGGAAGGACCTAACGCAACTTGATTTGATTTGACTGTTTCCGCCAGTATGCTATTTGCCATTAAGATCTTTTCATTATATGGCACAAAAGTATGTTTTATCATCTTTGTGCGATTGTATGCGTGTTAAATAATGCGATGGTAATAGCCTGCTATTTAATGTATTGCGTTGTTCGATTGGGTGCTATACATAGAAAAATGAGTGATTGAAGTTACAGGTCAGTTAAATTTATGCTTGACGGCGTTTGCGGCTAATTTAGAATGATATTCATCTGTGTAAATATTTTGCGTTCATTCTCAACTGATTGCAAAGAATTGCATAAAAATGACAGCATCCGAAAACCAGAATCCGCAACATGAACCTGAAATCATGACCATCGAAGAGGTGGCCAAGTATCTGCGCGTTTCCGAGCGCACCGTCTATGACTGGGTGCAGAAGGGCGAGGTTCCCGGCGGTAAGATCGGAACCAGCTGGCGCTTCCGCCGCTCGGATATCGATGCGTGGGTCAATAGTAAGCTGTCGGCGCAAACCGTTGCCGCTCCAGGGGATATCACACTGGAACGTGCACTTTCCCCCCGCCGTGTCAAGATCATTGAATCTGCGACCAAGCAGGAGATTCTCGCGCTGCTTGCCGCTGCAATTGCCGCAGAACCGGCGGTGAAAGACAAGGAAGGTCTGTGTCAGGCCGTTTACCAGCGTGAAGAACTGATGAGTACCGGAATCGGTCTCGGGGTTGCGGTTCCTCATGTACGGTTGCCGTCTGTGACGGAGTTACTTATGGCCGCGGCGCTGTGCCGTACTGATGTTGAGGGCTATGATTCTCTTGACGGTTTGCCGGTTCGGCTTGTTTTTATGATCGCTGCCGGCCAGCACCAGCATACCGAACAGATCCGCCTGTTGTCGACCTTCAGCAGGCATCTGAAAGTTGAGGCATTCCGGACGCGCCTGCTTGAAAGTACTGATGAAGTGGCGCTGTACTCCGAGCTGATCCGTGGAAGTGGTGTTGCCTGAGTTGGAATAACCCCTTTTCCTGTTGTGCATGCGGTTGAATTGCAGTGACGATAACCGCCAAGGGAGGTGCTTGTGGAACTGGCAACACATCTTACCGCCGATCAGATTCTTCTGAATGTCAAAGTCAGCGACAAGTGGCAACTACTGACAAAAATGGCCAAGGTCGTGGCCAAAATCCCCGCCGTACAGGCTGCCGGGTGCAGCGAGCAGTCCATTATTGACTCCGTGATCGAACGTGAAAAAATCAGCCCGACCGGCATCGGCAGCGGCTATGCTTTTCCCCATGCGCGGATTGTGGGGCTGGGGCGTTTTGCGCTGTGTATCGCGGTCCTGTCGGAAGATCTCGAGTATGACTCCATTGACGGACAGCCTGTGCGGATTGCGTGCATGATTGTCACTGCCGAGGAAAATCCGACGGTTGCCGTGCGTGTGATGGGGGCGCTTGCGGTGTTGCTCTCGGATGAGGCGGTAAAGAATTATTTCCTGACGGCCAAGGACACGGCGGCAGTGTACAACTATCTTTGCGAAAAGCATGTGACCGTTGACTTGTCGATCACGGCACGTGATATCATGCGCCCGACGCGGATTACGATCAGGCCCGACACGCCGCTGCGGCAGGTGACGCGCGAGATGTTCCGGCATGCGGTCGAATGCGTTGCGGTTGTTGATGAGAATGAACATGTGGTTGGTGAAATCACGTGTGACCTGTTGTTCAAATCGGGAGTCCCGGACTTTTTCAACCAGTTGCCCAGCGTCTCCTTTATTCGCGATTTCGATCCGTTTGAACAGTATTTTTCAAATGACGCGTCCTCGACGGTGGGGCAGTTGATGTCGAAGGATTTCGCCGTTGTTGACGAGTCGGCGACGTTGATGGAGATTGTGTACTTGCTGTCGGTCCGGCATTATCCGAAGGTGCACGTTGTCCGTGACGGCAAAAAGGTCGGCACCATCGACCGGATTACCGTGCTTGACCGGATTCTGAACCTGTAGTGTCCGGTATGCGGTATTTGATAATGCATACGCGGTCTGTGAAATGAGGTAAATATGGATTTTCTGCTCTCCGATTCGATTCCGTCATTGCTACTGATCTTCGGGATCACGTATTTTCTGATTGCGACCGAGAAGGTGGACAAGACCATTGCCGCTGGCCTTGGTGCGGCGGCGATGATTATCGGCAAGTATATTCCCTACGAAGAGGCGCTGCACCATATTGACCTGAACGTTCTGTTTCTGCTGATCGGCATGATGATGATCGTTAATATTATCGGCAAAACCGGTATTTTTGAGTGGCTGGCGATTGTGATTGCCAAAAAGGTGAATGGTAATGGCGTCGTCATCTTTCTGCTGTTCCTGATCGTGACGTCGGTATTCTCCGCGTTTCTTGATAACGTGACGACGGTGATTCTGATCGCGCCGATTACGATTCTGGTGACTCAGATCCTTGAAATCCCGACGATGCCGTTTCTGATCTTTGAAGCGCTGTTTTCGAACATCGGCGGTACCGGAACGCTTGTGGGTGACCCGCCGAATATTCTGGTCGGCTCCAGCGCCAACCTGACGTTTATCCAGTTTTTATCTCACCTCGGGCCGGTCGTGCTTGTGATCATGATTGTCGCGATGGTTTGTGTCTGGCTGTGGCAGCGCAAGTCGATGCAGGTGCGCGAAGAGGCTAAAGCCCGTATTATGCACGCGCGTCCTGAACTTGCAATTACCGACCCCAAACGCCTGAAAATCTGTCTTGGTGTGTTCGGCCTTGTTCTTCTTGGTTTTTTCACAAGTCACACGATCCACGTCGAGCCGGGGATTATCGCACTTGCCGGCGGCCTGTTGATGGCGCTGCTCTGCGGCAGCAATATCCACCATGTGCTTGAAAAGGTTGAGTGGAACACGATCCTGTTTTTCGCGGGGCTGTTCATGCTTGTGGGCGCACTGACGGAAAAAGGCGTATTCGAGTGGCTGGGTAACGGCGTGCTTGAACTCACGAGCGGGAATCTGCTGCTGACGGCGATTGTGATTTTATGGGTCAGTGCGATTGCCTCAAGTATCGTTGACAATATCCCGCTGGTGATCGCGATGATCCCGCTGATCCACACGATCTGCCCGTTCTATGCCGAACAGATGGGACTTGCTGATCCCACGCTGATCCGCGACCGAGTGACTGAACCTCTGTTCTGGTCGCTTGCTCTTGGTGCGTGTCTGGGCGGCAACGGCAGTCTGATCGGCGCGTCAGCAAATGTGGTGATCGCACAGATTGCGAAAAAGAACAAATATCCGATCACGTTCTGGGCCTTCACCCGTTGCGGGTTGCCGGTGATGATCCTGAGTCTTCTCATTAGTACTGCTTACATCTATCTGCGATACTTTGCGCTGTCTGCGGAATGAAATTGCAGCGGCTCGCATCGAGTGATATTGAAAAATAAATCTGAAAAAAGAAAACGCATCCACCTTGGAAATTCAGACGGCTGCGTTTTGATTTATATTGTGCGGATAAGACGGACGTGTCGGCTATTGCCGGTGTCTCAGGCTTTGGTAGAAGCGATTGCGTTTTTCCAGTCGATGTCGCACAGGTTGACCCATGTCGCATCGGGGTCTTCAGAGATATACTTGATCTTCATCTCAAGTTGGTTCCACAGTCCTTCCGAGTCCATATTCTCGAATGTGTGGCCCCAGAAATAGAAGAGTCCGTCACCGGCTTTTGCATTCTCGTACTTCTGATAAAATTGTCCGTCGTGGAAATGGCATGAGGAGTGCAAGATCATCGGGTGTTCGCATTCGCTGATCCGTTCCGCGTTTTGGGTTGTACGACCGTAGGCAAAACCGGCTTCCAGAAGCGCGTCGGCGGTTTCCTGAGTGTAACGTCCGCATGGCCATGCAAACCCGGGGCAGCTCTGTCCGAACAGGTCTTCCAGATAATGCCGCGCATCGAGTGCCGACTTGATAAATACATCGTCCGGGACAGCGCCAGCGCATTCATGTTTCATGCAGTGGCTGGCGACCTGAAACCCGCCGTAGATTTCACGCAGTTCATTTTTGCCGAGTTTGCCGTCACGGAATCCTTTGAATGACCACCCCGGTTCGTTAATGCCGACCCAGCGTTGTTCGCCGCGTGTTTCACCATGATAGTCCGGATTGAGGTTGAACGTCGCTTTGGCGTTGTATTTGCGCAGAATTTCAGTCAGGCGGGCATCGCCAATTGTGCCGTCATCCCAGCATTGCATGACCTTGACCATTGTTTCAGCTCCTTTTTATGCATATATAGCTAAAGTCCGTGTTATATCACTGATCCTGTTTGTGACAATGATTATTTTGCATAATCTTCAAGTTCGGGTTATCCATTGCGCCTGTGTTGTGATTCCAGTTCCAGCAGGAATTGCTTGTACTCCAGACGTCCGGAAAATCCGCCGATGCCGTTTGCGGCAACGATCCGGTGGCAGGGGATGAGTACAGGGACCGGGTTGGCGCCGCATGCGCTGCCGACGGCACGTGCCTTGTTTTTACCGCCGCACATTTGGGCAAGTTCCCCGTATGTGATGGTGTCGCCATAGCCGACTTTGCGGATTTTCTGCCAGACCTGAAAACGGAAATCTGTCGCCACAGGATGGTTTGCCAAAGTCGCTTCATCAATGTGGACTGTAAGCGCGGTGAGTCTTCCTGTCAGATACGCTTTTAATTCTTTTTCCAGATGCATGAAATGAGAATATGCGTTTTTTAAAGCGGGTCGATTGGGTGGTAAGGTTTCGTCCGGTGACGGCGCGTGAGGATTCAGAGGAAACCACAGGGCGACCACACCATGTTGAGAAACCATCGCGGTGAAAGTACCCATTACGGTGTCAATGTTACAGGTTAGGACTGGTTGATTGACCGGTTCGGTTGGTGAAGTTGCCGATTTCATAGCGGGTCAAAGTCGCTGTCGTCATCACCGCCTTCAGGGGGAACGGTTTCAGCTTCCCGCTCTGTTTTGACTTCCATAAAACGCAGACCAATGTAAAAGACGCCTGCTGCTTTTGAGGTGACGTTGCAGACCCGTCCGTTGACTTCACAGCCTTTCAGTGAGCTTCCGCCAAGTTTGTCGGCGTTGATCTGGACGATCAGCTTGTCGCCGATCTTCAGGGGTTTGTCGACCTCGAGCCGCATTCCGTGGCGGGAAATGTTGCGGATCCGGCAGGACGCAAAGGGCATGCCCGGGTTTCGTGTATAGAGGCCGGGAAGGTCGGTCGGGTGCCGGTCTTCCTTGCGGCGGTTGCGGTCGTTGACATCATGGTCGTGATCAAATGCCGCCCGCACGACGTGGTGCATTTCTTCTTTGCGCTCTACTGTGACGACTTTGGCCAAAACCGGGTCGGTTGCAGAGACCTGCTCATGTTCATGCCCGATCACAACAAGATAAATCGCATTGCCTGCGCGTAGTTCTGTCGGGGTTTCAAATACAATGAGTTGCCGGTTACACTGGGTAACAATGCCCTGATAGCGCATGTTGTCCCGCGGTAACCAGAAGATGACCTGCAACGATTGTGGTGCCATATTACGCTCCAGAATCCGTTGTGCACGAATATCAGTATAACCGTCTAACAGTTTACCGCCTGCGCAACTGCATGGCAATACGTTTGAATCTGAATATGATCCAATCCTTCCTTCAGATTTTTCGCCAAAGGTTCAAGGATGATCTCTTCCGAGGGGCCGTGTCCCAGCAGAACCAGCGATATCCCGCCCATCTGCAACAGCTCCCGGTCATGATATCCCAGTTCTCCTGTGACCAGAATATCGGCGCCGCTTTTACGCACTTTGTCCACCGGTGAGCCGCCTCCACTCCAGACGGCGACTGTTTTGATCTTCTTGTTAGGATCACCTATATATTGCGCGCCGGTTGCCTTGCAGGCTTTTTTCATTTTACGGGCAAGCGCCAGCAGAGTCGTATCTTTTTTAAGTGTTCCGATCCGTCCGCAGCCGTACGGGGTTGATTGCCTCAGCGGATATAAATCGAAGGCAACTTCCTCGTACGGGTGCGCCGCTTTCAGGGCGTCAACCACAGCCCTTTGCGCACTAGAGGGAAGAACCGTTTCAAACCGGAATTCGTTGACGGATTCAAGTTGTCCGGCTTTGCCGACATACGGATTTGACGCGTCGCTTCCGCGGAAGGTGCCGAGGCCTTCGGTTGTAAAGCTGCAGTGGTCGTATTCGCCGATTACACCGGCGCCGACTGCGCAGACCGCATCGCGCACCGATTCAAGATGGCTTTCGGGAACGAAGGTGACGAGCTTGAGATGGCTGTCGCTTCCGGTGATCAGTAGCGGTTGACGCTCTGTCAGTCCGGCCAGATCTGCGAGGGTATCGTTGACCCCGCCTGGGGCGATGTCTAGATTCGTGTGCGCGCAGTAGACTGCCAGTCCTGCACGGACGATTTCACTGGCAATCCTCGGCATTGCTTCGGATTCGTCGAGTGACGGCAATGGCTTGTAGATCCGCGGATGATGGACAACCAGCATGTCGGCTTTCCATGCGCGGGCGTGGCGGATAACGGGCAGGCTTGCGTCCAGCGCGACAACGATTTTTTTGACAGTCGCCGCGCGGTCTCCGGCATGGAGTCCTACGTTGTCATGGCTCATCGCCAGCGATTCCGGGGCGATAATTTGCATCAATTCAATGATATCATTCACCGTGGTCATTGCGGTCGGTCTCCTGAGATCAATATGGTTTTCAAGTATTCGTATGCCCACATAAAACCATACATTAAGTGTATATCATTAAGTTTGAATTTCATAAAAAATTACAAAGATGATGATTAAAATTTACGTTCTTTGTAACGGAAATACACGTAATTGCTATCGGGTATTATATTCGCTATATAGAGTATCACGTTCTTTGCAAAGGGTTTGCGATAATTGTTGAAGCTCTTTCATCTTCTTGCCGTCCTGATAAATTTCCGGCTTGATAAAATCATTTTCGAGTTGCTGTAATTGCTCTTCGATCGACATAATCCGGTTTTCGATTTTTCCGACGCTCCAACGGCTGTAAGGACTCGTGCCTGCGGCGCTGTTATTTGTTTGAGCAGAGGCTTCCGGTTTGGGGTCGTCGGCGGACGGTTTTTCCGCTTTTGCCTGTTTGTGCGGTTTTGGAGTTTGTTCAAGCAAGTCGTTGCGCTTTGCCAGTGCCTGCGAAAAGTCACCGGTCGTCAGCTGCCAGCCGTCATGACTGATCCAGAGAATCCGGTCGGCCAGCGCGTCCAGAAATGCGCGGTCGTGACTGATCACGATCAGTGTGCCGTCAAATGCCGCCAGCGCCATCTCCAGTGTTTCGCAGCTTTCCGCGTCAAGGTGGTTGGTCGGTTCATCCAGAATCAGGATGTTGTGCCCTTCCATCAGAAGTCGTGTCAGCATGAGGCGTTTCTTTTCGCCGCCTGACATGAAGTGGACAGGTCGGAACACATCGTCACTGCGGAACAGCATCGCCGCCAGCAGGTCGCGCAGTTCCTGATCCTTGCGCTCTCCCGCGCGCTGCTGAACATATTGAAACGGCGTCAGTGTTTCGTCGGGGAAGTTGTCGTCCTGCCAGAGGACGCCGGGTTGTGCGGTCTGTCCCCATTTAAATTCGCCGGAGTCTGCAGTCATCTGTTCCAGCAGAATCCGGATGAGCGTACTTTTGCCAGTTCCGTTTGCGCCGACGATGCCGATGGTTTCGCCTGCAACCAGTTCAAGCGAGAGATTGCTGAACAGTTTCCTCTCGCCGAAGGATTTGCACAGTTTTTTGATTTCAAGCACACGGTCGCCGAGGCGCTTAACCGGTTCAAACCGCATCGCCATCACGCGGTCCTGCTGCTCAGGCTGGTTCAACCGCTCGACCCGCGCAAGGCGTTTGCCGCGTCCACGGGCTTGCTTTGCGCGCTGTCCGGCACCATACTTGCGGATGTATTCTTCTTCCTTGTGAAGATAGTTCTGTTGTTGTTCATACGCCCGCCATGCCGCCAGTCGCCGTTCTTCGCGGACATCTTTTGAGCGGCTGTAATTTCCGTCATAACAGTACAGGCTTTTGTTTTCGATCTGCCAGGTGTGGGTCGTCACGCGGTCGAGGAATGCGCGGTCGTGGCTGATGATCATCGCGGTCGCGTTGCGCGCAAGCAGGAACGACTCCAGAAATGCGATGCCGTCGAGGTCGAGGTGGTTCGTGGGCTCATCCAGCAGCCAGATGTCCGGACACCGCAGCAGCAACCTTGCCAGTTCCACACGGCTGCGCTCGCCGCCGCTTAAGCGTGAGACCGGTTCGGCGTGCCGTTTTGCAGGAAGCCCGAGACCGTCAAGAATTGCTTCGGCCTGACGCGGCAGGTCGTGACCGCCGCCGAGTTCAAAGCGGTGTTCGAGCGTCTGAAGTTTTGCCAGCAGCTGGTTGGTTTCGTTTTCATTTGATGTGATCCCCAGCTGTTCGTGGATGATTTCGATTTGCTTGCCGGTTTCGATGATCGCTTTGGCAGCATCCAGAACGGCATCGGTTGCGCTCATGCCTTCTGCAAAGACCGGATTCTGATCCATGCGCGCCACACGCAGCCCCGAGCAGGGGAATACGCCGCCGCCGTAGTCCTCTTCTTCGCAGAGGATTTTCATGAGCGAGGTTTTTCCGCAGCCATTCATTCCGACCAGACCGATACGCTGGCCGTCGTGGATTTGAAACGCGACGTTTTCAAAACAGACGTGGGTGCCGTACCACTTCGACAGTTCAGACGCAGAGAGAAGGAGTCCCATTACGAACGCTCTCCCATTACCTGCAGTTGCTTGACCCAGAAGACGGCAAGGTCAGCGGCCTGTACACCCAGAGCGAGAGCGAGCTTCAGCGCCATCGCGTGCATCATCGCCGAGGTCTTGAGATGATCATTCTGTTCGGTCAATGTCGCGAAAGCCTCTTGCGCACTTTGCTGCAGCATTTCGGCATGTTGTTGTGCAAAGTTGTCCGGCGTGTTTTCATTGATATTAATCTCTGGTAAAAACAGCCGGTACAGCCACGGCGCGTCAATGGCAGACTTTTGCAGCGGGTCAGTGCTTTTCGGTTCAAGAATAAGCCCCGAGGCCTGTTGCCACGCGGCGACGGTATCGTCCGGTTTCAGCGCATACAGGCCGGTTTCTAGAGCCATGATGAATGCGCCTTCGGATAAATCCTGTACCAGCTCCAGATAACGGTTGTGAGCTGCTTGCCAGGGGCCGACTTCCTGCCCTTTCAGATATGCGGCAACAGTCATCTGCGGCAGCTTCAGCACGCCGGGGCAGGGGGCGATGCAGGGAAAGACGCCGCCTTCATGCACATAGGCTTCGACTTCTCCCTGACGCTTGTGGCCGAGTGGATACAGCCTGCAGGCATAAGGACGTTGCGGATGGATCAGGCAGCGGTTGTCTTTGCCCAGTTGTCCGCAGCGGTTTTTTACGTGTTTACTGCACACATTACTGACAGGCTCAAACTTCAGGTGCGTCAGGTTTGTCGTGTGGGCCTGCGCGAATGCTTCGGGGGGCAGCCCGCGCGCAGCGGCGGCAAACGCGAGCTCTGCCGGATTGAGGGGCACGGTTTTATCGTGACAACATGCGCCGGAGCAGGTGCATGTCAGCGGAAGCTGGGTTTGCTCAGTCAGTACAGTTTGCATCGTTCTCTTTCAATTTTTGTCATCATTCTTTTCAGCAGCAGCTGCCAACCTTGATCCGGTGCGTGCGGCTGCTTCTAACGTGTCACAGTATACAGAAAATCGGTGAAAAAGGAAGATTGCACCTGACTCTTTGGATTCATATACTTAAATCGTCCCGAAAGGGAAGCGTTTGAGGTATTTTAAATGTCTAAGATTTCCTGTGCGGCGCAAAATGGAATGAGACGCTCGGGCAAGAGAGGCAAATGCAGGAAAAAGTAATTCGCAGCGGCCCGGCGCCGCTACTTCCTCCGCTGGATGAACTTTGGCGGTTTCGGGAACTGTGCTGGACGCTGGCCATGCGCGGGGTTCTGGTGCGGTATAAGCAGACGATTTTCGGAATCGGCTGGGCTGTGTTGCGTCCGGTGCTGACGGCGCTGGTGATGACGATTATCTTCGGCAAGATCGCCAAGCTCGACGACGGTGGCGCGATTCCGTATCTTCTGATGGTGATGGCTGGCGCGCTGCCGTTTCAGATGTTCTCGGCGTGCCTGTTGTCGGCGTCGGGGTCGGTCGTCGCAAATGCCGGAATGGTCAGCAAGATTTATTTTCCCCGATTGATGATTCCTGTCTCGACCTGCATGGTCGCGGTGGTTGACTTTTTCTTTGCGCTGCTGGTGTATGTGGTGATGGCGCTCTGGTATGGGGTGATGCCGCCCGCGCAGGCGGTTCTGTTTCCCATGTTTATCCTCATGGGATTTCTGGCGGCGCTGGGGCCGGGTTTGTGGCTGGCGGCGGTCAATGTGCGGTATCGGGATATCATGCAGATCGTCCCGTTTCTGGTGCAGATTCTGACGTACCTGAGTCCGGTTGGTTTTTCCATGGAAAAAGTTCCGGAGCGTTGGCGGCTGCTTATGTCGCTCAACCCGATGGTCTCGGTGATTGACGGCTGCCGCTGGACGCTGTTGCCCGGTGCGCCTGCGCCGGATGTGAACGGGGTTGTCCTCTCAGCGGTGGTGATTGTGTTGATGTTGCTGCTCGGGTTTGTCTGTTTCCGGCGGATGGAAGACCAGTTCGCGGATATTATCTGATTTTGTATGCAGACTGGCAGCTGACCGGTTGGTTTGAGAAATAAGGAAATTATGACGCAGGCGGTTACGGTGACAGGCATCGGCAAGTCCTATCGCATCGGCCAACTCTTCGAGTGGCAGTTGCGGCATACACTTGTGTCATGGCTGAAAAATCCGCTGGCCGCGCTCAAACGCAATCATACCGATCCCTTCTGGGCGCTGCGCGATGTTTCCTTTGCGCTGAACGAAGGTGAGGTTCTCGGTGTGATCGGTGCTAACGGCGCGGGAAAAAGTACGCTGCTCAAAGTCTTGTCCGGAATCACGCGCCCGTCTGAGGGTGAGGCGCGGTTGCGAGGACGGGTCGGGAGCTTGCTGGAAGTCGGAACTGGCTTTCATCCGGAACTGACCGGACGCGAAAATATTTATCTGAATGGCTCGATTCTTGGCATGACCCGCGCGGAGGTCAAACGCCGCTTTGACGAGATCGTCGATTTTGCCGAAGTCGAAACCTTTCTGGATACGCCGGTGAAACGGTATTCCAGCGGGATGTACGTGCGCCTCGCGTTTGCGGTTGCCGCCCATCTTGAGCCGGAGATTTTGATCGTCGACGAAGTGTTGGCGGTTGGCGATGTGATGTTCCAGAAAAAATGCCTCGGCAAGATGAATGACGTTGCACGCGGCGGAAGGACGGTTCTCTTTGTCAGTCACAACATGACGGCGGTGCGCTCACTTTGTACGCGTGCGATCCTGTTGCACAAGGGGCATCTTGAGCTTGATGCGGGCGTGGAGGAGGTGGTTGAGCGGTATATCCATCACGCGGCGGTTGAGTTGCCGGTGTTTGTCGATACGGCTGACTGGCCGCGGCGAGAGCAGGATAATCTGAAACCGGGGCTGCGCATTCAGTCTGTCGAACTGGTTGGCGTCGAGCAGCGCGCGATTCTGACGGTGGGCTGTCCTCTGAAGATTCGGGTGAAGTTTACGGTCAGCAAAAATCTGCCGGAGACGGTATTCGGTTTTGTGCTGAAAAGCGCAGACGGGGTGAAACTGATGGAGTGCCGCAGCGGAATGGACGAGTCCAGCCGCATTCGTTCGTTGTCGCCGGGTGAGTATGTGATTGAAACGAATCTGCCGGAGTTGCCGCTGGGTCCGGGGTATTACAGTATCGACCTCGGTGCGCGTTGTGAGGACGGCGGGCTTGACCATACGCCTGATGTTTTGTCACTGCTTGTAGAAGAACCGCAGGCGATCGATAATCTTTGGCTGCGTCGGGTTGAGGGCGTGTTCCGTATCCGCAGTCACTGGACAACACCGGAGACTGTGATATGAAACTGAGTGTTGTGGTGCCGGTACGGGTTGGCTATGGCGGCGACTTTCTTCACCGCTTGCAGGCGTTTGTAAGTGTGCAGAGCGAGTTGTTTGAGCGGCATGAGACTGATGCCGAGATTGTCATTGTCGAGTGGAACCCTCCAGCAGAGCCGCGCTTGCTGGATGCGATCCAGTGGCCGAAGTCGGCGTTTAAAAAACGCATCCGGATTATCGAAGTACCGCCGGAGATTCATCAGAAGTTTCCTGAGTCCGACAAGTTTCAAATCTTCGAATTTATCGCCAAAAATGTAGGCATCCGCCGCGCGCGGGGTGAATATATCGTGTCGGTCAATGCGGATATTCTTTTCAGCGACGCGCTTGTCCGTTGGTTGTCATGGGCGCCGTTTGACCCGAGTTGTTTTTACCGGGTTGACCGGTGTGATGTGGAGGGCAAGGTTCCGGTTGACGATGGCGCTGATGCTGTGCTGACATTTTGTAAACGCAATGTCGTGGAGCTGGCTCTTGGCGCAGGAAACGCGTTTCCCGGATGCAAAGGGCTTTTGAACTATCAGCTTGGTAAGGCGAAGTTGCTGTGGCGGAACCGGAATGTCTCCCGCGGCCGGTCGCGTCTTGTGCGGCTGCACACAAATGCCTGCGGCGATTTTCTGCTGATGCACCGCGATGCTTGGGCGAAGATCCAAGGCTACCCGGAGGTACAGACGTATTTTCATCTGGATAATTATGGTGTCGTCAATGCAGCCTGCATCGGGTTGCGCCAGCAGGTTCTGCATGATGTGATTTTTCATCAGAACCACCACCGTGCCGGAAACGATTTATTGCCTAAAACGGATTTCCAGAAATATCGTGACGAGGCAGACAAGGCGTTGACTGTGGATAAGCCTATTCTGAAAAATGACGGAAATTGGGGGCTTGGCGGCCACGAGCTTGCCGAACTTGTTCCGTAAGGGATTGCGTGTTTTGCACAGTATCTGATAATGCTGTGCTGATTTGGCCTGGAGTGGTGGATGATCACGTTTTTTTCGATTCCGAAGGGATTTGTCGGGCCGATGGATACGATCCAGCGGCGGGCTGTACGGACGTGGCAGATGGCTGTGCCCGGATGCGAGATCTTTCTTTGCGGCGACGATCCCGGTGTGAAAGAAGCTGCGGCTGATCTTGGCGTGAAGCATATCCCGACGCTGGAGAAGAACCATCACGGAACGCCGTTTATGGATTCTGCGTTCCGCCAGGTTCATGAGCAGGCGACACAACCGTTATACTGTTATATCAATACTGATATTCTGCTGACAAAGACGTTTGCTGAGTCGGTGCAGAAAGTCGACTTGCCGTCGTTCATGATGGTGGGTGAGAGGATTAATATTAACACTGCAGACAAAGTTGACTTTGATGCGCCGGACTGGGACGAGCAGCTTCATCAACTCGCCGAAGACGAGGGTGAAACGCTCGGGCCGACCGGAATGGATTATTTCTGTTTCCGTCCGGTTCCTGAGTTGATCAATATTGCGAAGTTCCTGATCGGCCGCTATGTGTGGGATACGTGGCTTTTGTACAACGCGCGCCGGAATGGAATCCCGCTGATAGATGCAAGCACTTCGGTTCTGATCCTGCATCAGGATCATGACTACAAGCATATGAAGACGCAGAAAGAGCGCCCCTGGCTTGGCGAGGAAGCGGATTACAACCGCAGCCTTTGCGATTTGGCGTGGGAAGAGTATTTCGAAATGCATGACGCGACCCATGTCCTGACGCCATCCGGATTGCACGCGGCGCTGGAGTGGAAATATCTGTCCAACCGGTTTAGGCGGCTGGCAGTCTGGTATCCGTGGATGAAGCCGGTTGTGCTGTTGCGGTATCGTCTGCCGTATTATCTCTGTTGGCCGTTTAAGCGGATCGCGCGGATGTTAGGCAAAAACGCTGCTGCATCTGCCAAGGCCGAGTAAGCGCGTCTCTGGGCAGGACGGAGAACGCAGGTTGAGCTGACAAACC
>QKHZ01000237.1 GCA_003249795.1 bacterium | reverse complement strand
AACCCGGAGGAAGTGCGAATGGATTGTTTGACAGCAAGGCTAACCTTTTGTAAGGGTTATACCATATGCTTTATTTAGACTTCGGGCAACGTGTCGCTGCAATGTACACAAAATCACATTCCGAAATTACTTTTTAGGAAAGGATACTGACTATGCAACGGACTCTTCTTATTGTTAAACCTGATGGTGTCGTGCGTCGACTGATTGGAAAAATTATTGCGCGTTTCGAAGACAAAGGCTTGCGGATTGTCGGCATGAAGATGATGCGCGTCAGCAGTGCGCTCGCAAAAAAGCATTACGCTGAACACAAAGGCAAATCCTTCTATCCGTGTCTGATCAATTTCATCACCTCCGGTCCTGTCGTAGTTTTTGTCGTTGAAGGCGTCGAGGCGATTGCCATCTGCCGCAAGATGATGGGTGCAACTTTTGGACCGGAAGCCGCCCCCGGTACAATCCGCGGCGATTTTGGCGCATCGCGCAGCAACAACCTGATCCACGGCAGTGACAGCCCGAAATCAGCCAAACGCGAAATTGCCCTTTATTTCAAATCATCTGAACTGATTAAATACAGCGACGAAGATTACAAATGGATCTACAACTATTCCGAAGGCAACCCCGTTTGATTTTTTTCTTTGCCGCAGCGCGTACAAGTTATGTGATCAGATTGAAGCAATCGCAATTTCGAAAATATCTTTGTGCATAAAGAATAAAGAAAGCAGGCTGCCAAATCGGTAGCCTGCCTTTTATTTGAAGGATGCAAATCCGATGTTTTGCTATAAAGAGTTGTGTGTTGAGAAGCTCTCTTGTGCGCGCTGCGGCAAGAAAAACTAAACGTTGGTTTTGCGGGTGGCGAGATCGCGCAGTTCGCGGACACCGTCTTCGGGCATCGGCGTTGCATTCGGATTGTGCGCCAGCATCTCGCACGTCATCTCAAAGAACGCGGCCTTTTGCGTGACATCCAGAAAGTTTTTTCCGCATGCGGCCAGTCCGTGATTTTGCATCAGAATCAGGTCATGCGTTTTCATCTCTTCGATCACGCTTGTCGCCAGCTTCTCCGTTCCAGGGCACGCATACGGCACCCAACCGGGCTCGCCGATATAAAACGGCATTTCGATTGTGAGGTTGAAATTGGCTTCCGGTTTTTCCGGCGCACATGCAAGAGCGGTTGCATATGGCGTTTGAAAATGCAGGACGACATTCATCTCCGGACGCTGCAAAAGAACCCCGCGATGGAATCCCGCTTCGACTGACGGCTTGACTTCTCCTACAAGTTCGCCCGTACTGATCCGGACAACTGCGACCTGCTCCAGCGTCAGTTCTCCGAGCCACGATCCTGTCGCCGACACCAGCATGATATCATCACGCAGCCGCCAGGACATATTTCCGCTACTGCACCGGAGCAGTCCCAGACGTTCCACGCGGTGGCATGCGGCGACAAATTCTTTTTTTTCATCCTGTGTGACCGGCTGCATCTCTGCTCCCTTTTTTACAATTGCGGCGCTGCGTTTACTGCTTTCGTCCGGCTTTTCGTTGCCAAGCCTATGTTTTTCCCACATATTAGTTCGCAATAGAATAATGCTTTTATTAAAAAGCCTCAGGCATTCACCGGAGGCTTTTCATTTATTATTTCTATCGTTTCACTTCTCACACTTCGCGGTCGATCGCTTCGGCCACGCGTTTAAGCCGCTGCACAAGCTCTGCAAACTGCGGTGGCGTCAAACTCTGCTGGCCGTCACTCTTGGCACACTTCGGGTTCGGATGCACTTCGATCATCAACCCGTCGGCACCTGCTGCAACCGCACCGAGTGCGAGACTGGCGACATACTCAACCGTACCTGCCGCGTGTGACGGATCAATCACGATCGGCAGATGCGAAAAGCGTTTGATCACCGCAACCGAAGCGATGTCCATCGTGTTTCTCGTTGCGGTTTCAAATGTCCGGATGCCGCGCTCACACAGAATTACCTGCTCGCAGCCGCCGGCCAGAAGATACTCCGCACTCATGAGCAGGTCTTCCAGCATCGCAGCCATCCCGCGCTTTAGAAATACGGGTTTACCGATCCGGCCAAGTTCTTTCAGTAAGTCATAGTTCTGCATGTTGCGTGCGCCGACCTGCAGAATATCCGCATACTTGCAGACCATATCGATTTGGTCGATCCGCATGACTTCGGTCACGACCGGCAAACCGGCAACCTTACCGGCAGTCTGCATGTATTTGAGACCTTCTTCGCCAAGTCCCTGGAAAGCATAAGGACTGCTGCGGGGCTTGAACGCACCGCCGCGCAAACAGGTTGCACCCGCCGCCTTGACTGCTTTAGCGACTTCGACAATCTGTTCTTCACTCTCAACGCTGCAGGGACCTGCCATCAGTGCGATTTTTTTTCCGCCGATCTCCATGCCGCCGACATTGAACTCGGTATTCGCGGGATGAAATTCGCGGCTGGCAAGTTTGTAGGGCTTGCTGATGCGTTTGACATCCTCAACCCCCGGCAGCAACCGGAACATGGACTCGTCCAGATCATGACGTGCGCTGCGGATACCGATAATGGTCCGTTCGCTTCCGTGATCGATATGTGCGGTCGCGCCGCTTGATTCGATCTGTTTAACGATTGCGTCTACTTCTTCCTCAGGTGCGCCAATGCGCATGACAATAATCATTCTTTCACTCTCCACTGCTTAAGGGCGGGGGTGTATCGACCACGTGTTTGGCGCGGGGATAGCTTCCCAAAATCCGAAAATCGTCGGTTAAACGCTTGACCTTCTCCAACGTCTCCGAAAGCAGGGGGTCGTTCGCGTGTCCTTCGACATCAACAAAAAATGAATATTCCCAACTGACTTTTTTCGCCGGACGGCTTTCGATCCGGGTCAGGTTGTGATTGTTCTCACTGAAAACCTTCAGCGCATTATAAAGGCTACCGGCTTCGTTGCGCACCGAAAACAGAAGCGTCGTCAGATCGTCACCGCTGGATCGTGCCGCGCTTTTCGAAATGATGAAAAAGCGGGTCGTATTTGTCGTCGTGTCTTCGATATGCCGTTCGATAAACTGGAAATCATAGAGCGCCGCCGCCGCTTCACTGGCGATGGCCGCAACTCCTTTTTTATATGACGCAAACTCGGCCGCCTTCGAGGTCGAAGCGACTTCCTGCGTCGGAACTCCCGGTAGATGCGCAGCCAGCCAGTTGCGGCATTGCGGAATCGCTACCGGATGGCTGACGACTAATGTGATTTCATTCAGCGGACAATTGCAGAGCAGTGTCTGATGAATCGGCAAAAAGATTTCGGCACAAACCTTCAGATCAAATTCCATCAGGCTGTCACATGTCGCACTCACTGCACCCTCGATCGAATTTTCGACCGGCACGACACCGTAATCGGCATGTCCGCGGCTGACATCCAGAAAGACGTCGCGGATCGTTGACGCAGGGCGGTACTCCATCGCCGCGCCAAAATGCTTGAGCGCTGCCTGATGGGTAAAGGTTCCGGCAGGACCAAAATAACAGATGCGGGTCGTCGCTTCCAGCGCAATGCACGCGGACATAATCTCGCGATAAATTGCGTGGATGTTCGAGTTGGTCAGCGGCCCTTTGTTCAGCCCTTCGACCTTGTCATAGACTTTTTTCTCACGGTCGGGAGCATAAATCGGACTGCCACTCGCCTGTTTAACACGGCCAATCTCTTGCGCAGCCTTCGCGCGATTAGCCAGAAGATCGATGATCTGTTTGTCACAGTCATCAATGATCTTGCGATATGGATCGAGTTCATCTGCCATTTGTCACAAATCCTTACTATTGCAGGCACCCTCTGATCTCTTCAGCCTGCAGAAACCGAACCTGTAACCATATGCGCCACAAGCTAAAAAGTCAAGAAATTCAAGTCAGACAATGAATTTCATAAATGTCGGAAATAGAAGAACAACGCACTGGTAATTGCCTATGCAAATCCGTATCCTCAGAACAGTGTTGACCACTTTTCTTCAGGAACCGGAACTCAATGGCGATATCAATTTTTCTTTGGATCGGGCAAATCCTTCTTATTCTTCTACTTTCAGGTTGCGGGGCTGGCGCCGCATCTGGCGCTTCTGTCTCTACCGAACCTGAGACAACAGCTTCTGAGAAGCAGACAACTGCACAGCATACAGCAAGCCCTGCCGCACAGGATCAAGCGCCTGATGCTACCGAAAATCTCAGTAAAATGATTGAAGGTAAAGACATAGAGCAAGCACAACCGGATTCCGGCATAGCGGAAAATCCCGAATCGCAACCCGCCAACGCTGAAAAACCTGCAAAAGCGGAAGAACCTCTCTGGCCAACGCTAAACCCGAAAACCGCATTTGATCCTGTACGGGGAGAGCTTCCGACCGCGCGCGGACCGGTCATTGAATCCGTCACGCCCAGCAGTATTGCTGAAGCCATGCAGATTAAACCCGGCGATAAAATCATCGGAATCAACGGGCGCCGGATTTATTCAGTCCGTGAATTTAATTTTATCCGGTTAAGCACAAGTCCACTCTTTATGCCCACGGGTTACCGCCCCGGCCGCTGGGCGATGGCGTCAAAATCCGATGAGCAATCATTGAACGCCGGTTCGTCAAGCCTGACCGCAGCGGTTTTCGGTGCCAACCTGAATGGTAGACAAAAACTGGGTGAAGATGAATTGCTTGTTACTTTTATTCAGAACGGGCAGGTCGTCAGCGCTCTTATGAGTCATCTGAATCCTGTGCGCGATCCCGGTTTTGTGATAAAAGACGAAACAGATCCCCTGACAGTTCTGCGCCGGATCGGAATGAATCCCGGACGCAATGACATACAGCTTCTGGCCGACTTTCCGCAACGGATTATTGTCGAAGCAAATGAGTGGTTGGATGAAGATCCGCAAAATGCATCGCAGGCTGAATGGTTGAAAGAATTGGCTTCGGTGTATCTGCTGCTTTGCCGTAGCGACTATGAGCGGGTACATGAAACCGTCAACCAGCCACCTCTGCCGGAAGCAAAAAAACTGGCCGCTTTTTATCAGGCCATCGCCAAACAAAATAAACAACACGACTTTGATCCGGATTTGTCCGCGTACGGACAGGACGCTGAGTACTGCGCATTGTTTTATCCGCTGCCGGAACCGGCGCGGGCTAAGGATAAGCCATCGCTCTATGTTTACCTGACCGCCCGTTTGCGTCCGACATTTTTTTCAACGAGAAAAGGATATCTACATGCGCGCACGCTTCTGCATCAGCATCCGGAATGGTTGTTTGTAGGACTTCAGCGCACGTCGACGGTATGGGACGAGCAGATGGATCTGGATGATCTGTCGGGGGATGCGACTGAACGCCGGAGTGAATTGTTCGGCCGTCTTGGTGATCTTGCGCAGTTTTCCTTTACCGAGCAGGATACCGAAAGGCTTGCCAAACTCATTCGTGACGGTAGCGGGATCAGTGGATTTTTTGATTGTCTGAAACGGCTTGCCTACTGGTCACATGAACAAACCGATGCGCCGTGGATAGTTCCGACCTTGACAAAACTGATGACGGTTGAGGAAGCAGAACACTGGAACATCACGCTTGAAGCGTTTCAATTGATTGATCAAAAACTTCAGGATCTGGCTGCGGCTGATGCAAGCGTACAGACTGTACAAAACGCGATTCCGGAGTTGTCAGACGAACTCGACCATCTGCGCCTGATGGGACGGATCAGGCTGATCGATCATCTTGCTGAAGCCGGACACAAAAACGATGCGCAGGCGCTTGCGGATGATATCTTACTCTTATACAAACGGATTCTGTCACATCCGGACGCGGAAGAGCGCCCGTGGCCATATTGGCATGCGCTGTCTGTTTTGTCAAACTCTCCTTTTACGGCAAAGCAGGCGGTTGCCTATGGTCTGAAATATCTGCAGCTGGAAGCACCGCGCCGACAAGTCGATTCGGGATTCCTGTTTCTGGCACAGGCGTATTTACTCAGTGACGATCTGCAGAACGCTGCCAAAATGCTTTCGCGGTCATTCAGCGCACAGCCGGATGATCTGGTTGCCTACTTTGCCGGAGACACGTTGTTCGGCAACGCCCCTGCGATGCGCCTGGCGATTCTGCATGTAATGAAGCTTCAGCCCGGATGGAGTCAGGATCTGGCAATCCAGATGCTGCGAAATCCGTCTGTCCGTGTCGAGCCCGCATTTATGGAAATGCTGAAGCGCCCTGCCGAACTTGAACCGGAGTTCGGTGTGACGAAACAGAAACCGGTAAAGGTTCCTGCAGAAATTCCGGAACTGAAACCTGATGCGGAAATGAAAACAAATACCCCCGAATCCTCCCTAATTGATTCTGGAAAATTGCAACTGCCTGCAGTAGAACCGGAACCTGTTATTGACGCTGCCGAGACAATGAAAGCGGTTGAACCTGAAATCATCCCATCACCGGCTGAAACAACGATACCTGAACCGGCAAAGCCTGAGCAAACGACTCCGGCTGCAACACAAGCGGTTGAAGACGTTCTTGACGCGCTGCCTTTACCAGAAGAACCAGCGCAAGAAACAGTTGTAACGCCTGCAACATCAGAAATCACAGATGATAAAAATACAACCACTCCTTCACAGGTAACAGAAGTTCCTGCTCTGGAAGCGTTACCCGAACCAAATTCTGCACCCGCTCCTGAGCCGGAGCTTGAAAATGATCTGCCGCTGCCGGATCTAAAAGCGTTGCCAGAACTCGTTCCGCTGCCATTGCCATCGACCTCTACTGAAACAGAAGAAGTAAAAGAAGATCAAGGCAAAACGGACTCGTCAGATACCATTCAGGTTCCGGGATTAACAGAGCCATTAAAAGAAACAAACACACTTACACCGACAACTATTTCTTCCGAAGAATAACGCGACATGATATCATACAATTGCATTGCAGGCTTGTTGTCTGATTTGTTCAGCTGCCTGTATCACGGTCATATTACGGAAAAAGCGCAAGATGAGTGAACAAGATCCCGGACATGCACGGATTCTGATCGTCCGCTTAAGCGCACTTGGCGATACCGCGCTGACATTGCCGCTTCTGGCTATTTTACGCCAGACATTTCCGCATGCCCACATCGGCTGGCTGGTCGGGCAAGGTGCCGCACCGCTCTTGGAAGGTATTCCCGAGCTGGATGAAATTCATGTTTTCCACAACGCTGATAAATCGTTTCGCGGTTATCTGCACAAAGCAAAAGTTCTTAAAGGCTTTCGTTATGACATCGCAATCGACACGCAGGGACTGACAAAAAGCGCTCTGCTTCCATGGCTGGCTGGGATCAAACAACGGATCGGATTCCGCCGCGCGCCGCTGGACGCGCGTGAACTTGCGCCGCTTCTGAATAATAAACTCGTTTCACCGCCGAAGTCGGAAACTAACGTCGCAATGCGGATGGCCTGGCTTGCTTCTGCGTTAAACATAACCCCGTCAACGCCGCTGCCGCCGATTACGATTCCGATCAACCGCGAATCAATGCATATGATCGATACGTGGTGGAACGAGAAAAATCTGGCTGACAATGTCATCATCTTCGGTATCGGTGCAGGCTGGTCAACAAAAATCTGGAACGTTCACGAAATGGCAGCGCTGACAAAGCATGCTAAAAAACAGGGATTACAACCTGTCATTTTATGGGGACCGCCGGAAAAAGAAAAACTGTCGGAGTGGCAAACGATTCTGGGCGACTCCGCAATCTTTGCCCCGCCGACAAATATTCACGAGATGCTTGCGCTGATTGCCAAGTCCCGCGCACTGTGCGGCCCCGATAGCGCGTCGCTACATTTTGCATGGCTTTTACAAAAGCCGACTCTCAGCTGGTTCGGGCCCAGTGACCCCGCTCGTTGCGCGCCGCCAGTTACAGATCAAAACGTTGTCATCGCCATGCCACCGCATGACTGGAACCGTAAAGACCCGTCTACCAGCGGACTGAATCACCTGACCGGAACCATGGCGCTGCCGGCCTTTACAAAATGGCTCGCTGATTCAAACCTGTGCTGAGTCTTCCTTCTATATTCTAATTTCAATCTGTCGATAAAATCGCTTTTTGTTTCAGCAAAATTTCACGGACTTGCGCATAATCCACATCTATCAAATTCGCCGCATTTTCCTGAACCGCAATCGCCGACGTGACTCCGGCTGCCTGTCCTGTAGAGAAACACTGTGCCATATACCGGATACAGGTTTGCATCTTCGGCTCACACGATATCGACCGCCCGGCAAGTGCGACATTGTGCAGATCCTTTTGCAGAAGCGTCTGCCACGGAATCGGCCGCGTTCCGCTGACCGGCTTTGCCCATCCGGCTGAAAACCCTTTTATTCCGTGGTCACCGTAACGGCGGATTCCAATTGCGACCGGTTCCTTCACAGGCGTGTTTTCATCGATATCATTTTTCGTGATCGTCTGGTAACCCACTCCGCACCGTCCTGCACGAATCCCGATCCGCGACGGAGTCCTCAATAAATAGCATTGCTCAAAGCCGGGAATGTTTTCACGAAACCACTGAACGCCCTCTTCAATCTGCATCCGCAGTTCGTAGTCCATCCGCGTCATTTCACCGCTATCCAAACCATCGCCGATGACTGCTGAATAGTTCAGTTGCACAACTGACGGATCTGCAATCCTGTAACCCATGAACTTATCCTGAATCGCAACCGGAACCTTTTTCTGCTTTGCCAGCTCTTCAAATTTTTTCTCTACAGCAGGCCCATCAAACTGTTCGACGCCGCCGACATCCATGATCAAAGTTTTCGTCATCGCTTCGTCAGCTTCTGCTGAAACCGTTTGTCCACCGGCGCGATGTACCAGATGCGCATCACCAGAGGCGTCGACAAAAACCTTTCCCTTGATCAGTCCCAAACCCTCGACACCGTTTACCGCCACAGCTTTTACATAACCGTCTTCCACAACCGCACCCAGTACAGTCGTATAAAACCGCGTGCGCACTTTCGCTTCATCCAGCATTTTCAACATGCCGATCTGGGTACCATGAACCGAAGTGATAATACTGCAAGTTATAGCCTCTGTATCTTCAATCGGCTTCTTGTCTGTGCGTGAAACTTTTTGATATGCATGGTTCATCTTCCCCATTTTCAGGATCAGATCCTCGGCAATTCCGGCGCAGATCTGTTTGCCGTCCGAACCCATTCCCATGATATTCGGGATCATTGCATTTGTTGACAGTCCTCCCGGTGCAGACGTCTGATCCAGAAGAATAACGGAGCGCCCGAGTCGTGCTGCTGCAACCGCCGCTGCAAACCCACCCGGGCCAGCGCCAACGACAACCACGTCTGCTTCGTCACTAATCGGCCATTCTGATTCCTGTGAAAATAACGGTGTTTTCAAACTCATCGTCTTGTCCCTTTTTTCAGGTTTAATCGCATTTACAATGGTCTGAATCTATTTTGCCTGATCACGGCGCTGTTGAAAATGCACAGAGCAGCTAATATTTTTATAAAAATCCGCTAGAATCATGGTAAGATTATAAATATGGAAAAACACTCGACAAACAAACGCATAAAATCTGCCGCCGCAACGCTGAAACAATTTTCGCGTGAATGGGAGTTGTCACTGCAGGATCTTGAACAGGCTTTAGGCATTGGCATCACGGTTCACGATCCGTACGGGCGGTTTTGTTTTCCAACCGGTGAATTTGCTCTGCCCGGACGCCATCTTCATCCTCATGCCATTTGCGCACGCCACACCGCAACGGCAATTGAATCCAGACATTGTGCAGGCTACTGCCAACATCAGATTCAAGCGATGATAGAGGAAAATCCTAAACCGTTTATTTCTTATTGCTGGAGGCAGGTTTCTGAAGTTGTCGTTCCGATCCTGTACCACAACCGGCTTGTGCTGATTCTGTTTGCCGGACCGTTCCAACCGGCTTGCAGTCACGCAAAACAAAAACAGTTGCCCAATGAAATCAAAAAACTTCCGCTGCTGACAAAGAAAGCAGAAAGCGCGCTGATTCGTATTCTGCATCTGACCGGAACCGGAATCTGGTCCGCGTTTGATGAGTGGTCAGAACAAAATCCCGATAAGCAAAACGCACGTCCCGCACAGATCCGGCGGTTTTTATATGACCACGCGCATGAAGAGATTTGCCTCGAAGATTTGGCGGCTAATCTCTATCTTTCCCCAAGCCGCGCGGGACATCTTGTTGTCGAACTCTTTGAACAGACTTTTAGACAACTTCTGACGACTGAGCGGATCAACCGTGCAAAAGCCCTGTTGCAAACAACATCGCTGCCGCTGCAGACTGTCGCCACCCGCACCGGTTTTGCCACGCCTTATTATTTCAGCCGCGTTTTTCATGAATCGACCGGAATGACGCCGACTGCATTCCGGAACCAAAAATCATAATCCAAACGGTTTCATGAAGTGAACAAAAAACGGTGTGATTGAAATGATACGGTTATTCCGGCTGTGTCAGTCTTTTTTGAACCGCCTGCAGATCGCTCCACGCGGCTTTGTCGGCGCGGTTGCCCCGCCCTTCTGCATCACGCTGGCGAACCAGATATGACGGGTGATAGGTTGGCAACACAGGAATATCGCGATATGAAAACCACCTGCCACGGAGTTTACCGATACCGAGCTCCTCGCCTGTCAGTACAGTCGCAGCAGTACCGCCGAGTGCGATAATCACTTTCGGCTTGATGATATCGATCTGCTGGTCCAAGTATGGAAGACACATCCCGATTTCGTCAGGCTTGGGAACTCTGTTTCCCGGAGGGCGGCATTTGATCGGATTGGTAATATAAACCGAACTGCGCGGGCGCTTCAGACCCTTTTCAATCATATCGGTCAGCAACTGTCCGGCTCGTCCAACAAACGCGTGGCCGCTTAAATCTTCTTCACGCCCCGGCGCTTCGCCTACAAACATCAGATCCGTATCCAGATCGCCGTCGCCAAAGACCACATGAGCCCGTCCCTGACATAACCCGCATTTCTGACACACAAGCGCTTCATCGACAACGGGCTTGATTTTTTCCAGCTTCTCGGGCGAGCCGGTAAGCGTTGGCTGTGTGCTTTGTTCATCTGCACTGCCGTAGCGCTGGGCAGCCATTTTTTCAGCAAATTTTGAGATCGACCCGTCATGGCTAACCGGTTCTGCCGGTGCGAATGATTGAGTATGTTGCATGCGGCTTGTTGTTGTCGGCATTGCTGACGCGGATGTCGCCGGTGCCAATCGTTCTGCTGCAGGTGCTGATCCTGCAGGCTTTGTTGTAGAAGATTCCGGTGAAGGTGTTACCAATTTTGTAATAGACACAGTCGCCGCACCGGCAGGATCCTGCCAGGGATTAACCGACCGCGCTGATTGCGGCAAACTCGCTTTTAACGCACTCTCATCCAACAAAGGTGAATTGAAATAGAGAACCCCCAGCGACTGATCCATCTGCAGCCGGGTCATTAATGTCTGTGCCAAACTGGCAAGGCGAGAGTCAGCCATCGTTTCGCTTTCTGTTTCGAACTCAGATGAAACCTCTTTTTAGCATATTTCACGCAATCTGCCAATTCGATTCTTTTGATGCAAAACCTGCAATATCTTCAGACCGCAGGTATGCGAATACTGACACAGTGTACTCTATATTTTATATCGATAAAACGAGGTTGCAAAAAACCCCGATGTCGCGTATAGTTAGTCAGATTTTACCATGTTTTCTATGGGTTTTAATCCGGCAGGCACTGAAAAAGTAATTCCCTTTTCAGAACCTTTCCGGAGTTTAATCGGATGAAAACAGACGCGGCAGCACAATTGTATCGCAATCAATAGCAATAACTCAGGTGTTCGCGTAACTGGTTACACTACCTGTATAGCGTTTTTCCGGTTGTCTCCGGATCGACTGCTTGCGGGACAGCAATCAGAAGTGAGGATTATAATGCCGGGTAATGTCATGCGTATTGCAAAGCTCCCAACGATTCAGAGACTGCCGTCGTATCTGCGGATTCTGAAGATGTTGCACGCCGAAGGTCGTGAGCAGGTTTCAACGACAACATTGGCCGCCCTTTTGCAACTGCAGGCGATTGTTGTTCGCAAAGATCTTTCGATCACCGGAATCGTCGGTAAGCCCCGTGTCGGTTACTGCGTCGTCGACCTGATCCGTTTTATTGAAGAGTATCTGGACTGGAACAACACAAACGAAGCGTTCCTGATCGGCGTCGGGCACCTCGGTACGGCACTGATGGGTTATTCCGGTTTTGAAGACAACGGGATGCGGATCGTCGCCGCGTTCGATACCGATCCGGAAAAAGTCGGCCAGACTATTCACGGTAAACAGGTTTTACATCTGGATAAATTCGCAGACCTGACCCGCCGGATGCATGTGCAAATCGCAATTCTGACAGTTCCTGCCAATCACGCACAGAAGGTTGCTGATGTCATTATCTCCGCCGGAATCCGCGGAATCTGGAACTTCACACCGGCAAAGCTGGAAGTGCCTGAAGGCGTTGTCAGCCAGCAGCAGAACATTGCCGAAGGCTTTGCGGTTCTGTCGACACGGCTGAAACATATGTCTGAAGGCGGTAGCGGCAAAATCCCTGAAGGCGACGAAGACGAATTGGATGAAGAGGTCTGATTTGTTTTTGATCAATATTTCCGAGCCGGTGGCAATTGCTTGCCGCCGGTTTCTTTTTGGGTTTCACCGGAATCTGCATTTAGTTTGACTCTGCTATTTCCGATGTTTCCGGCTGATCGCCGCGCTTCGCATTGACTTTTTATCCATATCATGTTTACATTATATGTGTTATCGATAACCTGATAGCAAAAAAACCGTCAGCAGCAGGACAATCGAAGGAAGATCGATGAAATCCAAACGCATTCATTTGGTCTCATTGTTCTTGATATTCTCGCTGCTTGGAGTGATTCGTTTATGGGTTACGAAGCAATATGTTATTAATTCCGTTATGCCGATTGCCCATTTAAATATAGATGTCATTCCGTCATTATCCAGTGAGTTATCTTTTCTTGGATATGATGCGAAACCGGATAAAGCGGATGCGTTTCTTTGCATCAAAAAACTGAACGATCATGATGTTAAAATCACCATGGTCTTTCAGAAAATAAATGAAGATGTTCTGTATCTGAGTTTGACCTACCGATATTCCCGCAATTGTTTTGTCAGTGACAACACAATTGCTTCGGCTGTTTCAGAGGAATTAGAACGGATTCAACAGAAAATCCCTTACTGGGTTTCTCCGGATATAACGCAAGAGTCAGATTTTTAACTGTATGAAACAATTATGATCGATTGACAATCAAATTTCCACAGGAGTTATCATGAACGAAGCATATCGCAAACATGTTGAAGAGCGCGCAGCACAGAACCTGCCGCCGCTGACGCTGACGAAAGACCAGACCACCGAACTGTGCGCAATGCTGGCATCAGACAAGGCAACAGAAGAGTTGAAAAAACTGCTGGCTGAGCGCGTCTGTCCCGGTGTCGATCCGGCGGCGGAAGTCAAAGCCGCATTTTTGCGTGATATCGCTGACGGTGTAAAATCAAGTCTGGTGCTTGCACCCAAAGATGCTGTGCAGATGCTTGGAACCATGATGGGTGGTTTCAATGTCCCGCATCTGGTCGACCTGCTCGATCACGCCACTCTTGCACCGGTTGCTGCAGAAAGCCTGAAACAGACGGTTCTCATTTTTGACAACTTCAGCGCCATCGATGAAAAACGGCAGAACGGTAACACTCACGCAGCGGCTGTGATCAAATCATGGGCTGAAGGCGAGTGGTTCACCTCAAAACCGGAGCTGCCGAAAGAAATTTCCCTGACCGTTTTCAAAGTTGAAGGCGAAGTGAATACCGACGACCTCTCACCGGCAGGACATGCTCCAAGTCGTCCTGACATCCCGCTGCATGCGCTGGCGATGGGTGAGACTCGCTTCCCTGGCGGGATCGACACGATTGCAGAATACCGCGCAGACGGTAAAAACGTCGCCTTTGTTTCCGACATCCTCGGAACCGGAAGCTCGCGCAAATCGGCAACCAACTCTGTGATCTGGCACATCGGCGAAGACATTGCCGCCGTACCGAACAAGCGCCGCGGTGGGGTGTGTCTCGGCACGCAGATCGCACCGATCTTTTTCAATACGTTTGAAGACGCCGGAGGTTTACCGATCCGGTGTGATGTCAGCAAACTCGCAACCGGACAGGAAATTGTCATCCGCCCGTATGAAGGAAAAATCCTCTCCGCTGACGGCAGCTCGACTCTGGCCACATTTACGCTCAGCCCGAAATCTTTGACTGACGAATATCGCGCAGGCGGACGCGTGCCGCTGATCATCGGCCGCAAGCTGACAGCAATTGCACGCGAAGCCTTGAAACTGGCTGCCTCGACACTTTTTATCCTGCCGCCGGAAATCGAAAAGAAAGCCGGACAAGGGTATACCCTTGCGCAAAAAATGGTCGGTAAAGCCTGCGGGCTACCGGCCGTTTTGCCGGGGCAGACATGTGAACCAAAGATGACCACTG
>QKHZ01000287.1 GCA_003249795.1 bacterium | reverse complement strand
GTAAAGTAAAAAATGAATATGAACCGGGTCGCTATCCGGGATGGTTGCTTGAGTCATATACCGAACGTCTTCCGGTTGAGACGCAATCATATGCGCGTCATCTGGCAGGATATTACAACGACACGCAGCACCGTTATCATAAAGATCTTTCTATTCTAAAAGAAGAGACCCATCTCGGTATGGTTTCTAATTGCGATGTTTATGATTGGGCAAATTTGATCGCGCTTGAAAATGTATCAGGTTCTGGTGTGGTCTTGCTTAAGGAATCGCATAAGTGTGTTAACCAGAGTGGCGTCGACACAGGGAGTTTTAAAGTATTTTCCGCATGTGTCGTATCAACCGGGTTGGGGCTAAAATCTCATTACGAGGATCCACTATCTTTTAACGATAAAGAGTTTCGCCGTTGTTGGGCAAACTGGTGTCTGGTTTATAATGGAAAAATACTCGGTCGTCAAACCGTTGTCAAAGAGTTCGATGCTAAACGATTTAAGTTCTCCTTTCAGAGAGACGGAACAATAACTTCCAATACCTGGGGAAGTCGTTGTTCTGGTGATTACTCACGTAAAGCGGCAAATGAAACGGATGTTCTTGCCGAAATTGATCGAGCTGCAAAACTTGGAATTGATTGTGTCCAGATTGATGATGGCTGGCAGGTGGAGGATGGCGAATTAACGCCGCATAATCCTGCTCTCGGATGGCATCCGGCTATAAGCCGTTTTCCGAATGGCTGGAATGTTGTAAGGGAATATGCAAAGAAAGTCGGAGTGAAGTTGGGCATATGGTTTCCTAATTATGTTTCTTTTGACGAGATGGTTGAAAATATAAGGCGGGGTGATTTCAAGCAGGTTAAATTGGATTTTATAAACGCGACCAGCAGGCAAGCACTTATGGCGGTATATCAGAAAGCCAAAGCGATTTCAGAATTGGCATCTGATATTCAGGTGAATATTGATTTAACAGAACAAAACCCGCGTTTTGGATATTATTTCGCCCGTGAATATTGCACATTGTTCCCGCAAAATATTGAGATGTGCAAACAAGGGAAAATGGGATCTCGCCATATCATTTATGAACCCTATCTTTCGTTACGTCAGAGTTGGCATTTTTCAAAATATCTCAATCTACGCAAGATGCAGTTGAGTTTGCAGAATGTTGATGATATTCTCCCTGATTTTTCGGATGCAGCCAAATACTCCCACGCATATTGTTTTGCAACAGCAATGATGGGCCTAGCTCTTTTGTTTCTTGAAACAAAATTTTATAGTGATCGGGCGATCGATCAGCTTGCACCGATTATTGATTTGTTTCGTAACTGCCGTCAGGATATTTATCAGGGGACGGTATATCCCATTGGTGATGAACCGGATAATGCCAGTATAACGGGTTTTCAGTCACACCTTGGAAACATCGGGTATGTTCTGGTGTTCAGGGAGTTAAATGCTCCCCCAAGCGATTCTATCTGTGTAAATTTCCTTTCAGGCAATCGGATCATTCTAAAAGATATGGTTCGAAAAACGGAGAAGGAAATTTCTATTGATCAGGGTGGTCAATTACCGGTTGATCTTAACTCACCAGCAAGTTGGCAACTGTTACGTTATGAACATATCAAAACTCTTTGAGGAAACAATGCATGAATACTGACGGCAAATACTTGAATGTATCAGGAATCTATCCGCATCTGGCAGCCTGGAATCATGGGGACGACACGAGTGATCCATATTATCAGGAACCTGAATGTGGCATTGGTGCGGTTGTGCCATGGGCGAACAGACTCTGGTTCTTGACTTATACGTCTCACGATTTATATCAAGGCGATGATAAACTGTATTGTGTTAACGAACAGATGGATATTTATGAGTGCCCGGAAAGTGTAGGCGGAACTCATGCAGGTCGATTCATTCACAAAGAATCTGAACAATTGTTTATTGGTTGTTACGTGATTGATAAGAATGGGGATGTTCGGGTGATTGATCGGAACCAACTCCCCGGCCGCCTGACCGCTATTGCCCGTCATCTGTCTGATCCTGAAAATCGGGTTTATTATTATTCTCAAGAATGCTCCTTATATGAAGTCGATGTGCATACGTTGGAAGTGACATTACTTTTTAAAAAGCCGGTTGCAGGCTGGCATGCCAAAGGCGCATATATGGGACAGGGCGTTTTAGTCGTGGCGCATAATGGTGAGGAAATTGCTCCTAGCCCATATTGGCAGGCACATTACCGGGAGCCATTGAAGACGATCGACGAGGTCACCCCTTATCTGCAAACATCGACAACGTACAATCCTGATGATATGGGGGTTCTGGCTGAGTGGGATGGCAATGAATGGCGGGAGATTTGCCGTAACCAGTTTAATGATATTAATAGTTACGGTGGGCTTTGCGCTGGTGCCCCGGAAGATGCGCCAATCTGGGCGCAGGGATGGGACAAACGCTCTGTTATGATTAAGGTGAGAGAGAATGGGGCATGGTCGACATGGCGTCTTCCCAAAGGAAGTTTTACGTATGACGGCTGGAATGGCTCATATACCGAGTGGCCTAGGTTTATTAATATAACTCGCAATCAGATGCTGATGTTTATGCACGGAACATTGTTTAAATGGCCGGTAACGTTTTGTTCTGAAAATCCTAAGGGAATTGTTCCGCAATGCACCTATCAGAGGATCATTCCCGATATCACATTTTGGAAAGATAAACTTGTGTTGGCAGGTCAGGATACATCCCGGATCGGGATTCCTTGGACAGTGCCTGGGCACCCTCATTCAAATATTCAGTTTACGTCACTTGAAACAATGAGGCATTGGGGGCCATGCCGAGGTTATGGTCAGATCTGGAAAAATGATCCGGTAGACGCTGCAACGACTTCTGATCCGTTTCTGATTCATGGGTATGAGAACGTCTGCATCTATATTTGCCATGAGAGCATAAGCGAAATTGATTTTACAATTGAGCTCTATATCGGATCTGAGTGGGTGAATCACATGACAGTTGAGGTGCCTTCTGCAAAGTTGGCTACGGTGATCCTGACTCCTGCCGAATGCGGTGCACAATGGTTGAGGGCGTCTGTAGATGCTGATTGTTATTGCACCTTCAGTCTTCATCTGGATTCAGCACGCAAGAAAATAAATTCTGAAGAGTGTATATTTGATGGGCTTGCTCAATCTTCAGAGGACGCAAATCATGGTATCCTTCAGGTTCCGGTGCACAACCATAATCTTCAGTTCCTGAACAGAAAAAACGAATATTTTGAAATTAATGAACGGCTTGATTCTCAACAGATCAATTCATCGGAGCATTTGCAGGATGTGCAGGATACTGCCGAAATCAAGGAACATGTTTTTGAAGATGAGGCTTCATTTTGGGCCATTGGCGCCGATGGACAGCGTTTTCGTTTCCCAAAATCAGCGAGTGGGTTAAGCCTGAAAAATGCGAGGGATGTTCGTGAGGTGGTGCAGGAACGGTTTCTTGCCAATATTGGTTCTACTTTTTATGAGGTGCCCCGGTATGGCGTTTCCGAGCCTTATGATCAACGCAATTTACCCGATTATCGTAGGATGCGTCCGATTTGTTCTCATAACAAAGCAATCTCTGACTATGTTGTTTGGCGTGGATTACTGGTTTTGGCTGGTGCCAAAACTAACGCAAGTCCGGACGGTCATGTCTTTGGAGGTTTATGGTATGGGGCGTTTGATGATCTGTGGGCATTGGGTGATCCAACCGGTATCGGTGGTCCATGGAAAAATTCTCCAGTGGCGGCAGATGTTCCGTCAGACCCGTATTTGATGACCGGATTTAAAAAGAAGACGTTGGAGTTAACGCATAAAAGCCGGAAGGATATAACATTCTCGCTTGAAGTGGATATTGATAATACGGGCGTATTTCGTGAATATGCAAAAGTAACGGTTCTGTCCGGACAAACGTTTGTCCATTCGTTTCAGGACGGTTTCAGTGCCCATTGGTTCAGGGTTACTGCATCATCCCCAACGGTTGCGACTGCTCAACTCACGTACAGCGCATAATCAATTGGTGATTACCTGTGATTCGTTCAATTCTTTAACGCCGTGAATATTGCCTATACGAAATGAAAATGTGGAAGCCACTATACTTGCGGTTTCCACATTTTTTATGTTTGTATTTTCTGATGATTGTTCGTGCGATTTAATCTTGGGTTATCGCATTTTGACAGGTAGTTACAAGGTCGTCTGTTGATGAGGGAGCCAGGACATAAACAGGATTTACACCAATGTGGATTTTATCTTCCGTCTGATCCTTATTCCGAAGGGAATTTCCCATAACATCAAGCACTTGGTATTCATGAGGAAGTGCTGCAATGTTTAATGTGTGTTCGCTTTCCTCGGACGGATCGCCATATGCGACCCAGACGTTCCTGTCTTCTCCTGTGAAGTAAGCTTGCCGCAATCCGTCGATTTCAGGGCATGGGGTGATTGTTAATCCGTCAATGCACCACGCACAGACAGCCATTGCAGCTGCAGCAGGAGTAATTGAACGATCAAAGCCGATAAGCATTTTCAGTCCGCCATAATACATGAACGTATCACTCTGGTGCATGGTATAGATAAAGGTTTTGGCAATGCCACTCTTGGCCGATTCCAGCCACATGCGCGATGAAAATGCAACTGCCATGTCATTCAACTTCGGATCAACACCAAGAAAACTGTAAAAACTGTTTTTCCCCGCGCTTCCAAGTGTGCCTTCGGTATTCCACGCTTGTGCCGGAGCGTTTGCGCCGATTGTTGCGCGGAGGCTGTTCAGCTCATCAGCAAACGTAAATTTGCCGTTGCCTGTGATATTACTGAAGTACATGTGAAACGAAATAGCGTTCAGATCATTCCATATGGCAGGGCCTACTTTTTCCACAAAATCAAGGCCGCCAATCTCTGAGCAGATCCCCAGTGTCATTGCGTTGGGGTTGCCTTCGTGAATTCCTTGTGAACCAGCCAGACCGATTGCACGGAACTGTTCAGGTGTGCCTTTAAAAAAGTAATTCATGTAAGGTTCGTTCCAAACCTCCCAGTGATCAATCTTTCCGGCATAATGACTCGCAAGCGCTTTGCAATGTTTTCTGAAAGCATCAGCTTTTGCAATTACCGCATTTGTGCTGTTCTCATCGACAGCCCACTTCGGCAAGCCCGAGTCGTCCGGTAGCCCAAGGATGAAAAACCCATGCTGCTTCAGCGCGTCAACCTGTCGGTCATACCAGCAGAACTCATTTTGAACCGGTTCGGAGACGCTCCATTTTGCCAAAATTCCAGCATCATGTAGGCGGATCCATTTGATCCCGATCTGTTTGGCGTAATTCATGAAGTAAGGGTTAATCGTGATGTGACTGCCGAAGAAGCTGTTTTCACCGACACATCTCGGTTCCGGTAATAGTGCGGCAATGATTTCACTGGGAGCAGCTTTTGACGAGTCTTTCGGAACCAGTTCAATCCGCAGGATGCCGTTATAGGCGGAGTCCAGTTCTGTCTTAATCGACATGTTGCATTCAAGTTCGACATCGGATTCATGGAGAAGGGAATCCGGGTAGCCTGTTACCCGCAGTTTTGCATGGAGAGGTTCATTCGCTGTCGCATTTGAGGCTGGATAACAAGAAAGAATGAGGGGGATTTTTTCGCCCCAGCGAAAGAGGTTCCCCCGTACTTGTGGCGTGCTTACGCACAACTCGTACGGGCGTGCAGGTTCATATTCACCTGTAACTTTGTCGGACGCCAGACGGAATGAAAAACCATCGAGAAGGAATGTCCCCTGTTGTTCCTTGCTGCTCATACTGACATAGGCGTCTGTAATGTGTTCTGGAATTTTGACCGGGAGTTCGTACCGCTGCCAAAGTGGGCTTGTCTCAAAAGATTTGCTGGCAATGGTCTTGTTTATTCCGCTGCCGATAATTCCGGCTCTGAGTTGTGCATTCGGATTCGGGTTTTTGGCCCAGAAAGAGAAGCGATAACTCTCCCCTGGGCAGACCGGAACCTGATAGCTTCTCATACAGACATCAGATGGGTTTTCAGCACTCGGAAACGCCAGGCAATGTGTTCCGAACTTTCCGTCTTCAGTCCGGTAAATCTGGGGGTCTTCCATAAATCCGTCAGGTTTGTTTTTCTTTGGATAAGTAGTTGAGCACCAGAAATAATCGGATTCACCCTCAAATGACGACCGTGGAAACAGGTTTCCGGAAACTGGTTTTCGGATAATCTTTTCCGCATCAGGATCGGTCTTGAATCTCTCGACGATAACATCATCAAACCAGAGGCGGCCGGTACTGCCTGTGCTGATCATGACGCCAAAGTCTGAGTCTGCATCCCCACTTGAGATCCCGCTGAATGAATAGGTCTTCCACTCCGTTGTTGGGAAAAACGTTATACCTTTAACATATTCTGTCCATGGATACTGGATTTTACGGATCACGGCGCTGACGTTACCGCCGAAGTTCTCCGCTTTCATCCGAAAGCTGACCCGGTAATAATTCGTCCGCCAGACGGAGAATCCCTGTACAAAAAACTGGAACGCGCCGGAACTGATGCTGTGAATATCTGCCACCTGTGTATCATTACCGGATTCGTCGGAAAAGATCTTTAGTGTAATATCTTTCTTTCCCCAAGCATAGTTGTTCGAACAATTCTCAGGAAATGTATCCTTTCCGTTTTCGCCACTACGCTGGTAGGGCCCGTTAAACTCGCATCTGAAAATCTCCGCAGATTTGTCTTTCGGTGCCTCTGAGGAAAACGACACAACGGCTGACAAACCAATGAGAAGAGACAGCGCCACCACAGCACATTTTCTAAACATGCTTTCTCCTTACAGTATAAAATTTAAACACGAAACAGTTTTATGCGGTCAGGTCAATATGAACCTGACGTGTTATATAGAAACTGAGTTCTCACATCAGAAAAATAGGGCAAGCTACCTGCTTTGACGTGATGGTCGGAGTAGGCCATCATTGCCGATCCCTGATGGACATAACCAAAGATACTGCTGACTTCAAATGAACTCGCCGCCGCTCCGAGATGCCACTCCCCAATATCAGGTTTATAGGTTCCGACACTGTCACCATATACAATTGTCTGGGAAGGGCGTTTGACTCTTTCCAGTTGAGGGTAGGTGGCAATCCGCTCCGCCCACGTGTTTGACGAATTACAAGGAGGAAGCGCTGTGTTCATGCCATATCCTGTACATTGCCACGTCCAGCCAGATATATATCTTTTCTCTATGCCATACTTAGAGCAGACAAAGACAGATGAAAACTGTCGGTCAAAAGCTACGGCTGCCGGGTTCATTTGCTTGAAGGCTAGCCCATTGTTTTGATAGGCCTGTAGTGTCATCATCCAATACCAGTTTGACTTGGGGACAGGCGCAGGAATTTTTCCATGGTAGTCATTGGCATACAGAGAGGAGATTTCCCCAATATTGCGGAGGTTGTTTGCGCATTTCAGGCTTGTTGCCGATTCTCTGGCCTTGACCAGCGCCGGCATCATCATTGACGCAAGAATCGAGATGATTGCGATTACAACGAGCAACTCGACCAACGTAAATGCGGAATTACTTCTAAAAATACGATTGGCTTTAAGGTTACGCCGATGTCTGGGGTGTTCAGTTGGTGGATACTCCCTGACTTGTTGCATTGCAGGAATACGTTGTCTTGCCATATAAATTCCTCTCTCTGCTTCAGGGACTGTCGCAGGCAAAATCGCTTCCTGTGTGCCTGCAAGTAATCGGTTCATGCATTCGTCATCAATCAGTTTTTTGTTCCACGCTCTCTTCACGGTTTCGGACCAACGGCAGTTCAGGATCAGATCCGGTTTCATGTCGAGCAGGGTCCGAAGAGGTGTCGTTATGGTGAATGCCATTTCTTTTATGCAATCCTTATCCGACAGATCCTGACGATGGAAAACACAGCCGGATTGTTCATCCTTATAGTTTCTTTGGGAGACAGGAACCGAAAGATGAACCTGCGCTGGCAAGGCATCAGAAAATCCATAATAATGAAGGGCGCTTTGGTGGCTGATGACTGCACTACGGCTTGGGTTTCTCCCAACTGTCCAGAATGTCCATCGGATGAATTCGCTTTCTTCCGAATCCGTATATCCATGTAGTCTATATATGGCTCGTCCGGCTTTTTCCCAGTTTCCGGAAAGTGTGTGATATCGTTGTTGCTGTGGAAGATAACCGGCCTGAATTGCCTGAGCAGAAGTAAAATAACCGCCTTGGCAGTCAGCGATGTTTTTTAGCTTCCAGTTCCAGGCAGCCATACCCTCTCCAGTCAGTTCTTTCAACACTTAGTATAAACGCTCAATTTTTATGATAAAGTTATTCCTGCGGATAACTAACAATAATTATATATCTCTTTGATATTTAAGTAGATGGCTTTGTGGAATCGGCATGTCTATAGCATGCCGACCTGTAAGTAATCCATGATGAATTGGGAAAAGTATCAGATTACGGAAATGCAAATAATACCAATGGCACTCGGATTTCATGTGTGACATAAAACTTTCTGTGTAGTTATTTGCAGTTGTTGTTTATCAATGGCGCCTTATCAGCCTCCCCGTACGCATGACTTCCTCTTGATCTTCAACGATTGAATCCGTTAGATGTGATCAGATCTCGCCTTGCGTCTCAAATCCCAGGCAGAACGGGGTCTGCATGAATCTTTACATGCAGGATAACATAAATTTCATGCCACCGATGTTTTCCTCAACTTCAACCTGTATCTTTAGCCCCCTACCAGCATCACAGACTAGTTTTCGATCAACCGATCAATTCAGTGATAATGGGGTGGCGTCTCATTCGGCAGACGCAGAAATGAAAGGAATCGCAAATGAGATATGTAAGATATTCAATATCCCTGACAGCATACAAGAATGACTGAATCAGTAAGAACGGTTTCTGATGACTATCAGCGCCACAGCAGGAGTTCTTAATGCAGATTGCATTTTTTTCTGTACTGCAAAGGAGTCGACTTGGTGTGCTTGTGAAAAAAGCTGACAAAATAGGCACTACTGCCGTAATTCATGATTTCACCAATCTCCTCGATCGAAAGATCTGTTTCGCACAAAAGTCTTTTTGACTCTTCTATTTTCAAATCAATAATAAACTGATGCGGGGTTTTCTTATGGCACTTATTCCAGTGACGATAAAATGAGCGCGGAGAATACCCGAAATGAACGGCAAGACCATCGAACGATATGTCTTCATTGAAATGTATTTGGAGATATGAGGCAATTTTTCGGATTTTCAACTCGTCCTCATTGGTATCATTTCCATGGCTGCATTTTATAAGAAGGTCAATCAGCAATTGCTGACACATCCCATCAATACGATCAAATACACCGTATTCACAGGACTCGTTTACCAGTTGAATAATTTCATGAATCTTCTTGTCAATATCCTTCCCGTATTGAAACTCACATACTGTCAGTGTATTGGGCAATACCGGGGCATCATCAGGCGAATAGGTAAAATAAAAGCTGTCTGTTACCCCCATCGTTGAAATTTGATGAAGCTCATGATCTCGCTTGATCAGTAGATGCGGAAATCCTGCAGAATACTTTCTGCCATTAACAGCAAAATCAATTCTTTCAGCTGAGCCATGAAAACGCAAACAGACCTGAAGCCCGTGAACAACCTGAGTTGGCATTAACGGATGGTTTTCATGGCAGGCAATCGAAAAAACTTTTGGGCAAACGGAAAACTCCCGGGGCAAGTTACTGGTATTCAAGTAGATGTTTTTCATTTTGCTCTCTGCGTAATCTGGCAAATAAGTCATATAAAATAGAAATACCAGAACGTATTCAATAGGGAACAGATGCCATTCTAATATAATCATGGCAAATTATCTATATAATTATGGCAGGTCTACAGGTGGCAAGAGTATATGTCATAAAGTAGAATTATAGTGCATATGTCTTGCGCTGATGAAAGGAAGTGTAATGCCAATACTTGTTGATGCGGATAAAAGACTGTTTTTGCTTTGCCTCAAGAGTTCATCATATGGCTTTAAAATCGATACTAATGGGATGCCGGTAAACCTGCACTGGGGCGAATTTCTGGCAGACACAGATGAACTGCCAGACGTTGAAGAATTAGCTTATAACGGATTGACACATCACTGTCACAAAAACCTGCAGAGCCGCTATGAGTTGTCAACCTATATGCCGAAATATATCTATGAGCCATGCCTGAAGGTCAGGTCGCCGCATGAACTGGAAGAGCTTAGTCTTACCTGTCATTCTCATCAGCTTGTTGATGAGGAACATCTGGTTTTATCTCTTATTGACAAAGCCTGTCTCCTTTCAGTTTCACTCCATTACAGATTGATCCCAGAATATGATTTGATGAGCAGATGGGTTGAGATCGAAAATAATTCAGCAGCAGATATCGTTATTGAAAATCTGTTTTCCGCATCATGGGCTTTTCCGAACATGCAACAGTACAGGTTGACGCGGATTACGGGAAACTGGGGGCAGGAATACATTGTTACCCGTGAGACAATGCAACCGGGCGAAAGAGTATTTGAAAGCCGGACCGGCATCAGCGGACACCAACACATCCCTTTCTTTGCAATTGACAAAGGAAACGCAACAGAAGACTTAGGCACGGTGTATTATGGAACATTAATGTGGAGCGGGAACTGGAAATTTATCGCTGAGCTTGATCCGTACATGGAAACAAAAATTTCTGGCGGAATAAACAATTTCGATTTCGAATTGAGACTTGCGCCGGGAGAAAAGTTCAGCACTCCGGAATTTATCGGCGGCTATACAAAAGATGGTTTTGGACAGATGAGCCGGAACATCCATGCGTATCAGCAGAAATATCTTTTTCCAAACAGTATGCGTAATCAATGCATGCCAGCAATCTATAATACGTATTCAAGTATCCGCGGAGAAGAGGTTACAGAAGATAACGTACTTGCTCTTATCCCTCAAGCCACCAAGGTCGGTATTGAAATGTTTATCATTGATGCCGGATGGCAGAAATGTATGGGAGATTGGGTTATCGATGAAAATAAATTCCCAGGGGGATTTAAAAAAGTTATCGATAGCGTCCACAAGAACGGAATGGAATTTGGCCTGTGGATCGAATTTGAACGGGTCGACTCAGCCAGCAGGATTTACAAGGAACACCCGGAGTGGCTTCTTGACAGCAATAGCTACTCTTTGCTGAACTTTGCTTTACCGGAAGTACTTGAGCATATTTACGGAGTGCTTCACGGTCTACTAACAGAAAATGACATACGCTACATCAAAATGGATCTTAACAGGTATCTTGAGATCCCCAACGCGCTTGACCGGCGTGAGCTACGAACAAAATACATGCTGAATTTTTATGCGTTACTTGAAAGGTTACAGCGTGATTTTCCGGAGGTGTTTTTTGAAAACTGCGCATCCGGTTCAGGACGGCCTGATCTGCAAATGGATAAATACTTTGCCCGGATAAACCGGTCTGACAATCAGGATACGCTGGACATTCTTGGTATCCATGAAGGCTTTACTTATCTGCATCCATCCAAAATGGCTGGCGGCGGTTGTCAAATCAGCAAAAGCTATTCATATTTTATGAATCACCGCGACATCCCGCTTCGTTTCATGGCACATGCGGCGTGCATGAGTTGGTTGTCCCTTGGACTTCCGGTCGATAAAAGTACCGATGAGGAATTACATGAGTGCGCAGAGTATATTAAGCTTTATAAAGAAATCAGGCATATTGTGGATTATGGTGAATTATATCGTCTGGTTTCATATCGAGAGACAGGCAAATTTGCTGCTTTTGAGTTTGTCCTTCCTGACAGATCCGAAGCATTGCTCTTTGTTTTTGCACACGGACTCCGATATTCAGAAGCATTACCTGCATTACGAATGAAGTCATTGTGTCCGGACCGGATGTATGACATCACACGCTATGGCGACCACTTTGATGCAAAACGCGACGGATTCTGTTTTCTCGAAACGCCTGCTCCTCAGCCGACGACGGGCCGGTCATTGATGGTTAATGGTCAGCGTATATTTTTACGGGGTGACCTTGACAGCAGGATTTACCATTATAAACAGAAAGAGTTTAAAAAAGGGAAATCGATTACATTTGAGGTCGAATCAAGCACGTGGTCAAGTATGCAGAAGTTTGCAATCAGATGCGGAAATGTTACGGAGAACGATAACCTCTCAATATCGATCAACGGCAAGAAACTTGATGACATATCAATACAACGCAAAATGGATACAGTAATCGTTCAAACAGAAGAATATCCTGTTTGCCCGGATGAAACGGTCTGCATTGAGATCTCATCTGAAAATGGCGCCGATTTCTGGGCAGAATCCCCGTCATGCATCATATGTCCGACCCCAATTCCTGCGACATCTCTGTATCGTAAAGAAATTAAGGATGTACAGTTATGGTCAACTGCAGAAAAATCTGAAACCATTGAATTTACCATTGATAATTTTAATCCTTCAGAATGGATAAAAGCATCGCCTTCAATTAATGGGGCGTTTCAGTTCGGTGACGGTATTCGCAAAATGGCCTTTCGAGTCTGGAGTCCGGATGAAAGACATGTTCCGTTCAGGGCCGCAGTAGATTACTTCTGGAGTATGGCTGTTAACGGAAAGATTGTTACGGCTAAAAACGGAGGCCCCAAAAATCCAGAAAAAGCAGAGAATATCATCATCAAGCTCAATAAAGGCTGGAATATCCTGACATTTCTGCATCAATCTGGAATTGATGGAAGTTCCTTTTACGCAGCAATCGGAAATGCCGGCGATTTGAACTTTGATTAAGTAATATTTTCATTCTGGACGCAAAGATGAAATTTGAAGTTTATGCTAGATGCCAATGTCATGTAGGCGAAGGTCCGATTTGGTGTGACGGCGACAATTGCCTGTACTGGATCGATGTCGTGCAAGGAAATGTTTTGCGTAAATCCGATTCAGCAGATCCGGATGACTATGAAATATATAATCTTAATATCGGGAAAATTGGCGGAATTATTCACGACCGGAATATGCAATTTTTGCTATTTGCGAATGCTGGAAACGTATGGCAATGGTCTGCCGGAGATGATCCTGTATTCAAAACACAATTACGAGAGGCAGAGCAGACACGGTTTAATGATGTAATAATGGATCCTGCCGGAAGAGTATTTTGCGGTGTTGCGCCACTTGATAAAGGCGCCCCCGGATCGTTATGGCAAATGCAGCCTGATTTTACATTTTCCTGTATTGAGCCAAAAACAAACGGGATGCCTAACGGGATGGGATTTGCACCGGACCTGCGCTATTTTTATTTTACCGTAACTTCAGAGCGACAAATATACCGTTACGAGTACTGCGAACAAACCGGAAGCGTGATGAACAAAACGCGGTTTATCTCCGTACCGGATCAGGATGGCTATCCTGATGGATTGACGGTTGACTCAGATGGCTGTATCTGGTCTGCACAATGGAATGGCTCGCGTCTTGTTCGTTATTCCAGCCAGGGGATTAAGCTTGATGAATATATTTTTGATATCGAAAAAATCACTTCTGTAACTTTTGGCGGAGAACATTGCAGCAAGATTTTTGTAACGACCGCAAATTATCCATGGGTAAATTCCGACTGGACAGACGCTAACGCGGGAGCGGTTTTTTTTGCACAAAAAAATTAAAGGGCATGCCGGGATATTCAGGCAGCGGAATGTATAAAACGGAGAGATGATGAGAATTACTTCGATTGAGCCGATCGTGGTGGGTGCCCCAACTCCGGGTACGGGGCTATTATCAAATAAAAATTATATTTTTGTGAAAGTTCACACTGATGAGGGGATAACCGGTATCGGCGAGGCCTCACTCGGTGGATATACGCGAACGATAATCAGCCTGATTGAAGATCTTCAGGATCTGCTAATTGGTGAGGATCCGACGCGTATTGAATATCTTGTACAGGTGATGACGCGGCAAAAATTCTGGCGGGGCGGAGTTGTGAAGGGCTCTGCAATTGCCGGTATCGAACTGGCTTTGTGGGACATTCTTGGAAAGAGTTTGAATACGCCCGTGTATAAACTGTTCGGAGGTCCTTACAGGGATAAAATTCGTGTGTACGCAAATGGGTGGAGCGGCGGCTCATTGGATCCGGCTGTAATCAGAGACAAACTTGATGAAGTGATCGCGGCTGGTTATACGGCGTTTAAATTCAGTATCGCCAAACCATCATGGCCGTTATATGATCCGAGAATTGTTAACGTCATTGCAAGCGCCACACAGGTAATCCGGGAAAAAATAGGGCCGGAATCATTACTGATGTTTGATGGTCATGGCAGATATGATGCAGACTCTGCTATCGCGATCGGCAGGGCGTTGGAACAATACAATCTGTTTTTCTTTGAAGAACCGGTCGGACAGGTTGACGAGAAGGCGATGGCAAAAGTTGCTGCAAACCTCAAAATGCCGATTGCCGCGGGAGAACGTCTGGAGTCGCGTTGGGAGTTCCGCAAGTTATTTGAACTTGGCGCGATCTCAATTGCCCAACCGGATCTGGCCCATTGCAACGGTTTTCTGGAAGCGTATAAGATCAGTGTTCTTGCGGATGCGTTCTCAGGATTTCTCGCCCCGCACTGCCCGATGAGTCCTGTTCTTACGATCATATCTGCCCATCTTGATGCAGTCGCTCCGAATTTCCTGATTCAGGAAAGACTGTTTTTGAATGACTGGCGTAATGATGTCATTACTGAACCCCTGCAGGTTGAAAATGGGTATATTCCACTTCCTGACAAACCCGGATGGGGGATTGAACTGAATGAGGAGTTGTGTGCCAAGCATCCGAAAATATCTATAACCATTCCACGCCTGTTCCGGGATGACGGATCGGTAAGCGATTGGTGATAAATTACAAAAAACTTATCGTAAAGGAATGGCGATGATTATTGATGGGAAAAACATTTTAATAACAGGAAGCTCGCAGGGCTTGGGGGCTCAACTTGCTATTGCTTTTGCAGGTTTGGGGGCCCATGTATTTGTTAACTATGCACACAGTAAAGAAAAAGCGGAGGCAGTCGTCAGAGAGATAAAATCTTCCGGTGGAAATGTTGATATTATCAAATGCGATGTGGCTAATATTACCGAAATTGAAAATATGCTTTCGCAACTTGATGAACACGGTGGTGTTGACATCTTAATAAATAACGCACGAATTGATCCGTACAAACGAAGAAATGATTGCAATGACAGCGAATGGTTTGATCAGGTGATCGGCGTAAATCTGAAAGGCCCTTACCTTTGCTCACTCATGGCGATAGAACAGATGAAGCGAAAAGGATCGGGCAAAATCATTAATCTCTCATCCGTATGGGCATACCGGGCTGCAAATAAACAGCTGCTTGAATATGCCATGAGTAAGGCTGCAATGCACAGTTTAACACGATCGTTAGCCCTGGTTTCAGCGGAATATGGCATTACGGTAAATACGGTTGCTCCCGGCATGATTGTTTCTGATGAAATGACTGAACGGGTCGGTGAGGATAAACTTGATGGAATAATCCAGGGAATCCCTCTAAAACGTGGCGGAGCTCCTGCCGAAATGGCGGATGCGATTCGTTTTGTCATCGAAAATGATTATCTCACGGGTGAAACAATCAATATCAATGGCGGAACCTATATGCCGTAAAAGGAAAGCATATGACAGACGAAATTTATAAAAAATTGATAGCAGATAAAATCGTCGTAATCATGCGGGGATTGCTAAAGGACAAGGCGATTGCATGCTGCGAAGCGTTAGCGTCCGAAGGCATCCGCTTTATGGAGATCCCTTTAAATACAGTAGGTGCTCTGGAAATTATTGCGATACTGGCAAAGCATTTCTCCGGTCGGGATATTTATATCGGCGCAGGTACGGTATTATGCCCTGATGATGTTTCGGCTGTTAAAAACGCCGGTGGACAATATATCATTTCTCCGAATGTATGTGAGACGGTGATTACAAAAACAAAAGAGTTGGGAATGCTATCAATGCCCGGATTCCAGACCGCAACGGAAGCGTTTATGGCAATGAATGCCGGTGCGGATATCCTGAAAATGTTTCCGTGTTCGAATATTGATGAGATCGCTGTTTTGAAATCGCGATCTTTGCCGTCGGCGGTGTTGACAAGAATAATGTCAGCCAATATTTGCGGATTGCAGATGGCGTAGGGGTAGGGATTGGTATTTTCAGTCCGCAAATGACTGCTGATGAACTGAATATCTCAGCTAAATTTTTCATGCAGGAAATGATATCGTGAAAACCTTTTTTCTGTGTAGGGTGTTACTATTCAAAATTCCGTCTACCTAGAGATTGTTTATTCATTGTAAGTAAGTTTTATGTGTGTTGCTGGATTGGAAATACAAAATGCAATGAATTTACCTTGCCCATATCTATTCTGTTCGTCGTTAAGGCAATCGTTGCATGATCCTACCGCCTTGACTCTCCCTACTTCCTTAATCCCCCCAATCTCTCCCATTTCCGCTGACGTTCAACATGAACCGCTGGACGAGTTGGCCTCTCCCTCTGCTGTTTGCCAGATGGCTAGACAGTCAAGGATGTAAAGTATTTTAATATGAACATGAACATGCCACGGGTTAAGTTTCCATGCTTGATATTCAGAAAAATGGAATGCGCACAGTTCGATCGGTGCAAGCTGTTTTGACAACTTAAGGCAATTATGTAATGCCGCAGATGCACGCCGGGTTAATAAATCATGTTCGATGTTTTCCATAGAGTATGTTTCATTTACTCGGTTGTGGCGGTGCTTCCGTCATTTTGTGTTGAGCCTTTTCCTTCATATATGCAAGTTTGAAGGCAATGTGTATGGGGGTGATAATGAATCCTCGTGTGTGTTCGAATAAAGAGTGAGTTCGCATGGCTTGGCGATTATGCCAATATTTATACTTATGGGTGATATGAAACAAACATGGCTGAGTACGAACTATAGGAGAGCTCTGTGTTTTTCCCCAAGGGGGATATGGCGAGGTGATTGAAAGAAGGCAAAAGGGGTTATTCCTGCTTTCCGATGACATTCGCCTTCGCGATAAGACGGTTGCACATTTTGAATTTTCTGTGAGTATGGGATTTGGTCTGCTTAAAAATCGCTGCTTGTCCTTGATGGTAATAATGATGTAAAAAAAGAAAGCCTTTCGACATGCCGTCAAAAGGCTTTCATCATGTGTATGGTGGGGAGAAGTGGATTCGAACCACTGTAGACATAGTCAACGGATTTACAGTCCGTCCCCTTTAACCACTCGGGCATCTCCCCGCGTAAAGCGAGAAGTCGGATTATAATCGTTACAGCACTTTTCGCAAGTGTTTATCCCGATTTTTTTAGAAAAGTTTCTGAGTTTTTGAGTTTTCTTTTATCGCCTGTGTTTTCAGCGGCAAACGACGGATGATTCGGTTTATGACCATAGTGGGAGTAGCGAGTTGTGCAATATCCACAATTACCCATTGATCAGGATCAGCGTAGCGATTGCCAGATATAGCACCTGCATGCTGATGTCGGTCAGGGTTGTGATAAACGGTCCGGCTGCTAGAGCTGGATCAACGCCGAGGCGGTGGCAGACCATCGGAATAGTCGTTCCCACGAGAACGCTGCCCACGATGCCGACAAAAATAGCAATACTGACCGTCAGCATAAAATTAATCGGAGGTGTTTCCACCTGCATCCCGAACTGGAACATCAGATACGAGCACAGGCTGATGACGAGGCAGCAAGTAACGGCAATTACCAGCGCGACGCTCAGTTCACGCCTCAGCATCCAGAAGATATCCTTGAACTGAACTTCCCCGGTGGCAAGGCCTCGTACGGTAATTGTCGAACTTTGCATGCCGGTATTACCGCCGAGAGCCATCACCACCGGCATGAAGAAGATCAGGGCGGTCATTTTTTTCAGCGTGTCCTCAAAGCAGCCCTGAATCAGAAGGGGGCCAAGAAGCCCTGTTCCCAGCAATGTCGCCGCTAGCCACGGAAGGCGTTTGAATGCGCGCGCAAACGCGTTTTCTTCCAGTGGGCGGTCTGCACCGACACCGGCAAGACGGTACATATCTTCGTTGGCTTCTTCGTCCATGACGTCGATGATGTCGTCGAAGGTGATGATTCCGAGCAGTTCGCGCCGAGTATCGATAACAGGCAGAATCCGCAAGTCGTACTTGTGCATGTAGCGTGCACAGAGTTCCTGGTCTGCTTTCGGGCCGATGGTGATCGTTGCCGGTTCCATGACTTGGGCAATCGGGGTGTCTGGCTCTTCCGAGACCAGATCTTCGACTGCGATAATCCCTTTCAAACGCCCGTCATGGCTACAGACCGGAATATCGCTCAGTGTCTCGATTTCATCAGACGCCTTGCGGATCAGGCTGATCACTTGGTCAACGGTCATGTCGACCGTTGCGGCGATGTATTCGTTGGTCATGATCCCACCGGCAGTGTCGGGGTCATATTCCCGCAACTCCTGAACATCTTCAGCGTGCTCAGGACTCAGGTGTTTGATAACCTGTTCGGCTTTGTCGTCATCAATCAGATCAAGAATGTCGACCGCTTCATCCGGCGACATTTCTTCAACGATCGCGGCAAGGCTTTCAGGGCTAACGGTTTCTACAAATTCCTCAATATTGTCCTCGCCTGTTTCTTCAAGGACTTCCGCCAGACGTTCCGGGTCCATCATCCCGAAGATATCGCGGCGTTCGTCTTCGTCCAGATCGTCAAGGGCGAATGCGATATCGGCCGGATGGTGTTCATCCAGTGCTTTCTGCAGGATGGCAGTATCTGCCTGCCCCTGAAACAGGTCGACGAGGTTATTGACGATTTCCTGACGCTCGTCATCCTCTGCATTTGTAAGGAATGTTTCTTCTGTTTGGCTCATCTGCGCGATTTCCACGTTATATTGCGTGCGTTTTCTTTCCGGTTGCTGTCTGCATGGCGATGCAATCCGGTCGTGTCCTGCAAAGAAGCAATCTGCGAATGCCGTCTTTGCCTTGATGGAGGGATTGAGGCGCACGGTTCATGCCGCATCCCATTATATGAACTACGAGGGAAGGCTGACGGCTTGAAGCCACGCCTGCGCGATCCGGGCAGCGCCTGCTGGAGTCGGGTGGATGCCGTCTGCTGCCCAGAATCCCGGTTCGCGCCGAACAGATTCTGCCGCAAAAATACCGTCCAGCGGAATGTACGTGGCATGGTATTCACGCGCCAGCTTCCGGACAATCTGTTGCTTCGGAGCGAGGTCTTCCAGAAATGAACTCCAGTTCCAATCGCGGTCTGTCAGAAGCACAAACGGCTCCATCAGGATGATATTGCCGATGCCCGCGTCCCGAGCTCTGTGAAGGATGTCGCTATAGCTTTGCTCAAACTCGGCCGCCGTTGTCACCCGTTCATGTTCAAATCGGTGGAGCGTATCGTTGACGCCGACGAGAATGCTGAGGACATCCGGATGAAGCGCAAGGCAATCTTCCTGCCAGCGCGCCTGCAGGTCGCTGGCGTGGTTTCCACTGATCCCTCGGTTGATAAACTTGACATGCTTTTGCGGGTAGGTCGCGTTAAACCATGCCGCGGTCAGAAACGCATAGCCGTGACCAAGGTCATATGGATTATTACGGTTGCGGCCTGCATCGGTGATACTGTCCCCCTGAAAAAGGATCGTCGCGTGATCGGGAATCTGCATGGCCGGTCTCCTGTAACAAATGTTTTTTTATGGATACGGAAATTAAACTTATCAATCAGCACGTAACGATTCCGAATGGCGTTGCATGCGTGCTATATGTTGGCTGTTTATTGATAAAACAGACAAAAAATTCAGAATGATTGTTATTGTAGTCTGTTCGTGAAAAGTTGCAAGTTAGGGAATAATAAAAAGAAATTTTCATCAATTGAGTCGTGACTGGGGTGTTTGATGATTGCAGGCTGACTATAACGTGTGTTTGGGGGATGGTTTTGAGAAGAAATAGGCCGTAAATAGTATGGCGATGGCAAATATTAGAACGATCGCAGTTGTGATGGCCGCGGATGTTGGCAGAAAGTCTTCCGGCAATCTATAGATGGCTGTAATCAGGCTGCAGCCAACCGCCCAGATACAACCGGAACATGTGCTGATCAGATAGGGGCAGGCAAGCAGCAGCGTCCTGCGCAGTCTTGAGAATCCCAGCGCATGCAGAAGTGCCGATTCGTTTTGGCGGAGCGAGAATTCGCGGATGCAGATGCCGGCGATGGTTCCTGTCGCCAGAAGTAAGCCCAATGTTCCCAGTAACAGGAATATTGACAGGTATGTTTTCTCGACATTTAAAAACGTATTCAGGTAGTCGGAAGTGTCTGTGATTTGAGGCCCCCACGGTTTGAGTGCTTCAGCGATATTCTGTCGAATTGAAGACGCGTTAGTGTCTGTTGCGTGGTTTGCCGCCAGAATGAAGTCGCGTCTGGCGGAGGTCGGAAAATGCCGCAGCAGCGTTGCTTCGTCAATCAGAATCATTCCCTGAAATACGGATGCGTTCAGTGCAGCAACAAGGCGAATGCTGAAACGGTGGCCAGGCTCGCCTGTATATTCTATCGTATCGCCCAGTTTTTTTCCTAAGCCCCATTCAATCACGTTTGCGTCTGCAATTGCCGGGATCGTTTCTTGATCTGTTTCGTGTGTATCGGGAAATTCAAGTGCGGACCAGTTTGCCGGATAGTCTTTGAATGAAGAAGAAAACGAGAAACGATGTTTCAGTGCGTCTTTAGGGATGCCGAGTAATTGTGGGGTGGTCACCCGGTTCAGATTCAGGCAGTTTGCTTGTCCGCTTCCAGTCGTGAAAAATGCGATTGCATTCTCTTTCCACGGGTAAGGGGGCAGGTGATATTTTTTTATTTCAAGCGGATCAGCCGGATTAAAGGAAAGGGGCAAGGTTGTCTTGGCAAGATATGCAAAGCCGCCTGTGCCGGAGGAATAGTCAGTCGGGTTTTGCACGGTCGGCGTGTTGAGGCTGACAGCAAGAACGACATAGAGCCCTGACGCAATTGCTGCAAACAAAAGCGTACAGATTCCCGCCCGATGGCGCATTGTTTTTTGAATAAAACCGATTGTTTTGCGTGCTGTTTTCCTCTTTCGCGTGCAAGAGAGATAAAATATGATAATCACGTAGGCCAGAATGAGTGTCCCGCAGATAAATAGCACACCGGCTGATAACGAAAAAAAATATAAAACAGGAAACGGACTGAGCCCGAATAGCGCGCAGAGGCTATAAAGAACTATTCTAAATCGAGACAGGCGCATTGTGTGTATTTTATGTTCAACGTGAAATTGTCGGTGTGACTGGTCTGATGCCGGTGTGCTGTAATAAAATGCCAAGCCGATGCAAACCAAACCGATTAGAAGGGACGAGAAAAAACCTATCAATAATGTGGATGGTGTAAGGTGCAGATCTGCACTGACTGCCCCCGTAACGTCAGTCCACACCGATTGAAGCCCGTAGAGAATGGCTGCAGTCCAAGCCGGCGCAAGCAATGCTCCCAGCGCGGCTCCGCAGGTGACAACAATCCCATGTTCAATCAGAAGCAAGCGAAACCGGATCCGTTTTTCAATTCCTAACGCATGCAGCATGTTCAACTCATCGCTGCGTGCAAGGACAGATAACGCGCAGAGCATTGCCGCCATTGCCAGTGGCGAGAGCAGCAGAAACATGCTTAGCCCTATAAAAAGCCCGGAGAAGTCGACGCCGTGTTCGACCGCATGTAAAAGATCCTGTCGGATATTGCTGATGCTGATGCCGAACATATCGGGACTGATCGATTGTGTGATTTCTTGTCGAAGTGTTTTGTTGCTGCCGTTGGGGATATCAAAACGGATGCCGGTAAAGCCGCCGTAATCATTGCGCCACATATCCTGCGCGTCAGCGAAAGAAACAAACGCTTTAGGCGACCCCCTGTAGTCGTTCCAATACGCTTCATCTTTTTTACGGATGCGGGCGAGGTCGATCGGAAAATCTGGATCCCAGTCATTGCAGCTGTTTGCCCCACTCATTCCCGGCAGCGGAAGCGTTAAGGCAGGATCGGCGTTTTCTTCTGTCGGTAGAATTCTCACGATGCGAAACATGCGGGACTGTTCAATCAGCGATTGCTTCTGCAATACATAATATGTCAGCCGGACTCTGTCGCCGGCGGTTACGTGCAGATCGTCCGCAACCCACTGCAGGAGTGCAATCTCTCCCGACTTCAATAAATTGAGTGTGCTGATAAATGAGTAAGGCGTACTTGCCGAGGAGGATCTCGTGTCTTGTTCAGACGGTTCAATAGAATTGATAAAGTATGAGAAAACTGGCTGTGCATTTGGCAACGTCTTCGTAAGTTTAAGAAAAGGATCGGGCAAAAACAGGTCGCTGCTTGTCAGGATTTTCGTCGCCACTTCCGTCTGTGTCTGCTTGCAGTCAGCAAGGGATAACCCAGCATCTGCTAGAGAAAAGTTTTCTCGTAAAGCGGATGCGACGTCTGCACGTGTGCCTTGCGAAACTAAAATGAAGTCGATTTTCCCACCCGATAATTTTTCTGCCGTATCTGCATTGACAAAAAGTGATTGCGGCGCGGTTTGCATCGGGGTGAATGATAGCTCCGATGCAGGCAGGATGTCACGTACACGCAACCGAAGGGTGATGAATTTTCTGGACGATCCGAGCTGTGTTTTGGAATGTGCGTCGGGTTTTAGCGCGCGCAGTGAAAATTCGTCATCTCGGCGCAGACCAGTTGCGTCTGCAAGCGATGGGCTCAGGATTGCTTCGTTTTGATCGGGAAAGACAGAAAGCGGTTTAACCGATGTGAATGACGGATTGATTCCCCAGACGACAGCCTGAGTCGTTATGCCCTGGTTACTCTCGAATGACAGAACCGCTTGTGTTTTTGACAGGCCGGTTGCGGTTATGGAAGCGTCACCATTAATGGCGGTAGATAGCTCGCGACTGACGGGGTGTGTTGTGCAATCAATCAGGATGGAGCTATTACCAATCCGGTTATTGATTTGCTGCTGAAGCGTGAACCTCAGCGAGTCGCCAATAAGTAGTCCGCCGGTGATTACCGCTGTGCAAACCGCAACCGAGATCGCCAGCCCCAGGTGGCGCAGTCGATGATGGCGCAGGGTTTGCAGAATATACCGCCAATGCGTTATTTTGCTCATGGCGTGCATTCTTCGGTGGAGTAGAGTTTTCCGTCTTTCAGTGAGTACTGTATCTGGCAGGTTTCCGCAAGTTCTTGCGAATGGGTCACGATGACGATGGCGGTTTTCTGATGGATTTGGATCGACTGTAGTAACTCTGCCAGTCGAGTTGCATTTTCGTGGTCAAGTGCGCCGGTCGGTTCGTCGCACAGCAGGAGCTTCGGGTGAAAGAGAAGGGCTCGTGCGATTGCCGCGCGCTGCCGTTGTCCGCCGGAGAGTGTGTCAGGATAACGGTCTGCCAGTTCCGCAATTCCGGTTTGTTCAAGCAGATCGCGTGCGCGGTTTTCTGCCTCTGATGCTGAAAGCGGTATTGAGCCAGCGAGTGTTGGTAACAAAATATTTTCCAGTACCGTGCATTGTGGTAGGAGCCTATGGCTTTGAAATACAAATCCGATCTCCTGATTGCGCAGGCGTGCGCGGTCAATTTCAGAGAGGGTGAGGATATCGGAACCGAAAAGTTTGATCGCGCCATTGTCGGGCAGGTCGAGTGTGCCAATGATATTGAGCAACGTTGTTTTGCCTGAGCCGGAGGGACCTGTGATTGCAACAGTTTGTCCTGACATGATGCACAGGGATAAGTCGCTGAGGACTGCACCGTCTTCAAACCGGTATGTTTTGCTGATGCCGTCAAGTTCTGCGATCGGTTCGCATGAATGTGCGCTTGTCATGGCTTTACCCCGTAGTTTGTTGTCTCTGCTGTCTCCGCAACGTTACTGGAGTCGGTGGGCCCATAGATAAAAATGTCGCCGTCTTCAGTGGCGATTGCGATCCGGCTTGTGATTACTGCTGGCGTTGCGCTTATGCTGCTGCCGAGTCCTGTCGTCCAGAGAACAGTTCCGTCTGCGATATTGATCAAACATACGCGTCCGCTTCGGCTGGCAAAGAGAGCGAATCCGTTCCACCAGACCGGCGACGCATCGACGTCGTCTTCCATATTGATCTGCCACAGAATATTTCCTGTTTGGGGGGCGAACGCGTATGCACAGTCATCGCGGCTTCCGGCAAGAACAGCATGTTCAGTTATCGCTGCGGACGAGAAAAACGCTTCCGTGCCTTTGTGTCGCCATAACGTCGCTGCTGAGGTGCTGTCGATTTTACAGAAAGATCCTTCGTATTGGCCGATGTACGCGGAATCGGACGAGAGCGCAGGACTGGCGGCGATATAACTGCCGATGTCGATTTTGTGCAACAGTTTTCCAGTGGTGTCAAGGATATGAAGATTCCTGTCGCAGCCGCCGATGATGATTTTATTGTTTCCAATTGCCGCAGAACCGTTGACAAAGCTGCCGGTTTCGTAGTCCCATCGTTTTTCGCCGCTCAAGAGGTCGAGGGCGTAGAGTTTGTTGTCGTGGCTGCCGACAAAGACCGTGCCGTTACTGACAGTAGGAGCCCCAGCGATTTTATTGCCGGTTTTGAATGACCAGATTGCGTTTCCGTTTTCTCGTTGCATCGCAAAGAGATTGCCATCCATATCTCCTGCCAGCAAAACATTGTCTGCGATTGACAGTCCCGCTTCAATTTCTCCTCCTGGAGTTTTTTTCCAAAGGACTGAGCCGTCTGTTAGGTGGATTGCAATGATTTTCCCCGAGCGCGTAGCGACATACAGTATTCCGTCTGCGATTACAGGTGACGATAAAAATGCTTTGGCAAAATTTTTCTTCCAACATAACGAAAACGGAGGAACGAGGGAGCAGTTAGCAATCCCCGTGAGGGCGAAGTCTCCACGCATGTGAAGCCACGATCCGTTCAGCTCTGTATCGCGTGGTGATTGCGTTGTTGTCGCTGTTTTTTGTTCAGACTTATTTTGCAGGATCGGATTTTGTTCGGCCTGAATTCTTTGCATTTGATCCGCATGTGAAAAACTGATCCGCCAGCCAAATATCGCGAGTAAAAATAGCGAAGCGATACCGGCTGTGTAGTGGAGGAATGCGTTTATTTTCATTGCATTCTCCCGTTTGTACAGTCGTTCTGTCGTTCGGATTCTGATGGTGATTCGTTTTGCCAGCACGTATATGCATTGACAGCCTGCAATGTGAAAATGATCGGGTACAGCTCTTCCTCATACCAGAGGGACGCAAAATACAGGCCGACTGGCGCAGACGTAAAGACCGTGCCGTTGTCGGTCATTGATTGAAGGCATGCAATTCCCCGGTGGAGGAGTGGATCGTCTTTCGGTGGATTCATTCTGCATAGAGCGGACAATGCCAGTGCGGTTTCTTCAACCGTTGCCATATCAAGGCCGTTGTCGCCCCAGCTAGCGTCATACCGGCACGATTGGCGTAAAAATTTGTCTGCCGGTGCACAGAGCATGCTGATTGTTTTTTGCCAACATGCCGCAACGTCGTCTTGTTCCGGCAGTAGGCCACGATCACAAAGTTGTGTCATCTTTGCTAGTCTGCTCAATACAAACGCGGTTCCGATGATTGGACTTTGTTGTCTGTGTCCGTGTTGGTTTCCAAACCAGAGCGGAATCCAGCTGCCGTCGCCATGCTGAGCGGATTCAAGATAAGCAAGTCCGCTTGAGATTGCTGCTGTTAATCGTTTCAATAATTTTGGTTGATGCTGTTGTGTCAGAACGCTCAGGATTGCTTGCAATGCGTGTGCCGTAATATCAGGGCAACTTGCATCAAACGGGAGCTCGCCGCGACCTTTACAGAAGGTTGGAAAACCGCCGTCTGTGTTCTGCAGGCTCACCAACCACGTGAGCCCGTGCTTGATTGCAGTATCTCGATTCGAATCATGCTCCTTCTCTTGCATCAGATATAAAAGAGCCGCGCTGGTGTCGTCTGCATCGGGTACGGCGCCGGATTTATGGGTCCAGCCCCACCCACCAGCGGCTGCGGCGGTGAAGGGGTGCGGCTTGGTCTGTTGATTTGTCATGAGCCATTCAGCCGTTTGTGAATTTTCTAGCGCGGAGGAGTGTTCAAACATTGCAGCTGCAGCATGTGCGCTCAGCCAGACCGAGAGATTCACATCGATCGGCCATGTGCCGCATTCGCGCTGCGTTCGCAATATAAAATTGATTCCATTTTTGACGATGATGTGTGATCCCCATCCGCAGGCGGACAGACTCATTACGGCGAACGCTGTCAGCGGAATAGCTTCGAGAAATCCACCGCTTTCCGGTTGCATTTTGCGGACTCGCCTTAATGCAACTGGGATCAAGAGTGTACGCAAAATCTTTCTGATTGTGTGAAAGACACCTGTTTCTGTATCATGCTCAAGACGCAGCAGTCCAATCGTGACCAACGCAGGAAGTGCATAGCTGACCACCGGCAATTTTACCCACTGAAAAAAGATCCCCGGAACCGCACCAAGCTCAAGCGGCAGTTGTGCGACGAATTGCCACCCGTCTTTCCCCAGTAAACCGTGGAGTGCGCATGTTGCCAGAATGGGTGTGGAGAATGTCATATCCTGTCCGTAGATGCCGCGCAGTGCGCTGAGGATTACCTCCGTGCCTTGTCCCCCGCAGCGGGTTTGAATCCACTGGTCGCTGCTGGTGTCTTCAGAAAATGCGCAGCGGCATAATAAAGTCGCGGCGAGGTTTGATGGACTTTGTGGTGTGTCGCCCCACCCGCCGTCAGGGTTGCGCGTTTTTCTGAGCCACATTATTGCGCTGTTGACTGCTTCTTCAATCTCTTGTCTTTTATCAAGCGTAAGGTTTGATTCTGGCGCGTGCAGATACTGACGCAATGCGCAGATCGCGACACCGGTCGCAAGCGCGCTGTCCGAGAGTTTTCCCGTCCAGAAACCGTCTGCATTCCTCGCTTTCTGCAGGACGGAGATCGTATTGGACTGAAATGTTTTAAACGTTTCCGCAATCATCTTCTTAATCTTCTATTGGTTCTGCTGCAGACAGCCAAGACCAATCAGCCCGTACGCAGTGTATTCGACATCGGCAATACCCTCAATCGGAGTTACACGAAATCCATCTTCCCAGCAACCGCAGATAAAATCAAGATGCGCCTGCTTGTTTATGCGGCTGATCTGTCCACTATCCGCAATCGCAACAAGGGCGGTCGTCGTATTTAACAGATCAGGATAACCAGTTGAATGCGGCATATTCACTCCGCCTAGTGTACTGTCGCATGTGGCATCGGGAAGAAACGGCATAAACCCTCCGTATGGTGATTCATAAACGAGCAATTTACGGAGAGACTCAATATTGACTTCTTTTGTTTCTGTATTTTTCTGAACTCGTGAAAGCAAGCAGATTGCTGCTGCGGTCGTGGCGCATCCGGCTTTGTCGAGTGGGGTATTGCTGAAGCCGTTTACTTTTTGAAACCCCCAAAGCGCCTGATCCTCAATTGCTTCGGTAATTTCCGGTGAAGCAACTGCAGCCAGAAATGTTGCGTACAGAGATGGTTTCTCTGCTGGACATTCAAAAGCGTAAAGACTGTTTTCTGTTTGATGCCGGTCGAAAAGTTGTTGAAGCTGACAATCACGATTCAAACCGCATAGAGAGCGGCTTGCAATCAGGCTGCAGAGATGGGGAAAGTCAAGATCGCTGCAGTTCGTTTCGGTTGAGACCGACTCCAGCCACCTGCCGCAGTCTGGTTCGATATGCCACCCGAGTGCCCCGGCTGTCAGAAGACCGAAGAGTGTGTAGTATAAATCAGGTTTGATGTCGGCATCGGGCGGTGTGAGTGGAGCAGATAATGTAAATGGATGAGAAGAATTAACAGGCCCACGGAAACCGCCTGCATTGACTGCATTCGGGCAGATCCATTGGCGTTGCAGAAACGAGAGGATGGTTTGTTTCCCCTCGTCAGATAACGAATTGACACCGGCCTGGGCGTATGACCGGAGCTCGTCTAGCAGGGGCCGCATAAGCGCCCAGCCAGTTGTGCCAGCATTGTTTTTACCCGCGCGTTCTGGATCGGCGCCAGCGCCCGTACAGCCTGATGGCGGTAGTGCTCGCGAAGCTGGCATGCACGCTTGCGGACGGTTTCTTCGGTTGTCTTCGACATCTTGATGCCGTGTCGCCAGTCGTCATTTTCCGGCAGCGGTTCTGTCTGCAGCGCAAGCGCGAGGATGAGTGACGGCTGACCGCGCCGGGTTTCCTCTGTATCCTGTAAATCGTCATGGATCTGATAGGCAACTCCGAGAGCGGCACAATAGGTTTCCAGTGACTGTCCGATCGCGTCGTCTGCATCGGCAAGCACTGCGCCAAGCCGTAGCGCGACTGTAAATGCGGGCGATGTTTTCTGCTGAAAAATCCGGATCATCTCATCCTGTGTTGGCGGATTTTTACGTTTGCGGATCAAGAGCTCATCCCCTTGGCCAAGCGTAAGCTCCCTGTGAGCTGTTGCCGCAAGGTGCAACATCCGGCGTACGGCACCATCCGGAGCGCCGCAGTCGCCAATCAGCCGGTAGCCTTCTCCAACCAGAAGGTCACCGGTATTGATTGCGATATCGGTTCCGTGCTGCCTGTGCAGGGTTGGTTGGTCATAACGCTCGGCGTCATTGTCTTCAATGTCGTCATGAGCAAGTGATGCTTTGTGAAAACATTCGACCGCGCACGCAAGACAGCGGACGATCTCTTCATCAAGTGACGATTCGAGTGAGAATGCAACGGTGGCCAGCAAAAACGGGCGCCAGCGTTTGCCGCCGATAGCCAGCCAGTCGCGAGCAATCGATTCGGTTTCAGATGTTCCCGGCAAAAGCTCTGCCAGTGAGTTTTCCGTGAACCATCCGTCTACCAAGATGCGCAAACCTTCGGTCTGCCGGATATTGCCGGTACTGGTTCGTGTATGCAGAAACCGGAGTAGCGTAGTTTCGTCAAAACGCGTGTGTTCGCAACCGTCGACTAGCAAGGGAATTGCAATGCCGGGGATTGCGCGCTCCGACATCTGTTGCCAGGCGCGCTCAAGCGTATTCAAACAACTGACTCCGATCACGGCGTCGATTTTCCCCTGTTCTAACAGTGCCGTAACGACGGTTGTTCCTTCTGCGACCAGCGTGACGTATCCGAGCGCTTCTGCGTCTCTCAGGATTTTGCCAATTGGGCAAGCCCCGCAATCTGCGCACAAAACCCCAACAGAGTCCAAGTGCCCCTGGCAGTGTCGCGGATCGCGCAGACACTGCGGCAGCAGCAGAATCCGGCGTTCATACGGGATTTCTGCCACAACCGGAAGCCACAAGGCATTGCTGAGCATGATTGTCGCAAAGTCCTGATACACCGGATCGACGTTTTCGTCTTTGCATAAATCGATGGCGGCTTGTTTGATAATTTCAAGCGGAACCGGCGGAATCAGCATTTTGCGCAATACACACTCGATCGCCGCGCTTTGAAGGCGCGCGCGGATTGTTGCATCCTGTGGGACGCGCACGTCGCATTTCTTTGTCGGTGGAGGTACGTTGCCGTCTTTATCTGTCATCTTTATCCTGCCGTTTCATGATCCTGTTCTTTGTTTTATGTCTGAATCGGCGCTTTGTGATTCTGTCTTTTCCTGAATCAATTGTACCAAGAACTACCCGTAGGCGGCAAGTCCGAAGAACGCAGTCTTTTTCGCAAAACGGTAAAACCAGTGTGTTTCCGGAATCGGAGGATTAAGGTCATGCCCTGCGGTTTTTGGAAGATCCTGCAGGATCAGGCGGTTGTCTCGGCCGGATGAGTCCTCCGCATGTTGCTCGTCTGCGATCTGAACCATTCGCGCGGGGTTCTCCAGATAAATGCAACCCTTTGTGATAGACGGCACCTCATTGCGGAAGGAATGCAGTAATGACGATTGCCGGATTGTGTTATACAGTTGCTCTTCATTCATTCCGGCTCGAAGGCAGTCGGTCGAAAACTGGACAATCGGACACGGCTCAATCTGGCCGTATGGCGTGATATGAATGCTGAGACCGGATGCTGCAGGACACAGCGCGCGGCCGTCTTTATCCCAATAGGCATCAATCAGGAGGATCGGGCTTGTCCGGCGTTGTTCAACGAGGAATTCACGCATCTGTCTGATCTCATGCGCTTCCAGTGCCAACTCCGGCGCTGGTGTTTTTCCTGCCGGACGATAGAGATAGTACCAGAGATAATGCGCCTCGCGATCAATTGCGTTCTGGATATAGCTAGCTGACAATGTCTGGTGAATGTTCTGGTGGCAGACGCTGGTCGCGATTCCGAAAAAAAGCCGTGCCTCTCTGCAGTAGGCTAACGCCTGCATCGCTGCGTCATGGGTACCGTCTTCGCCACGGCGCTGGTCGGCAACTTCGTTTAGCCCCTCGACGCTGATCAGCGGCGTTACGTTGCCAAGAGCACCAAACTTCTGCGCCAAATCACGAGTCAGTAATGTTCCGTTGGTGAAGATCTGAAAATAGCAGTCCTGATGGTTCTGCAGCGTTTGCATGAGGTGAGGGTACAGAAGCGGCTCGCCGCCCAAAAGTCCGAAGAAGTATGTTCCCTGTTTTTTATAGACGCAGATCAGTTTGTCTAATAGCTCAGGATTGATCATCTGCGGCGGCATGAATGGCTCGGGCTGAGTAACCCAACAGCCGGTGCAGTTCAGGTTGCAGCCGTTGGTGAGTGAGATCATCGGAAACGGCGGAAGAAACGGTGGGGCGTGTTCCTCTGCTTGTTCAAGGCTCTGGCTACTGACTGCTTTTTGAAACTTGCGAACGGTGAAAAATCCGCGGATTACCATGTCGCCGGTCAGGTGGCAAAGGCATCGCGGGTTGACGGTGCGGAGCATGCGGAATAGAAGTTGAGGGATCATCCGTTAGGTATTTCCTGCACGATCGGATGAATCGGATGAGAATGGGCTGTTTGTATCCCGCGTTTGTGAGAAGCGTCTATTGTTGTCGCCTGCGCAGCGGTTGCGTTCAGCTTCAGCGGTTTCCTGATCAAATGAAGTTTCCTTTTTTAAAAGCTGCTGGCGCTTTTGGCGGAGCTTCAGCGCTTCATAGGGATTGTTGCCGAGTATTTTTTTCATGTCAACACGAATACGGTCGCTCTCAACCGTTTCGTCATGAACCGGCTCTCCGGCGATAGCGCCGCCGCCGCTGTACTTCGGAAAGATAATCGCCGCCTGCGGACAGATCCGTGCACAGGCGGGGCAGTTTATCTTGCAGCCTTGCGGATTTTCGACATGTATGGTTCCGTCTTCCTCTCGGCTGTATACATTAAAAAGGCAGAACGATGCGCACTGTCCGCAGTTGGTGCAGCGCGTGTGGTCGATGAGCGGATACCACGGTTTCCAGTCTTCAGGAATACCGGTTCGGGTCGAACTCTCTGGTAGAATGGGCAACACATCCTGCGCGTTTTCTGACACACCAGCGCTGCTATTATTGACTACTCCAGCAAGCTCATTCAGTATTTCTTGATCGAGGTTTGTCAGGTCGAACGTTTGGGCGGCGGTTGCTTTTGCCTGAACCGATTCCAGAATTGCCTGAACCGTGCGCGGGTGGCATGCTGCAACATGGACGTTGTGAAATTCCGTGAAGCGTTGCAGCCATTCGGGGTTCCGCGCTGCCAGCCCGCACAGGTCGTCAACCTGCGTTAAGGAGACCGCACTGTTTTTGCTGAGTTCTATTGCCGCGTTGATCATCTCCCCTGAGAGACGGTTTGCCTGATTGCAGCGGCAGAGCAGGATGCGGATCACTATTTTGTCACCGAATAGGCGATCAGTACGTCGCCGTGCCGGATATAGAGTACGCCGCCGGAGACGACCGGATGTGCCCAGTGTTGGGCGTCGCCTTCTTCAACGTGGAAGTTGCTGATCATTTTTCCGCCGTTTTTATCCGCAGCAATCAGCGCAACGGTGCCGTTTTCTCCATAGCCGTAGACGAGGTCGTCTGCGACAACCAGCGATCCTTTTCCGCTCAGGCGTTCTGTCCATAATGTCTTGCCGCTTTTCCAGTCGACGGCAACAAAGCCGCGGTCATTGGTTCCGAGCAGCATTGAACCAAGCAGGACAACACCGCCGTGATGGTTGGCGAGGTCTTTTGTAAACCACGCTTCGTTTGCATTGGATTTTGAAATATCAACAAGCCGCCCGCCGAAGCGGTATCCGCTGGTGATGAAGACTGCTCCGTCCTTATAGATCGGGGTCGCTGCATGGATGCCGTAGTTGCCTTCGTGTTTATACGACCAGAGTTTTTTGCCACTCTCCGCATCGAATCCGAATACCCCTTTTTCCAGCATCGTGATAATTGTGCGTGTCCCTTTGATCTTTTCAACAACGGGGGAGCAGTATGCACTTTTCTGCCCAACGGAGTCGTTGGTCCAGACCGTTTCCCCCGTTTTTTTGTTCAGAGCAACGATACTTGTGGTCGAACCGCCCGGGGTGCAGATCAGGTTATCGCCGTCAATCAGAAGCGATTCGGAGATATGCCAGCCAAGGTCGCGGCCGCCGAACTTGGCGAACGTGTCGATCTGCCAGACGATCTCGCCGCTGCTCGCGTCAAAAGCGCTGACAACGCCGTAGCCACTCATGACATAAATCATGCCGTCGTTAACTGTAGGGGTGCTGCGCGCGCCGGGGTAGTCACTGTCGACTTCACGGCCGTACTTTGTCTTGCCGATCAGCTTTCCGTCTGTTCCGATCCGGAACAGGTAGCCTTTTTTATTATCCATTCCAGTCGCGTAGATTGTATTGTCGACAACCGCGACGGTCGAAAACCCCTGTCCTAAGCCCGAGACGCTCCACAGCTTTTCAGGGCCGCCATCGGGCCAGCTGGTCAGCAGCCCTTTTTCTTTGCTGATGCCGTCCCGGTCCGGTCCACGCCACTGCGGCCAGTCTTCAGCACGTGCGGAGTCCGCGGTTGAGAAAAATAGCGAGAGCAGAATGCAGAAAGATATTATTACGATATTGATGGAGCGCAGTTTGTTTTTCATGCCACTGTTCACAGTTAATCCTCCATATTATCTTCTGCCCGCTATGATGAAAAAGCGGTTGATTTGGAATGTGATTCAGGTAATACCGAGAGTGTAACCGTAGAGGGCAGGGGGTGTCAACTCTTCTGATGCTGCAGGAGGATATTTCTTGCTTCGGCGACCAAACCGTCGTGGATGACCTGTTTGTCCGATGTCAGATACATCGCCAGCCCCGGAAAGCCGGTTTCTTTGTTCACGCGTCTGACAATCACAGCCTCGACTCCAAGCGACGCTTCAATCAGCGTTGCGACACGGAACGCGTGCTCACGCTGCTTTAGGGAATACAGCACGATCGTCCCGTCTTCATATGTAACCAGTGTGCGTGCCATTGCGTCGACTTTCCGTGTTTCGGGATCGTGCCCCGGAGCTGGGTTGTATTACTTCTGCCGTGGGGCGAGGTCGTTGTTTTCCAGCAGGATCTTGGTGATGCGGTCGGCGGCATGCCCGTCCCAGTATTTCGGCCGTTTCTCCGAAACCGGATTGTTGAACGCCGCATCCAGAAAGCCGGCCAGTTTTGACGGGTCGCTGCCGACAAGGGTGTTGGTGCCTTCCGAGATCGTAATCGGGCGTTCGGTGTTGTCGCGCAGGGTGAGGCAGGGGATGCCGAGTGCGGTGGTTTCTTCCTGAATGCCGCCGGAGTCGGTCAGAACCAGTTTCGCATTTTTCAGCAGACCGACCATATCCAGATATCCGGCTTGTGCGCCGAGTTTCATGTTCTTACTTTTCGGACTGAAGCCTGCGGCGTCGAGTTTGGCTTTTGTGCGCGGGTGAAGCGGCAGCACAACGGGAATCGTTTGCGCAAGGTTGTCCAGCACATTCATCCATCCGACCAGTTTCTTCGGATCGTCGACATTACTCGGCCGGTGCATGGTCACGATGACGTAATTTCCGGGTTCGATCCCATATTCGTCCAGCGTCGGGCGCCCTTTGGCAAGCTCAACACTGCGCAGGAGAGTATCGATCATGACGTTGCCGACATAATGAACCCGACTCTCTTCCTGTCCTTCGGCGCGGAGATTATCGAGGCCTGAGGGGTCGGAGACAAGCAGCAGATCCGAGAGCCGGTCGGTGACAACGCGGTTGACTTCTTCCGGCATTCCCCAGTCGAAGCTACGCAGCCCCGCTTCGACGTGCGCAAGACGCATACCGATCTTTTTGGCGACCATTGCGGATGAGGCCGTTGCGTTGACATCGCCCACAACAACAATCCAGTCAGGACGTTCTTGTAGAAACACGGGTTCGAGTGCCATCATGGTTTTGCCGACCTGTTCGGCGTGTGAGCCGGAACCGATGCCGAGGTGGTGGGTGGGCGATGGGATTTTCAGATCCTGAAAAAACTGCTCACTCATCGTAAAGTCATAGTGCTGACCAGTATGGACGATAACATGCTTGATCTCGGGATATGGCTTAAAACTTTCGTTCAGAGCCGCCAGCTTCGGGAAGTTCGGACGCGCGCCAACAACAGACAATACTTTCATTCGGTTCTCCTGCCGCATGTCATGCAAGCGGTTTATAACTGATTCGATGAGGAAACTATAGCCATGACGGCGTTTCCGTCAAGAATTCCTTCTATTTGGTAGAGAGCTTCTCAGATGCCGCCTGGGCTTGGTGATGCGAAAAAATCAGCTGTCAGTCGTAAAAGCGGGGGCATATACAGGACTGTTGAGTAATGGCCGCTGGCCAGCCAGTGCAGCGGTTCGGCGCAGGTTGGTGCGAGTGCTTGCGGGGCATTCGGATCGAAACGGTGGCAGGGCGACTGCAGACGAAATGCGGAGCCAGACAGAAGCGTTTCGTGCAAAACATTTGCGCGTCCGGGATCCGGCAGGCCGATCGCATTTGCCAGCATCAGCGCATTCTCCGGTGGAATGACCTTGTCGTATGCGCCGTTGACCATGAGGACATTCCCTGAGGCCGCGCGCGCGGCGAGTCCACCGGCATAGAGCAGCGGTTCGATTTGGTGTAAGTCCTGCAGGAGTAGTTGCTGTTCTTTTTCGCCGGATTTTTCAAATGCTTTTGACAAGTTCCGGGCCAGAAACGCCTTTTTCATAATCCCTCGCAAATCGCCTCCGGTGACAAGCAGCATGAGGCGGCAGTAGAGCGGATTTTTACCGGCAGTCGTCGCAGCGATCAGGCCGCCGAGACTGACCCCCATCAGGTCAACACGACTGACACACGGTTGTTGCAACAGGATTTGGCATGTGCGGTCGGTATCGGCACAAGCTTGTGCAAACATTTTCAGAAAAAAGGATGCGTCACGCCGAAGTTGTTTTCTGGCGCCGTTTTCTGCACGGGGGCCAGCGTGTGGCAGGTAAAGCATGAGCGCGGAAACCCCGTTTCGGCAAAGTTGCCGGCAAATCGGTTTGATCAGGCAGAAGTTGGCTGAAAACATATGGAGAATAATGATGGTTGGAATGGGGGGGCTGTTTTCGGTCCGCTGGGCCGGAAGGAACCATTCGCCGCTGACGGTATCATTGACTTCCGATTGGCTCGGGCAGGCGGATTGAAAGGACAGCGAGTATATATCTGCATGCGTTTCGTTTCTTAGCTGTTGGATTTGATAGCTGAACTCGTTGTTCAGTTCCTGAAAGAATCCGGTTCGCATGCATAAATTCCTTATCAGATAAATAGCCCAAAATTCCAGAGTATGGATTCCGGCATGTGTTTCAAGGTTTGTTTGCGGTTCTCAGCCTGTTTATTCAGCCCCGACATTGAATTTGCTGCAACATGCGGAACGATGTTTTGGACGAAATTCGTCAATTTGTCATTTGAATTTTCTGGCAATCGGGAGAAAACAGATTTACAGTTCATTTGGGCAGGAGTGAAAAATATTGTGGTACGCGTTGGATCAATGATGTAATAAGAGCATTTGCCAGATCAATCGTGCGAATGATTCGATAGCCTATAATCGCATGATGGCTGAAAAGCTTTTAATCGGGTACGCAGGTTTGCGGATGGCAACTATTAACGGATGGGTTAGCGATGGCAAAGAAAAGCCTGAAGCGTAGTACGCTGATTATCGCGCTGTTGGTTTTGCTGATTCCGTCTCTTGTAGGTGGTCTGAGCGCGATTTTTCTTTCACGCCAGAGTTTGGAGCGTGAGATCCGCCGCCGCAATGATGTGATTAATCAGCATTTGACGACGACCCTTGCAGATTTCTTGGATCTTCCGATATCAGAGCTCTCTTCCCTCGAACATTTGATTCCGGCTGAGGATGCAGGCAACCGGATTCGAAACGCTTATTTGAGGTATATGGTCGAAGGGCATCATAAGTTTTTGAAAATCCAACTTGCCGATCCGTCAGGTATTGTCGAATTTGTTTATCCGACACAAGAAAAAGAGGTCGGGGGAAATGTCTCCCGCCATGCGTTTTTCCGCTCTGTGATCCAGTCATCAAAGCCGTATTGGTCTTCTTCCTATGTTTCTGCCGAATTTGACAGGCCTGTCGTTTCGATGAGCCTGCCGTTCCGGGGTGGGGTGCTGACCAGCATTCTGTCACTTGAGGATGCCGCCAATATTGCCCGCACCTTTAAGGGATCGGGCAGCAGCTATGTCTCCGTGACCGATCAAACAGCCGTATTTGTTGCCCATTCGCTATACGACAAGGTTCTGCGGCGGGAACATGACCCTGCGTATGAGCTTCTCATCCAGAAGTGCCGTATCGGGGAAAATACCGGGGTGATCGAACTGGATGGTCATTTGTATCTGTATAAGGCAAGTATTGTCCCCGATACTGAGTGGCTTGTCTCCGTGATGCAGGATATCAATGAGTTGGATCAGCCTGCCACGCATCTGGGAACGATGATCGGCTTGATGACGGCGTGCCTGTTGTTTCTGGGGTGTGCCGTAGTCTGGTGGTCGACTGGCCGGATCGTTAAATCGCTGACTCGTCTGCAACGTGATCTTGAAAATGTTGCTGAGGGGCGTTACGACTTGACGCCTCCTGAAAATGCGTTTGATGAGCTCGCCGCTTTGTTTGACCAGACGGTAAGAATGGCTGGAAAAATCAAAATGCGTGAGAAAGAGATTCTGGATAAAGAAGACAATCTCCGCATTATCCTTGATTCGATCAGTGACGGTGTTGTTGCTGCGGATACGTCCGGCACAATTTTGCGCATGAATCCTGTGGCTGAAAATCTATGCGGTTGGAAGCAGCAAAGTGCTTCAGGGAAGAATATTTCCGATGTCTTGGTTCTGCTGGATCCGTCGTCGCACGAAAAGGTGGATTTAAGCCGGGATTTGTCTGCTTTTTCATCTGGACACGAGTTGCCGGGAGTTCCGGTTAACCGGATTCTGGTCAACCGTTCTGGCCGACAGTTGAGGATTACATACCTGTGCGCATCAATGCGCGGGTCGGATGACGTGTTGCTGGGGGCTGTTTGGGTTGTCCGTGATGTCTCACGCCAGCATCAGATGGAAAAGGCTTTGGCCGAAAGCCAGACACGTTTTCAGATGCTGGTCTCCAATGTTCCCGGTGCAGTATTCCGTTACTGGGTTGGTAACGGCCACAACCATGTCCTGTTTGTCAGTGATGCCATTGAGACTGTATCCGGCTATAGGCCATCGGAGTTCGGCAGCAGTGCCGACCATCTGGTGCGAGACTTGCGCGATCTGGTCATTCCTGAAGACCGGATTGCGGTCAAGGATGTGTTGCGCAATTGCACGACAGAGCGTACTGAATATGAACTGGAATACCGGATCACCCATAAAGACGGCTCGATCCGGCACATTTATGAACGCGGGCGTGTTGTTCCTGCATCAGGGAAGGACGATGTTTTTCTTGATGGTGTGATGATTGATATGTCCGAGAAGGTTGCTATTGCCGGCCAACTCCGCCATGCGCAGAAAATGGATTCACTCGGCCAACTTGCTGGTGGCGTTGCACACGATTTCAATAATATGCTCGGAGGAGTTCTGGGGTATGCCGAACTTCTGACCCATAAGCTGGAAGGCCAACCGGATCTGCGGCATTTTGCGTTGCAGATCTGCCGGGCAGCAGAGCGCTCGGCAGAGTTGATTGCAAAGCTTCTTGCTTTTTCTCGTAAAGGTGAGGCCAAAAAAGATCCGCTGGGTCTGCATGATGTGATCAATGAGGCGCTGGCGATTCTTGAGCGCAGCATTGATAAGCGTATCCGGATCGAGACGAAGTTTATGGCGTATCTGACGACGATTGTCGGCGATGCTTCGCAGTTGCAGAATGCGATTCTGAATCTTGGGGTCAATGCGCGTGACGCAATGCCGGACGGAGGCTTGATCAGCATCAAAACGGAGAATGTGAATTTGGGGCCGCGTTATTGCAAGCGGAGTCCATTCAAGTTGATCCCGGGTTCATATGTATGCGTGACGGTGCAGGATACCGGCACTGGGATACCTCCGGAGCTGATCAATAAGATCTTCGAACCGTTCTTTACGACCAAAGAAGAAGGCAAGGGCACGGGGCTTGGGCTGGCTGCGATTTACGGGACTGTTGTTGACCATAAAGGTGCGATCACGGTTTACAGTGAGTGCGGCAAAGGGACTGCCTTCCATCTTTATCTTCCGGTTGAGGGCGTGTATGAACAGAGCGATACTGCTGTTGAAGTTGTCACCTCTGGCCGTCGCGGTTGCGTGCTTCTGGTTGACGATGAGGATATCGTCCGCGAGATGGGGCAGGAGATGCTCAGTGATGCCGGTCACGAAGTTCTGGTTGCCGGTGACGGAATTGATGCCGTTGAAAGTTATCGTAAAAACAGTGACCGGATTGATGTCGTGATTCTTGATGTGGTCATGCCGCGCATGAATGGAGAGGATTGTTTTCATCAATTGCGTCAGATAAATCCGTCTGTCCGCGTGATCATGGCATCCGGTTTTACCGGCAATGTCGTGATAAATAAATTGCTGGACGAAGGCGTCTGCGCCTTTATCAAAAAGCCGTTCCGGCAGGGCGAACTTTTACAGACGTTGTCCGATGCGCTGGAATCGGCTGATTCAGGTGTAGTGCACGCGCAACAGGTTGATCTCGATCCTGATAAATCCGAATCCTCGGAAACATCGATGTTGATCGGCGATTTTATGAAGAAAAACGCTCAAACTGATTTGTGATCGATACCGCGACTTTGGGACGATTTTGCCCGAATTATCAGTAGAAATCCCCGCGCTTTTTCTTGGTTAAGCGTGGGGATTTTTGTAAATAGAGTTTACTGCATCTGAATGCCGGCGCTCGGAAATATTCTTAACCTGCAATCAGGCGCTGTGCCAGACGAACTGCTTCCATCGCATCTGATGCGTATCCGTCCGCTCCGATTTCATCGGCGTAGGCCTGATCGACAACCGCGCCTCCGACCATGAACTTGGTGTCGATTCCCTGTTCTTTGGCCGCCTGAATGACCTCTTTCATCTCTGTCATTGTTGTTGTCATGAGAGCCGAGAGTCCGGCGATCCGCGCGCCGCTTTTGCGGATCGCATCGATAATCGCGTCTGCGGCTACGTCCTTGCCAAGGTCAATTACATCAAATCCGTAGTTGCGCAGCATCAACCCGACGATATTTTTGCCGATGTCATGGATATCGCCTTTGACTGTTGCCAGAATGATTTTTTCTTTGGCCGCTTCTTCCTTGTCCGCGCTTTGCTGTAGGATCGGTTCAAGGACTTCAAAACCTTTGCGCATAGTGTCGGCGCTGAGAATCAGTTGCGGCAGGAAATATTTTTTCTGGTCAAAGAGACTGCCCACTTCTTGTATCGCGGGGATCAGGCTGTCATCGACCAATATTTTCGGGGCGACACCGGTGTCCATGGCCGCGATCAGGGCATTACTGATGGCGTCAAGATCCCCTTTGAGTACGCAGTCAAAACAATGTTCTGCCGGCGTGCGTTCTTTTGCAGGTTCGCCTGTTTTCTTTCCGCCGCGTGACGGGCCGATGGGGCCGGTAGGCGTCGGATCAGGCGCTTGCGCGAACATTTCAACATACGTGGTCATGTTCTTATCTCGGCAGGTCAGCGCGTCAGTCGCGTATTTCATTGCCATCAGGATCTGGCTTGAGGGGTTGGCGATGGTCATCGACAATCCACGGCTGACTGCCATTGCCAGAAACGCGCTGTTGACCCAGTCCCGTTGCGGCAGGCCGAAGCTGACGTTTGAAAGCCCGATGATCGTATTGGTCTTGAGCGTTTTGGCGCACCATTCGACAACGTCGAGAGTAACAGACGCCGCTTCCTGTTCGGAGCTGATGGTCATGACCAAGCCGTCGACGGTGACGTCTTCAACGCCGTAGCCATATTTTTTCGCTTCCGCCAGAATCTTTTCGACAACGGATGTGCGCTCCTTGGCTGTCGTCGGGATTCCGTCATCGGTCAGTGGCAGAAGGACAAACATGGCGCCGTACTTTGCCGCGATCGGCAGCGTTTTCTCGATCCGTTCTTTCTCAAGCGAAATCGAATTGACGAGCGCGCGTCCCGGATACAGGCGCAGTGCCTGCTCCATCACATCGGGATTTGTCGTGTCAATGCAGAGCGGGCGGTCACTGATCTGGCTGAGGAGTGCCACGGCCTTGCGCATCATCGCGTTTTCGTCAATACCGGAGAGTCCCATGTTGACGTCGAGGATGTTTGCGCCGAGGTCGGCTTGTTCCTGTGCGTATTGGCGCACGAGTGCAAAACTTCCTTCGCGCAGTTCTGCTTGCAGCTTTTTCTTGCCGGTCGGGTTGATGCGTTCGCCTACAACTGTCAGTGGCTTGTCCAGCCCCATAAAAACGCTTGACCGAGCGGAGCTGACGGCGCTGATTCTATCCTGAAGAGGAGCAACCGGCGTTTTGTCCTGACTGCGTTTGTGGATTTGGGCAATGTATGCCGGAGCTGTTCCGCAGCAGCCGCCCATGAGGTTGACGCCGTGCTTGATAAAGTCCGGGACAAATTCCCCAAACGTCTCTGCGCTCATGTCGAAGACTGTTTTGCCATCTTTCAGCACCGGCATCCCGGCGTTGGGTTTTGCGACTAGTGGAACGGTCGCCACTGTTTTCATCAGCTTGACGCATTCGAGCATTGATTTGGGGCCGGTCGAACAGTTGCAACCGACAGCGTCGGCGCCGAGTGACTGCAGCGTGATAACGGCCGTGACCGGGTCGGTTCCTGTTAACGTTCGCCCGTCCGCGCCGTAGGTCATCGTCACCATCGTCGGCAGGTCGGACAGTTCGCGTACAGCAATGAGAGCCGCGCGTGCTTCCTGAATATCCATCATGGTTTCGATGACAAAGCCGTCAACGCCGCCTTCAAGGAGGCCTGCGACTTGTTTCTTGTATGCAGCAACTGCGTCGTCGAACGACAATTCGCCAAACGGTTCGATAAATTGTCCGGTCGGTGCGATGTCCCCGAAAACAAATTTGTTTTCGCCGACGGCCTTGCGCGAAAGTTTTACCAGATCGCGGTTGATTTCATGCACCTGATCCTGCAAGCCGAATTCTTCGAGCTTGAATGGGTTTGCTCCGAACGTGCAGCTGTAGACGATATCACTTCCCGCTCCAGCATATTCTCCCTGTGTCGAGATAATTGCCTGCGGGTTTTCAAGAACCCACTTCTCGGGGCAGACGCCTTGCGGCATTCCGCGCTTGGCCAGTTCTGTGCCGGTTGCGCCATCGAGAACGAGCAGACGTTGACTGAGCAGGTTACGGAATTCATCACGGGTCATTCGTTTTTCCTCTTGTGAGTCATGTGCGTACAGTTGATTTTAATGAAAATGTATTATGGCCGAAAATTCTGTAAAATCCAGTAAAACAGCGGAGCTTTTGATGGCGCAATGAACCGTTGAGCGCGGTAGCGCGTTGCTTGAGTCAGGATTTGCACGCGAAATACGGATAAGAATAAAAACAGGGGCTTTCCGTTGCCGGAAGAAGCCCCTGCGTTTCAGATATGGTTTATTTCAGATTCATTCGTCTTCAAAGCGTTCGGCAAAACGGGTGAGGAGGCCGATGGTTGATGCATCGTGGTGTGAGACGTCGACCGCTTCGCCTTCGAGCAGGCTCTTTTCTTCCGCAAGGATCGCTTTTGCCAGGACCTTGCCCAGTTCAACGCCCCACTGGTCGTAGCTGTTGACGCGCCAGACGGTTCCCTGAACAAAAATCTTGTGTTCATACATTGCAACCAGTGCGCCCAGCGTACGCGGGGTCAGCTTGTCGACCAGAATCGAGTTGGTCGGGCGGTTGCCGGTAAAGACTTTGTGCGGGGTCAGGGCTTTGATCTCTTTTGCCGAGAGTCCTGCCTTCTTGAGGTCGGTGCGGACTTCTGCGGCGGTCTTGCCCATGAGGAGAGCTTCTGTCTGGGCGAAGAAGTTTGCCAGCAGTTTCAGGTGGTGGTCGCCGACGGGGTTGTGCGTGTTGATGCAGCCGATGAAGTCGCAAGGGATCAGCTTCGTGCCCTGGTGGATCAACTGGTAAAACGCGTGCTGGCCGTTGGTGCCAGGTTCGCCCCAGATGATGGGGCCGGTCTGATAGTTGACAGCCTTGCCGTCACGGCCGACGTACTTGCCGTTACTTTCCATGTCTCCCTGTTGGAAGTAGGCGGCAAAGCGGTGCAGGTACTGGTCGTACGGCAGGATCGCCATGCTTTCGGCACCGAAGAAGTTGTTGTACCAGATGCCGAGTGCGGCTAGGATCACCGGCAGGTTCTTTTCAAACGGCGCCGTGCGGAAGTGTTCGTCCATTGCGTGCGCACCTTCGAGCAGTTCGATAAAACCGTCATAACCGATAGCGCAGCAGATCGGAAGGCCGATGGCGCTCCAGCTCGAGTATCGTCCGCCGACCCAGTTCCAGAACTCAAACATGTTTTTCGGATCGATGCCGAACTTCTTGACTTCGGCGGTGTTGGTCGAGAGGGCGACGAAGTGTTTGCTGACGGCTTTTGGATCTTTCAGTTTCTTCAGCAGCCAGTCGCGGGCGGTCATTGCATTGGTCATCGTTTCCTGTGTGGTGAAGGTTTTTGACGCGACGATGAAGAGCGTTTCTTCCGGCTTCAGACCGCGGACTTTTTCGCAGATATCGCTTCCGTCGACGTTGCTGACAAAGCGGACTGCGGGGCCGGTGTAGCCGTACGGCTTCAGGGCTTCAGTGATCATTACCGGGCCAAGATCCGATCCGCCGATGCCGATGTTGACGACGGTCTTGATCTTCTTTCCGGTAAAACCTTTCCATTTGCCGGACCGGACTTCATTTGAAAACGTCTTCATCTTTTCGAGGACTTTGTTGATCCCGGGCATGACGTTTTTGCCGTCGACCATGATCTTGCGGTTTGAGCGGTTACGCAGGGCGATGTGAAGGACGGCGCGGTCTTCTGTCCAGTTGATCTTTTTGCCGCTGAACATATCGCCGATGGCGCGCTTGAGACCGGATGCCTTCACCAGTTGCATGAGCAGTTTCATTGTCTCGTCGGTGATGCGGTTTTTGGAGTAATCAAGCAGGATTTCGCCAAAGTCTGCCGAGAGTTTGTCAAAGCGCTTGGTGTCTGCCTTGAACAGGTCCTTCATCTGAACCTTTTCCATCTTTTTGAAATGTTTGTCCAGCGCTTTCCATTCCTTGGTGCGCGTCAGGGGCGTCGATGCTGCCATGGGTTCTCCTTTTCTTTTGGTTTTGTCACACTGTTTCAAATACAGTTTATCGTTACGATAACAGAATGTCCTTGCCCGTGTCGAGCGAGGCCGGTATTTTGCCTGCGAGTTCGTCTGCGTCAAGCGCAACCAGTGGCGAGATCTCGATCATGACCTTGACGTTGCCGTCTGCGTCTTTGGCAACTGTTTTCCCTGCAGTCTCAAGCCATGCGGCAAAACGGTTGGACAGTAGCTGGCGGCAGCTTTCTGCCGAGTCGACACCGGTTGCGTTTTTCACCGGCGCGAACTCTTCTTCGCGAGCGACTTCCATCGTGATGCTGCTCTTGGTCATCGGCAGCGCGTCGAAAACAAATGTCTCGAACTTGATGCCGTTGTTATCCGCAGGTTTTACGATTTCGCTTCCGTTGAGGAACGGGATTTTTTTCTTGGCCACGTGCCAGGGAAGACGTGCGTTTCCGCCGACCTGTTCGACGAAGTCGACCGAGATCATATGGATGGCAATTGATCCTGCCCAGAACACGAGCTTGCCGTTCTCGTCTCGTGCGTGCATGTTTTTCTCGTCAAGGTCGGAGTATTCGATCACGGTTAGCGTTCCGTCCTGATAGCAGATGTGGCCGACCTTCTCTTCCGGGTAGGCTTTGTTCAGAATCTTTGACGACATCTCCGCACCCACCTGCAGGTGGTAGCCAGCAAAGACCGGATCGCAGATCGTTGTCAGCGGGTTGTCGACCTGGAAGTAGCTGATGGTCGTGACGCCGCGTTTTTTCATATCTGCGATGGCGCCGCTTTTAACTAGCGCTGTGAGGCTTCCGCCGTGCCCGTCGGGGTTGACTGCGAGTGTCCCGCGGCTGGCGCGGATGAGTTTGCCCTCAAAGTCGATTGACGGGACAACGGCCTGCTGGAAAAACATGATGTCTTTCTTGTTGAAGCCGAGGTAGTTGTTGTCTTCAAAATATTTGACTGTGTCGGCGTGGTTGGTGCGGCTGGTCATGATGTACCACGGAATGGTTGTGTTGTATTTTTTTGCACGCGCAAGGATCTGCTCGCCGTGCCACTGAAACAGCGTCTTGCCTGTCAGCGGGCCGACTTCGTAGCACCCTTTGGGGCCTTCAAAGCCGAGACGCGATCCTTGGCCGCCTGCGACTAGAAACGCGGCCAGTTGTCCTTTACGCAGCGCCTCTTCACCCACAGCGAGGGCGTCAGCTTCTTTTTTCTTTTCCGCATCTGTCTGCGGCAGTGTGATGACCGGAGCCGGAACCAGCTCACCTCCAATGGTTGCGCCGGTGTCGCCAGACTTGTATTGTTCAAAGCGTGTTGCGATCCAGGAAAAATCAACCGCGTTGCAGTCGGCGAGTAACGTTTCCTGTTCTGCTGCACTCAGCGAGTCAAAGTCGGCAAATACATGGCCTTGTCCATTTTCTTCAAACAGATTTTGCAAATCTTCACGCGTCGACATAGTACCTCCTGTTTTATAAAATATACGATTTCTTCGTGTTAACTTTATTGCTTGCTGCCTTGAGTTTCAGATGAAACAAGGATCAGTTCGACATCCGCCTCTTTCAACATTTCGACAGCCATTTCGTCGGGGTAGCCTTCTTTCATGTAGATCCGCTTGACGCCGGCGTTGATCAGCATCTTTGCACATAGAATACAGGGCTGTGTCGTGCAGTACAGGTCAGCTCCCTCAACCGGAATCCCGTACATCGCCGCCTGCAGCAATGCGTTCATCTCCGCATGCAGTGCGCGGCAGATTTCGTGGCGTTGACCAGACGGGACATTCAGCTGCTGGCGCAGGCAACCGGTTTCGGCGCAGTGACGCAAACCTCTGGGTGCTCCGTTGTAGCCTGTGGCCAAAATCCGTTTCTGATGAACCAGAACCGCACCGACACGTCGGCGAAGGCATGTGCTGCGTGTTGCCACTTGTGTGGCGATGGTCATGAAATATTCGTCCCACGTCGGACGCGCAATACCGGATTCCGGTGCTGTCGGAACGTTTGAACGGTCATCTTCCGGAAATCCGCAAGAATTGACTGGTGGTGTCGGAGTCATGGATGATCCTGTCTAGCTGTGCCAACGTAGCATTGAAAACCACGCGGTCGCAATAAGCGAACCCGTATCCTACTCGGTTGAACGTGTTTCGTCAATCTTTTGTCAAAGAAGAATCATATTTTAACCTTGGGTTTACAAAGATGATACATGGCTTGGGCGGAAATTCGGGGCAGGGCGTCGGGGCGATGAATTTTAAAGTTTTCTGAAGACTGCCGCGAGAAATGGCCGATAAAACGGTATCTGTACCTGATAAGGATTTCTCATGAACGAAACGTTTCGGAATGTCTCTATTTTTATCATCTTCGTGATGAGCCTGTTTGTCTGGAACTTTGTACAGGATCTACTGATTCCGTACTTTAAGTTCGACTATGGTCGCTCCGTGCTGATGGTTGTTGGCGCAACAGGCGTGTTGGTGATCTTTCATCTGCTTTACTATTATCTGAGCAAGGCACCGGAAAAGATTGTATATCTGACAACACTGTTTGTCGTGATCCTGATCGGTTGCCTGTTGCATTACCACAAGCTGCCTGCGTATTGATCCTTGCGGCGGCGCAGAGTGTTTCACCATAAATAAAAAAAGGCCGAGGCTGACGCTTCGGCTTTTTTTATCCTGATTTTCTGTATTGTATCAAGTGGCGGCTGCTCATCTGCTTGGTCGCACCTTGACGATGACGGCATCGGCTTGCACCGATGCGCCACATCGCCTGCGGTGTTTCCGCGCATCTGTGCGGCTGCGGTTATTCTGAGCGCGGTTTGCGGTTCCGGTTTCCGGAACGGCGGCGTTTTTTCTTGTTCGGAGCGCCGTTTTCGTCTTGGTGTGAGTCGCTCTGGATCGTAGTCGATGCTGCAGGCGGCGGGGTGCCGTGCTGTTTTTCCTGATAGAAGTTGTCCAACAGCATCGCTAGCAGTGACAGTTCGTCCTTGTCCTCCGCGAGTGTCCGCGCAAGCGGTAGAAAACGCTTCATTCGCTCCTGTTGGATCAGGTCAAGCGAACGCAGTTCATGCTCCAGCATGGTTACTGCGCGCTCAGAAACGACTTCTGCGACATCATCATCATCAGGCATCGGCTTTTCCTCCAGTTCAATCTGATAGCGCTTGCCAATGCGCTTGAGTTCGAGTCTCTCCATTCCGGCCACAAGGCTGATGGCCGTGCCACTTGCACCGGCGCGCCCTGTGCGCCCTGCGCGGTGGATATAGCTTTCCGGATCTTCCGGCGGTTCAAATTGAACGACATGGGACAGGTCAGGAATATCAATGCCGCGCGCGGCGACGTCAGTCGCTACAAGAAAACGCAGATTACCGGCATGGACGCGGTCGAGGACGCGCTGCCGTTGCGACTGTGACAAGTCGCTGGAAATTTCGTCGGCGTCATAGCCAAACCGCCGCAGAACAGTGCTGACGTAATGGACTTTCACTTTTGTATTGCAGAAGATAATGGCGCTGGCCGGGTTTTCCAACTCAATCAGGCGCACAAGGCAGCGGTCTTTGTCCATCGCAGGCACATCATAAAAGACATGGCTGATATCAGTGACATGGACATGGTCGCGCGAAAGGTTGAGCATGATCGGCTCATGCAGAAACCGGCTGGAGAGCGAGACAACCCGCGGCGGAAACGTTGCCGAGAACATGCACGCCAGATATGGTTTCTGCGGCATGTAGCGGCTGATGGCAAGCATATCAGGATAAAAGCCCATCGACAGCATCCGGTCAGCTTCGTCAAAGACCAGCATGGAAAGGTTGTCAAGTTTGAGGGTTTTCCGCATGAGGTGGTCGAGGATTCGCCCGGGGGTGCCGACGACGATATGCGCGCCCTCTTCGAGTGCCTTCAACTGCGGGCCGTATCCGACGCCACCGTATAATGCCGCAGCGCGGATACCGTCCTGTCCGCACAGCATGGTCGTTTCTCGCATGACCTGCTGCGCAAGTTCACGCGTGGGAACCAGAACCATCGCTTGCGTTACATTCAAGGACGGATCAAGACGCTGCATCATCGGAAGGATGAAGCCGCCTGTCTTTCCGCTTCCGGTGCGGGATTGGACAAGGATGTGCCGTCCCTCAAGCAGGTAGGGGATGGCGGCCTCCTGCACGGGCATCAGTTTTTCCCATCCTGCACGGCGGCAGGCGGCGGCGATTGTTTCCGGTAATGTCTGCAGTGTTGCGGGTGGCAGTAGCTGTGCAGAATCAGCAGCGTCGGTGGTTTCTGGCTGGTCGGTCATTCAAGTTCTTTCTGTTGGTGTTCAGCGCGTTGGTTCGTCAGCATCAGGCCTCATGCCTGTTTCGTATTACTCGGTTGCGCTGAGTTTCTTTTCTTTTCTGATTCTCATAGTGTAAGCCGATTTGCATCCAGCGCAAGGGGCTGGTCATTATTTCTCGGGAGGATGCGCTGACTCAAGAGCTTGCATCAGGTCTGAGTGGATCGTATCAAGCCCGTTGACAAGTTTATGGATTTGTGCGGTTTGCTGGTCACGGGCGGCGTCTTCGAGCTGTTTCATATGCTCTTGCAGGCGGGTTGCGCCTACGGTTGCCGACGCGCCTTTACAGGTGTGCGCTGTCCGTTGCAGGGCGGGCCAGTCTTCGGCCTTTGTTGTTGTCATAACGGCATCAATCTGCGCAGGCAGGTTTTCAATAAAAACGTTGATGACGTGGCTGATCGCCTGATGGTTTCCCATGAACATTGTTTCCAGCACAATCGGATCAAAGACTGGTGGCGTATTTGACGGCTTTTGTATTTCTTCAGACAGATTCTTTTTGTTTGTCTGCGGTGTGGAAGCCCGTTTTTCAGATTCGGTCGTTTCTGCAGAAGAAGCCGACCGTGTCTGTGGTTCATGATCGCTTGGGATACGGTCAGCCATCAGCAGCGATATCGCCTCATTCAGGTCATTTTCAAAAACCGGTTTGCGCAGTACCGGTGCTGAACTTCCGGCTTGATATTTACGCAAAAGTTCATGATCTTCAGGCAGTCCTGTAATGACAAGGAGCCGGGTTCGGACAAACTGCTTGTCTGATGTAATTGTATGGGCAAGTTCCAGTGTGTTTCCGTCCGGTAGCATCAGGTCGGCAATGACAAGGTCGGGGACAATTCCGCGCATGATGCTGTTTGCGCGCTCAAGGCAGTCGGCTTCATGGATGACCGCCTTGGGCAGAAGTTCTTGCAGTGTCAGGCGCATCAGTTGGCGCGAACGGTCATGGTCTTCGATCAGCAGAAGCTCAAGAATTCCGCTTTCGGCCGTACTTTTCGCTGCGGGGCAATATGTTTCAATGATACGGAAAAATGCCGCCTGATCCAGCGGTTTGGATAGATAATCATTCATTCCAGTCTCGATGCATTTCTGCCGGTCTCCCTGCATCGCGTGGGCGGTCAGCGCCACAATCGGAACCTGATTGTAGGGCTCAGGCATTTTGCGGATCAGCTGTGTTGCTTCATACCCGTCCATCCCCGGCATCTGGCAGTCCATGAGAATCAGGTGGTAATGGTGACGGCTTGCCAGTTGAGTTGCTTCATCCCCGTTTGTGGCCAGATCAACCCGGCAACCGCAACGCTTCAGCATGTGGATTGCGACAGTTTGGTTGACGGGGTTGTCTTCTGCAAGCAGAACGCGTGCGGCGCGTGGGGAAATGCGGGGGGCACTCAGAATGGATGTTTCCGATTTATAGCAACTCTTGCCTTGCAGAATCGCCTCCAGTGCGTCTCTGACATTCGTCTGTCTGATGGGCTTTGTCAGTTCTCCCATGATCATGTGCTTCTGCGAAAATTCCTTCGGCAGGCGGGCACCAGCAGGCAGCAGTGTCAGTACCGGCGGGTGAGAGGATGGAAGCATCCGCTCCAGCAGGGATGTGGCATCGCCATATCCGCTTGGGGTATCGAAAACAATCATGTTGAACATGGATTGAGCCAGATCAAGCATCGTGTCGGCGGCAACGACGGCAAGGCCGAATGACTCCAGAAGCTCTTCCAGAATTTTACGCTGTTCTGGTCGTTTGGAGATGACGAGAACCGTCGCTTCAAGTGGCGGCTTCGGCTCTTCGATCGGGCTTTTGAGGTCTTTTTGAAGTTTCAGGACAGCGGTGAAGGTCGAGCCTTTGCCTATGTGGCTGGTGGCGCTGAGGCTGCCCTGCATGAGTTCCGCCAGTTGTCGGCTGATCGTAAGCCCCAGTCCCGAGCCTTGATACTTTCTGCTGCTAGAGTCATCCGCCTGTGTGAAGGGGGCGAAGATCTTTTTCAGGTCTTTACTGCTGATCCCCATGCCTGTGTCATGTACGCGGATTCTGATTGTGACTGTCGGCAGATCCTGATGTGCGGTGGCGGGGCTGCAGACAAGGAAGTCATCATGGCCGTGGTTTTCTTCCGAATTTTGTTCCGTCAGTTGATCGATCTCGACAAAGACATGTCCGCTTTCAGTGAATTTGACGGCGTTGCCTGCAAGATTGGTCAGGATCTGCCGGATGCGGGTTGCATCGCCTATCAGGTTCTCCGGCATTTGCGGATCGTAGCGCAGCAGGAGTTCAACATCTTTTTGCGCCGCAGAGTTTGCCAGGGGTAGACATGCCCCCTCAGCCAGTTCCCGAAGGTTGAGCGGCGCATTCTGCAGATCCATTTTGCCAGCTTCTATTTTGGATACATCAAGAATATCGTTGATGATCGCCAGAAGGTTACGTGCGGATTGGTGGACAGCCAGTGCGTATTCGCGCTGTGAGTTTGTCAGCTCGGTTTCCAGCAAGAGTTCGGTGATTCCCAGAACTCCGTTCATTGGCGTGCGGATTTCATGAGACATATTCGCCAGAAACTGGCTTTTGGCGCGGCTTGCGTCTTGTGCCTGTCGGGCAAAGTGTTCGGCCTGCTCCTGCGAGGCTTCCGCTTCCGAGCGCAATGCTTCAGAAACGAGCAGGGTCCGTTTCAGTTCGTCAGCGGAAAGTTCTGCCGCCTGTTTGGCTTCGGCCAGTTCCTGTTCGATCGCCTTGCGCATGGAAACGTCGCGCGCGGCGATAACCACCAGCCGCTGGCCCTGCCGATGGAATGTGCGTAGGATCATCTCGACCTCAACGAGAGTGGCATCGTGCGTGACCAGAGTTGTTTCAAGTGATGACGACTCTTCCGCTTCATCGCAAAAAATCTGTTTGCTGACATCAGAATACAGCACGCGCTCAAATGGGATGGATAGAAATTCATCCGGAGAATAACCCAGCATCTTGCAGGCCGCATCATTGACGTGGACGATGCTTCTGTGCGCAAAGTCCAGAAGGAATACCGCATCCCCCGCTGCGTTCAGGGCGCTTTCATACAGGCGCAATGTCGATTCCGACTGCTGGCGTTCTGTCACGTCGACCGAGAGAACGAGTTGCAGGCAGCTACCGTCGACATCGGTGAACGGAAATACATAGTGCTCGTAAAAATTACCATCAACACACTGTTGAACGCAACAGGGATGGCCTTTTTCAAGTTCACATGATTCGCATGGCGGCCGTGCCCCGTGCAGAAGTTGGTGGCAACTCATTTCTCCGGGGTTGCCGAACCGTTTTTCAAATAGCTTGTTGGCATAGCGGATCTGCCCGTCATCTTTCCGCAGATAAATCAGTGCGGGCAGGTTGTCCAGAATGCCGTAAAGGCGTTTTCTTTCCTGTTGCAACGACTCCTGAATCTGTTCATTGTTTTTGATGATTGCCCGCAGGCGTCGGCTGTTGCGGCGTAGCAGATATTCCCGATGCAGCAGTAAGCCCAGCAAAAGAATAAAAAGTGAAGAGATCGCCAGAATCAGCGGCGAAAAGTGTACAAACTGCGCACGGATATTGTTGTCGAGATGGTTCCAAACGTGGGTGCAATATGTTGCGACCCCGATGGCTGAGGCGATTGCCAGAATGGCTGCAAACAAGGAGTGTGATCGGCGGATCGGACGGTTCTTTGTCATGGGATTACTGTAAGGCAGCGGGCTTATACTGGCAACTTATTTTTTGAAGCCTTCTAGCGCTTTCTGGTGACTGGGCATAATGAAAATGCAAACGGACCTCCTTGGGTCAGCTTTTTATTCCAACTCGGGGGGAGGAAGCAGCTTTGCCTCTTTGTTGAGCATGCGGAATGGATCTTCGAGTTGTTTTTTTTCTGCCGTTTTTTTGTCGTTGTCTTGTGATGCTTCGGGGCGTATTGGTTGCGGGACTGATCCTGAACCCTTTCGGCCTTGTGTCAGTACAGGAAACGCGAGGTATGTCTGTGCCGTTTTATTGCCGATCTGGTCGGTGCAGTCGATCAGCAGGATATAGCGGCCCGGAACCAGGTTATTGGGTACATGAATGTTGATCATGGTGTGGAGATCTCGGATACTGCCCTGATATGAATCATGGAGCGTACCGTAACTCGGTTCTGACCAAATGGTTTGTTGCAGGTCGTCGCGTAGCGTCAGGCCGAACTGCAGGTTGCAAGCCTCTTGTGTTCCGTTCTTGGAGAACGCTGCGCCGTCAATTTCGATATATGCCAAGACATCATCACCGGGGCTGATCGTTTGTGTTGCCGGAAGCGGAGTATAGAGACGGTATCCTGAAATCTGGCTGCAGAGAACTGGTGTTGACAGCCGTAGCGGCGTGTAAGTGCCGAACTTGGTTTCCGCGAGCTTCATCCATTCCGTTGCCGGTCGGTAGTCGCCAAGCCGCAGGTATGTATATGCCATGATGAGAGGATGGAATACATCCTGTTCGGATGCCGCGCCCGCGTCTTTAAAGTATCCCAGCGCTCTGTCTGGCTCGTCTTTTAACAGGTAGAACCAACCCAGTTTCAATAAGAGCGTGCGGTCGTCTTTATTCTCCGCCAGTTTGTCTTTTAATACACCTTTGAGTTCCTGGCAGAGTGTCGCTTCCGGATCATCGCCTCTTCGTTTTGCGAGATTGTCCGACAATGTCCGGAACAGGTTTTGTAGTTGCGTCATTTCTGCGGCGGAAAGTCCTCCCCTTTTTTGCAACTCCTGCAGTAGTTTGATCCCTTCGTCCATCTGCGTGAGCAATGACGCTTGCGGGAGTTTGTTTTTGTCTACTGGGGGAAGGCCGAGAAGGTCTTCGGCGTCTGATACTGTCGCGACAGACAGAAGAATGATCAAAAGCATCCCTGCCGATCCGAATGTTGGGCGGATAAACATGGATGACCTTGCCTCCTGTTTGGTATTTTCTGAGGTTTCCGTTTCGTTGGCTACCGTGTGATCGTCGTTTGCGAAATACATCGGCCAACAAGCTGTTGGCCGATGGTTAGTATTGTTAAGCTTTAACTGAACGGTTTTAGAAGCCTCCGCTGACCTCGTCTTGCATTGTGGATTGCAGCCGTGAATACTTTTTGAACAGCTTGTTATATTCCAAGCCGATCTCCGATTGATCTTCTCCTGCTTCATACATCTGGTCGCTCAGCTTTTCGGCTGCCCGGAAAAATTTCTCCAACAGTTTCAGGGCCGCTTCCGTTTCTCCGTTATTGCGAAGCTCTTCGGCTTTATTGCCCGTTTCGATCAGCTTGTCCAGGCTGGCGCGGAACGTTGACGGATCGATATTGCTTTTTTTGGCCGGAGCCGGGTCGTCTTCTTCCGTTTCATTTTCCGTTTCTGTTTCTGTTTGGTTGGACGCAGTTTGTTCCTGAACCGGTTGTGGAGTATAGACCTCTTCTTCCTGCGAAAGAATCCACGACCATGGCGGAAGGCCATTGGGGAACGTGTCCGGAAGGAAGCGGGGCAGTGCGAAGGTGATCAGTAGGATTCCGCCCAGTACCATTCCGGCTTCAATACCAAGGATGATGAGTTTTGCGGTTTTCTTGTTTTTCTCGCGTTTGCGTTTTACCCATGCCGGAACGTTCTCCTCTTCAGCCTTGATTCTTGTCGTATCGCGGCGTGCTGAAATTGAGTTCAGTGATGTCGTGTTCCGCTTGCCTTTTGGTGACATCATCCGGGTTGTCCGGTTGCGGGGAAGGGGTTTCTCCTGATCATCCGGTTCCGCTTGTTCATCGTCTTGGCTGTCGGCCGAGTCGTCTTCTGCCTCTTCGGCTTCTGATTCGTCAACTTCTTCATCTTCTTCCGCGAGAGTGTCTTCGGCAGGTGCTTGGGGCATGCTCGTCGGCTGGGATGCTGGGATTTCTTCATCCTCACCATCAAGGTCGATCAGGTCGCTGTCGGTATCAAGTTGGATGATTCCTGTCGCACTGGCATTGCGGAATGCTGCGTTTTCTTCAAGGTGATCGAAAGCGGTTGCATCGAAGCCATCGTCGTCTTCTGCTGTTTTTGACTGATCAGTGACCAGATATTGAACTGGAACAATGTCCGCTTCGTCATCGTCTGGTGGTGTTGACTGGGTCGCCTGAATATCCTCTTGTTCGGTTTCCGGCTCCTCTGCAAACTTTGAATCCATCCGTCCCCCTTGTGTCTGTAGCCTGTTGCTATTGTTTATGGTTACCGGCAATCCGGGTTTTAAACCATACTTATGTCTCTACGCCTTGTCACCGTTGACAGACCGGCTCTGTTTCTTCAGGTCGGTATGGGGCGTATGGAACGTGGCTGTTCGTTACTTAACCCAAACAGATTTTGACATCTGCATGCGTAAAGACACTATAAACGTAATCTTTCAAAGATCCGGAGTCAATAGCTTTTTTGGGGAATGGGAAGGAAACAAAACATCTTCCTGCAGTCATACAGGAAGATGAGTTTGTTCTCAGCGTTACAGATTTGTCACCGAGAGAGAGCATGCACAGGCATTACCGCTGTTGTTGACGGTAAATGTTATTTGCGCGCTGTCTTTTTTTCAGCGGGGATCCGGCTGCCTTTTTTCATGGAAGGCTTGCGGGGTGCACCGCGACGGGTTGCACTTGGTTTGCAACGGGACTTTGCCATTTCTCTATCCTTTCGTGTCCGATGTAGAATATCTCGTTTAACGTCAAATCTTAGCGAAACCCAGTTACATCCGGCGTAAATGGCGGCAACAGGCGGTTTCGGGCGATACGGTACTTTCCCTGAATGCAGAACATGCAGGAAAGGTCATACGCTACTGTTTTTTAGCCGATTGTCAAGAGATTCTTGAGGAAATCGAATTTTGCGGGGGCGTTATTTTAAAGAATAAGCGGCATGAAAATTCCGGTATGCTGCTGAGGTTCGACGAGCGATTTTTGTTCAAGGATTGCACGATTATGATTCGTTGCGTAAGCGCAATGAATGAAAATAATTGCAAAATAGCGAAAAATATTTGTTTGGTCTGCAACTATTTTTATTCCTTGCCGGGTTGGTGTTTATTGTTTGTGATTATTTATGCAAATCGTTTAAAAATAATGCTATATGAAGATTTGGTCGGTTCCTTCGACGCTGCCTGAAGCACTATAATCGTGCAGTTCTGCATTTATTTTTTGTAAAAATCTATTTATGCATGAAAAAATACTTGCGAAAAATCAACTTTCATCGTAAATACAGTCCCGTTGGGGAACAGGCGAATATTGATCTTGCAATATCAGCCATCCAAAATCGTGGTGGAAACATCCACCGGTTGAGTCAAAAGGATCGTGGCCGGGACTGGGGAGTCCCTTGGTCGGGAAAGTCAAAATAAGGGGGGGATCATGGGGGAAGTTGCTGAAGCCGTAGTCGTAGAGCCGTTGATCGAAGAAGTAATTACGCCTGAGATGATTGCGGTCTGGAAACAGGATGTGATCAAAATGCGGGAAAAGCTGTTTCGCAAAAATTGGAAAAACCGTCGCAGCGCACCGGGTCTGGTTTCGCGCAAGAATGTGCAGGCGTTCCACTTTATTCTTGAGTGGTGCGACGAGTTCGGGGATGTGGTCGGCCGTCAAAAGGAACGCAACCGTCTTGACCAGCTGATTTCTGAAGGCAAAGACGTGAATGCTCCGGAAAACCGTCCGAAATAAAATAGGTAAATCGTTATATAAAAAACTCGCGCCATCTGGTTGCTGAAGTTGAAACACTTGAGCGATTGGGTGGAATGATCCCACAAACGGAAGACAGGTATCTCATCTCGGGATACCTGTTTTCTTTTTCATGCTGGGTTATGGATTTTAATGCGTTGGATTTCTGCGGATCGGCGGTCAACCCATTTGGGCGAGAAGCTGGTCGCGGAATGACTCGTAACGATTTTCCAGAATAGCTGCCCGCGCCCGTTCCATCAGTCGCAGATAGTAGCGGATGTTATGGATGGTCGCATACACCAGTCCCATCAGTTCGTCTGCAACAAACAGGTGGCGCAGGTAACCGAGGCTGACGGTGCGGCAGGTGTAGCAGTCGCATCCTTCTTCGATCGGGCCGTGGTCTTGCCGCCATTTGAGGTTCCGCAGATTGACCCGCCCGTGATCGGTAAAGACTTGTGCGTGTCGCGCGTGGCGTGTAGGCATGACGCAGTCGAACATATCGATCCCGTGGCCGATGGCGCGCAGCATGTCCTGTGGTGTGCCAACGCCCATCAGGTAGCGCGGTTTTGCATCCGGAAGTTTCGGTGCGGTGAACTGAACGATGCGGTCGATCTCTTCAGCGGGTTCTCCAACGCTGACGCCGCCGATGGCATACCCCGGCAGATCCAGTTCGCTTAAAAATCCCGCGCTCTCTGCGCGCAGGTCTTCGTGCAGTCCTCCCTGGACAATCCCGAAAAGCGATTGCGAGTCCCGGTTTGTCCATGCGTCTTTACAGCGTTTTGCCCACTCGTGTGTTTTCTTCAGGCTTGTGGCTACGGTTGCGTGGTCAGAGCCACCCGGAGGGCATTCATCCAGTGCCATGAACATATCTGGCCCCAGCGCCTGCTGGATTTCAACCGCGCGCTCGGGTGTGAGATAAAACTCCGCGCCGTCGATATGGCTGCGGAAGCGGACGCCGTCGTCAGTGACTTTACGGATATCGGCGAGGCTGTAAACCTGAAAGCCGCCGCTGTCGGTGAGTGTCGGTCCGTGCCAGCCCATGAAGTCGGCCACACCGCCAAACTCTTTGACCAGCTCTTCACCCGGGCGCAGTGCGAGGTGATATGTGTTTGCCAACACGATCTGTGCCCCAGCCTCGCGCAGCATTGCGGGCGTCAGTCCTTTAACGGCGGCGAGTGTCCCGACCGGCATAAAGAACGGACTCTTGATCTCACCGTGCTGGGTCATGAGCCGCGCTGCGCGTGCGGAGCCGGAGCGGGCTTCGATTGCGAAACTGATACTCATTTTTTCAGCTTTCGCTCTCGTTTTCTTCCGCCTCGTCGCTGGCGGTAGACTTCTTGGCGGTTGCCTTCTTCGTTGTTTTTTTCGCAGCCTTCTTGGTTGTCTTCTTGGCCGTTTTCTTTTTCACTGTTTTGGCGCCGCTTTCGCTGTCCTCGCCATCTCCGCCCTCATCACTCTCATCACCGTCGGCTTTTTTCTTTTTTTCAAGACCGGGGATGTTTTTGGCGTTACGGCATTTGGGAAATGCACTGCAGGCCAGAAACGGTCCGCGTCGTGACATGCGGACGATCATTTCAGCGCCGCATTTTTCGCAGACTTCGCCCTCGACAACCGGCAGTTCGATAATCTTTCCTTCGCGGTCGAGGTGCTTGGTGTTTTTACAATCAGGATAGCCGGAGCACGCCAGAAATGGACCGCGTCGTCCCATTTTCACGACCATGGGTTTTCCGCACTTGTCGCAATCCATTTTGATATCGGGCAGTTCGACTGGTTTTCCGTCTTTGCCCAGCGGCAGCGTTTGCTTACAGGCCGGGTAGCCCGAGCATGCCAGAAAATCACCATAACGGCTGCGTTTTCTGATCATGGGCGCCCCGCACTGCGGGCAACTGATCAGCTCACCTTCTTCCCCATCTTCGCCGGAGGACGCGTTTTCTCCCGGCATGGCGATCAGGCCTTTGCATTCCGGATAATTTGCACAGCCCAGAAACGCGCCGCTGCGGGAGTAACGGACGACCATGTCGCCTCCGCAGAGTGGGCATTTTTCACCACCCGGAGCTGGACGGCCTTTGAGCGATGCCGCGTTTTTAACCGCATACTCGACTTTTTCCGAAAACGGGCCGTAGAACTTTTCGATCAGCTTGACCCAGTCTTCATTGCCTTCTTCGACATGGTCGAGGTCTGCTTCCATGCCTGCTGTGAACTTCAGATCCATGATGCCTTCAAAGTTCTGCACGAGAAGATCGGTGACGGCAATCCCGAGTTCGGTGGCATAAAACCGCCGACGGTCAAGCCGGACGTACCCGCGATCCTGAATGGTTTTGACGATCGGCGCGTAGGTTGAAGGACGACCGATGCCTTCCTTTTCCAGCGTCCGCACAAGGCTCGCTTCACTGTAGCGCGGCGGCGGCTGGGTGAAGTGCTGGCTCGGGGTCAGCTCATTCAGGTTTAGCGGCTCCTTCTCCGACAGGCGCGGCAGGATCTGGTCTTTGTCACTTTCTTCGCTGCCGGTTTCTTCATCCGTATCGTTATCATCGTCTGACTTGGATTTGCTGTCTTTCTTCGCCTTTTTCTGCGCTTCCATGCTGAGGATGGTGTGGCCATCAAACTTGACTTGGCGCCCTTTTGCTTCAAAGACGCCGTTGCCGGCTTCGATGGTTGCGGTGGTGGTCAGATATTCGGCCGGGCTCATCTGACTTGCAACAAAGCGGCGCCAGATCAGGTCGTACAGTTTGAACTGGTCGGCAGTCAGAAACGGTTTCACACGCTCAGGCGTATGCAGCACCGATGTGGGGCGAACCGCTTCGTGCGCATCCTGTGCGTTGTTCTTTGAGGAATACACCTGCGCCTTTTCCGGCAGGTATTCCGGCGCATAGTGCTGTTCAATAAAGTTACGCGTTTCCGTCAGCGCTTCGGGGGCGATGCGCGTGGAGTCGGTACGCATGTAGGTGATTAGACCAGTCATCTCGCCGCCGTCGAGGGCGACACCTTCATACAGCTGCTGGGCGATGCGCATGGTGCGGTCGGTTGAATAACGCAGCCATGTGCTTGCTGCCTGCTGGAGCGTCGAGGTGATAAAGGGAGGGCTTGGGCGTCCTTTGACCTTGCGCTCGTCGATGGCGGTGACGGCATATTTTTCTTTTTCCAGCGCTTCGGCAATGGCCTTGACGCTTTCTTCCCTGCAGGCGGTGTCGTTGCCGAGGGCAAACTTTTCGCCCTTCCACTTTACAAGGCGGGCGATAAACGGGGACTTGTCACCTTCGGTTTTGCTGACAAGCGCGGCGATGCGCCAGAACTCTTCGGGCGTAAAGGCCATGATTTCGCGTTCGCGGTCAACGACAAGCCGCACGGCGACCGACTGCACGCGTCCGCCTGATAATCCCTTTGTGATCTTTTTCCAGAGAAACGGAGAGAGTGAGTAACCGACCAGACGGTCAAGCACGCGCCGTCCCTGCTGGGCGTTGACAAGGTTCATGTTGATTTCAGACGGGTTGGCAATCGCGTCCTGAATCGCTCGTTTGGTGATGGCGTTAAAGGTGACACGGCAGGTTTTATCCGCAGGCAGGTGTAGCGCCTCTTTCAGGTGCCAAGCGATTGCTTCCCCCTCGCGGTCCGGGTCAGGTGCCAGATAGATGGTGTCAGCTTTTTCAGCCGCGTCTTTGAGTTCATCCAGAACCTTTTCTCGGCCTTTGATCGGCTCATAGGTCGGAAGGAACCCGTTATCGATGTCAATGCCGAGTGCCTTTTTGCCGCGCCCTTTTGACGGGATGTCGCGCACGTGGCCAAGCGACGCTTTGATGGTAAAGCTGCCGCCAAGGAATTTCTTGATCGTTTTGGCTTTGGCCGGGCTTTCTACAATCAGCAGATTGTTTCCGCCGGGGTTCGGATTTTTCTTGGCCAAGAGCGGTCTCCTCTTTTTCGTTGTACGATGGTTCTGTCGCTGGCCTGACCGGATCCCGCCAATCAAATAACCAGCTTGTGTAATTTTCCTGCCTGTGCGCGAGAAATGCTGGAATTTCCGTTTCTCATGCTATACATATTAATGCGCCAACACAGGCAAGGGCTTTGACAGTATCAACAGGTCTTATAATGTCAAGGGATTTTTTTTGATTGAGTGATTCCCGAACGGTGCTGAAATGGCCCATAGTTACATTTATGTATTTAAATCGGGCTATTTTTGTGGTTTTTAGGCAAAATCAAACAGAAATAAAATATTTGAAAATTTCCGATAATAGTTGACTGCGTTTGTAACATCAATTTTATTAATGGGTTGTGGCTTTTATACGTAGCGTGCATAGGCGGCGTTAGGCGTTTGTTCTGTGAAAAGTCAGTTTTGATACGATAAATGGCGACTTATATCGACCGGTTTAAGCGGAAATCATGCAATGGTAGGTTGAGGGAAAGATATTTTTGGGAAGCCGCAGGTATTGACTCTCGTGGGGCAGTGTACTGTGCCTCTGTCATCGTTTGTGATTTCATAGATTTTGACGTGGTTGGGGGAAGTGGGTGGCCATCGGAATTGAGACGGGGTGATCAAAGAAAGCGTAATGAAGGCGTTAGATCGGATCTTTGTGGACTTGAACCGGCGGGAAGAAGAATCGTAGGAGAGTCAAAATCTCCCGCTGCCGCCATCGTGCGACAGGGGAGATGAGGAAGAGGCGATATGAATCAGGCTTGACGCAGAGTTGTCCGGCGGAACAGAATCAAAGCATAAAGCTGCGCTTCCGTTTTCAGCATGTCTAACTCTTCATTGTCAATCTGCAGGTGCGAGATCATGTCCAAGAGGATGTCAATTCGATCGGCAATCTCTCTGGTGGTCATGACGGCGGCCTTGCGGCGCACCGTGTCCTGCAGCGTGGGGCTGTGTACGGTCGCGCTCATTGTAGTTCCTCCATTTATGCCTCGGATAATCCTATTATCGTCCGAGATCCCATCACCTTTACTATTGCATGGACTATACAACACTTTTTTCGTCATAGCCAACTTTGAGAAGCAATTTGTTAAAAAACGACTGATTCATACATGGCTGTAAAAAAATGTCCAAAATTTCAGCCCGAATCTACAAATCTGTTTGTTTATGGCCGTTTTTGAGCAGGTTGTCAGAATTTCCTAAAATTCACGATTAATCCGGTCGTCGCATCGTCCGATTTTTTAACAACTTCATGCGCGCAAAAATATCTAGAATCTCTATATTTTGAGGTGTCATTTCGTGGCGATTTGCCTTCTGCAAATTCGCTCATTTCTCAGATGAATTGCAGTCTCTTGATCTTTCGGTTTTCAGCCGGAAAGCGGTTACTGTTACAGGGAGAGTTTCGTGTGTGTGGATAATCTCCGCGACTATTATGCCTGAACGGTAAAAACCTTTCGCAGCTTATCAATCAACTGGTCTGTTCTAAACGGTTTGATCAGGTAGCCTTTTACGCCCAGTGCGGCAAACCCCTGAACCGTTTCCCGGTCGGTGTCTGTTGTGCAGACTAAAACCGGCGGCAGTTTGTCTCCGTATCGTTCTTTTGCCATGCTGACAAAGCCTGCCCCGTCGAGCTCGGGCATCAGGATATCCGTGATGATGAGTGAAAGTTTATCAAGCTCCAAGTCTTCCAGTTTTACGAGAGCATCTTTGCCGTTTTCTGCCTCCTCGACAACCATATTCCACGTCTTCAACTGGTTGACCAGCATTCGGCGGATGAGTTTTGAATCTTCGATTACGAGGACATTTCTCTTCCGCAAAAAACGCAAATCATCTTCTTCTGGCATTTTGATTTCCTATTATTTCTTTATCACGAATTCTGTTCCGACATCTTTGGAATAGCATATTCGTTTCTTCCGGTCAAATACTGGTTTTGCTGGAATGTCGTTTTTCCGAAATGAATCGGGTGTGTTGAATCTGCTTTGTTTCCTAATCAGGTGATTGCAGTGGGTGTGGAAGCTGTTTATAATCATGGTCAGGATGTTGCGATGGTATGACGGGTTGGTATCGCGGCACATGAGTGTTGAGGGAATCGGTGATGGACGCGTTGCGGCTGATTGCGGAAGAGCGGATTCGTGAGGCCATGGCTGACGGCGAATTTGAAAATCTGCCCGGTGCAGGCAGGCCGCTTGCTGATGATTACAATCCGCTGATGCCGTCTGATTTGCGTATGGGGTATAAGATTCTGAAAAACGCGGGATGCATTCCGCCTGAGTTGGAATTGCGCAAGGAAATATATGGTCTTGCTGAGTTGCTTTCTGTTTGCGAAGAGGGAGATGAACGCGTTCATCATATGAGCCGTCTGCGGGCATTGCTGAAAAAACTAGGGACAATCAGGCCGATGCCCACTCAGCTGGAGGAGCGTTATCTGGGCGAGATCTTGGGCAAACTTGTTAAAAAGAAGGCGGAGTAGTTCTCTGCTTCGATATCGGAATGTCTCGGTCTTTGCGTACCTGAGGTAAATTTCTCCTCAGGCTTGGCAGGATTCCTTTTCGCGATCCTGCGTACGCAGGCGGCTGCCATAGCCACGGGCGAGTCCCTGCAGGCGTTGCACCAAACGCGTTGAAGCGTTTTCCGGGATCTCGACTGCAAGGCGGTCAATCGGATCGGAATTGTAAATCACGGATCTGAATGGGGAAAATCTTGTCTTTTTCATGCCGCTCAGGATATATACTGAGTGTCAGGAGATTGTGAGGGTGATGCAAGAAGGAGATGAAATCGATGCCGTTGTATGAATACGCCTGCAAAAAATGCGGCAAGGACTTTGAATTACTCGTTAATAGCCAGACAAAGATCGTCTGTGAATATTGTGGCAGTGCTGATGTCGAGAAGAAAATGAGCACATTCGCGCCCCAGAGCGGTGGTTCTGCCGAGATGCCTCCGTGTGCCGGAGGTTGCTGCGGTTTTGGCAAAGGCCAGTGTGGCAGCGGGATGTGCGGCAGTCATTGATCTGTATGTAATTATGATCGGATCTGTTGTGCAGGGGATCTCGCCTTGGTTTCCTGAACGGGCTGGTATGTGGCTGGTTCGGTTTTATGGCGTTTTTGCCCAGTGATATCTCACGCTGACTTCTTTTGCGGCGTAGTCTGCTGCATGAATATTCTCTTGGCATCCTGACTTCTTTTCCGTATTCTTGGTACTTTGAATACTCGATTTGTATGCGGTCTGCGATAATGTGCGGGTGGATTGGGTGCTTGCGCATCGGGTGTTCTTTTATTCTGGAGAGTGCCAGGCTTTTCATGTGCAGACACAAGTTCTCTGGAGCGAGTTAGACTCGGATCATGGGGCAAGGGGGTGGATTGATACCGTCAGAGTCAAGCCAAAGCCGTTTTGACAGCATTTGTTGGCGGATTATGCCAATCGCGTTGTTTGTGCTTTTGTTTGTCACCCGAACATATTTCAGCGGTTGTGCATTGCCGCAGGGCGATACGCTTTACGTGTTCCAGAGTTTTCAGTTTTTCTACAGTGACCTGTTTCTGAATAATGAAATTGCGCAGTGGACTCCGTATTCGTATTACGGGGTGAATTTATTCATGGAGCAACTGAATGGCGTGGGTTGGTCTGCCGCGCTGGTGATGGTGATTGGCAAGATTCTTGGCAGCCAGAACTGCCTGATGCTCTTCCGGTGCGCAATGTATTTGGAGATGGTTCCCTTTGTCTTGGGGATCTATTTACTGGCGCGTCAGTGGTTCAGATATCCCTCAACTGTTTTTCTTGTCTGTATGGTTGGGATTCTGGGAACATTTCCGACGTGGGACGTCTATTTTTATCTGCGAATGTACGAGATGCTCCCGTTGACGCTGTTCTGCTTGTTTACCTTTTTTAAAACAGAGCGGCCGTATTGGTTCTGGCTGGGCGGTGCGGTTGCTTCTGTCGGCTTTTGGGGGAGTTTTCCATACAAGGCAGGCC
>QKHZ01000001.1 GCA_003249795.1 bacterium | reverse complement strand
CGGACAAGTGGCTAAGGCCGTTGACATAAAACCACTCCCATTTATTTTTGCACCATCCTACGCGAAGGACGCCCTCGCCAGTGGCAAACACCGGAGAAAACTGAACTTTCAAAACAAATCACCCGATGGGGTATGACCAAGGGTGTCATAACCGCGAGCGGCGAGTTTGCGCCCCTGCGGGGTCTTGATGATATAGCCCTCGCGAATCAGGAAGGGTTCGTAGACGTTTTCGAGCGTATCGTCCTCTTCGCCCACCGTCATCGCCAGCGTCTTCAGCCCCACGGGGCCGCCGTCATGACGCAGCAACGTTTCCAGTAGCCGCCGGTCCATCTCCGAAAGCCCGTTTGCATCAACGCCCATCATCTTCAGCGCCATCTTCGCAATCGCTTCGGTCACATCGCCGTCGCCCTTGACATCCGCCACGTCACGCGCGCGGGATAAAAAACGGTTGGCAATACGCGGCGTACCTCGACAACGTCGCGCAAGCTCCATCCCGCCCTCTTCATCCAGCTCAACGCCAAGAATCTTTGCCGAACGGTGCAGAATCGCCAACAAATGCTCCGGTGGATAATACTCCAGCCGCTCGAGAATCCCGAACCGCGCCCGAAACGGTGCAGAGAGCAACCCCTCGCGCGTCGTCGCACCGATCAGCGTAAAGCGCGGGATCGTCAGGTGCACGCTTTTTGCGTACAGCCCCGACTCCATCACGATGTCAATCGCCCAGTCTTCCATCGCCGAATACAGATACTCTTCCACAACCGTCGAAAGCCGGTGGATTTCATCGATAAACAGGATGTCACCCTCCTGCATACTGGTCAACAGCCCCGCAAGATCTGCAGGACGCTCCAGCGCAGGCCCACTGGTCGTGCGCATCTGCGTGTTCATCTCATGCGCAACGATCCCCGCCAGCGTCGTTTTTCCAAGTCCGGGCGGGCCGCTGAAGAGGATGTGGTCAAGCGGCTCACCGCGTTTTCGGGCAGCGGCGATATAGATTTCAAGATTACTCTTGATCTGATCCTGCCCCGGAAATTCGTCAAAGGCATGCGGCCGCAATTTGTTTTCAAACGCGGCGTCAGTGCGGCTGGTATTCATCGCTTCGGGCTGCATGGCGCGTTCCTCTACAGATCAGGTAATTTCACAGACTCACAAAACCGTTTCTCAAGTATACAGGCAAGTATACCGAAATAACAATCATGAACAAGAGCTGGCCGCGGCTTGCGACATCACGCACTATCCCTGAAGCGACCTTCGGATCAGATCCTCAAGCCCCAACTCCGGTTGCTTTGCCAAGACCTTCTCCACACGTGCGCGCGCCTCGTTCTGGCTGACACCCATCGCCATCAGTGCCGCGACCGCGTCAGATGCAGCTCCACCCGGCAGAGTCGACGCCTCGTCCTCTGACGATGGCGCAAGCTTGCCCTTCATCTCTAGAATGATCCGCTTGGCCGTTTTCTCACCCACGCCTTTGAGCTTTTTCAGAAACGCGGCGTCCTGCCGCTCGATTGCAAGAAGAAATTCATTGGGCGTAGTCGCGGATAAAATCTGAATCGCAGAAGCCGGCCCGATGCCGGAAACGTCTATCAGGCTGCGGAACAATGTGCGCTCGTCTTCGGTGGCAAAACCGTACAGGACATGCGCATCCTCACGGACAGCCAGATGCGTCAGGATCATCACCTCGGCCGACGCGGTCGACAGCTTATTGCTGGTCGAGAGCGGCACCACCAGATCCCAGCCGATGCCGCCGGAAGTCTCAAGGACGATCCGCGTACCGAGATTCCGAACCAGCTTCCCCCGCAAATGATGATACATCCCCACTCCTTTTTAACTTGCCGCTTTTTTGTATGCCGCAGCGCGGTTGTGCAGTCTTCTAACAATTTTACGGTTTCAGGCTTTAGGCACGCTTTAATTTTTTATTCCGCCAATCCGAAGCAGACCAAGGTACCTTTCACTTCACTCGCGTTTTCGTGATCCAACGCACAGCGTTGGCCGCAGCGCGGTTGTGCAGTCTTCTAACAATTTTACGGTTTCAGGCTTTTTGACACGCCTCATTTTTTTATTCCGCCAATACGAAGCAGACCAAGGAACCTCTCACTCGCGTTTTCATGATCCAACACACAGCATTGGCGATTAAAGTTGATTCCGCTTAAGGATAACCGCTCCGGCACAGAAAGGCAAGAGCGGCACTTCGATCATCTGCAACTGCTGTTTTTATTGGCAAGACAAAAACGTGCTCATCAGTCCAAAAACAAATTGCCCTATTTTAAAAAGTCTGCTCTAGTATCAGCGTCAGGGCATTATCAATGTTTATTTTTCAGTTTTTTGATGCGATGGCAAAACATCGTCATTCATGCAGCGTCAGCATTTTCAGACGGTGCCTTTAGCGGCGTATTGATCAATCGCATCTGGTTCAGGGAAGGGGAAAACATGCGTAATTGTCGAGTTGTAAAAACGGTGTGTGTCGTTACGGCGATTCTTGTTGCAATGTGCTGGTGTCTGCCCGCCCATGCTGATGGCAAAGGAAAAGGGAAAGACAAAACCACAACAGACGAAACAACGGAAGAATCCACCGTAGAAAAAGCAAAAGGCAAACTCAAACAGAAAGCCAAAGAAAAAGCAGAAACAAGCGACGAAGACAGCGAAACCGAAAGCAAAGCAAAAAACGCATTGACAGACGGCGTACCTCCGGGAATCGCCAAACAGGGGGAAGAGAAAATCGCCGAATGGAAAGCAAAAAAAGACGCGGCAAAAGAGAATGTTACCAAGCAGATCCGCGAACGCGCCAAGAAACAGGAAAAGTCACAAGAGGATGAAGATGCCGAAGCCGCTGATGCTGCCGAAGCCGTCGAAACCATCACAGACGCAGGAATCGATCCGGCTGTTGCCGAAACGGTGTTGTCAGCAGGCACACAAAAAGACCTCGGCGGGGCTGATCTGAAAAAACTTGCCGATGCGATGTCGGAAGAGATCAAAAACGGCACGTCAGTCACTGACGTTGCTGACACCATGAAAAATGCCCTGGCTGCAGAACAAACAAATGCGACCGATGCCATCGCCAGCATGAAAAAAGCGCTTCTTGAGAAAGCAACTGAAAAACTGAAACAGGAGTGATCCTTTTTACGAACCAGTCCGGTTCCGGCATCAATCGACTTCCCGCCATGATTCCGAGACAGATGCCAGAATAGCAAAACCCGAGTTTTATTGTGCCGTGGTCTTTCACAATAGGAAGGCCACGGCTTTTTCTCCTTCCACGATTTTGCCCAGATTACACCACAAGCCTCCCCCGCGAACTTATCCTCATCCTGCCGCAAATACGCAGCGTTATCGGAACTGAAAGTGGACGAAAACACTGTTTTTATCGGCGTTTTCAACGTAGATCAGAAAAAAGATGAATTCTTTCAGGAATACTTAAAAGGAAACCCGATTTAGCCGTAATTCAAGAGTGGAGACCGTTTTCTTGCTGACAGCATGATCCGTCATGACTTGAAAACGACTCGACGTAGAAACAGGTTTTGATGAAACATAAAGTTCGATTTCGGGGGAGTGCAAATGGTTGTTCAATGCCGCATGTGCAAACGGATTCGCGTTGACGGGGATTTCCGCCTGCCGTGGATGGGAGAGCTTTCTGAAGAAATTACCGAAACCTACTGCCCGCATTGCGCAGAAGAAACCCTCAAACAAATCCAGAACGGTGATTTCGAGCGCATCGCCCGCCGCCGCATGATCCGTAAGGCAGGCGCATAACCGTCAACTTTATCCGGAAAAAGCGCAATTCCGCGGCTTGATCCGATCCCCAAAAATCAGTATAACCCTCTGTCGTACAGAGGGTTTTGCTTTTTAAGAAAAAGCTGTTTTTTCGGTAATCTTCTAAAACTGCAGGGATTTACTAATCTGCAAGAGGAAATGATTGACAGGTACGGGGAATTTCGCTAAAGTTGTACCTTCTTCC
>QKHZ01000143.1 GCA_003249795.1 bacterium | reverse complement strand
GGAATGCAGCCGACGCGAACCAAATGCGTTAACCGATTCCTGCATAGAGAGATATAAAATTCTCTACCTTTAGGGAGGACGTTCTGTGCAGAACCGCTGGATCATGTTATTGGGAATAATTGGCCTGACGGGATCAGGATTCATGATGTCAAATGCCAATGCCCTTGAAGAAGTATGGTCACCATCTCTTCAGATTGAGCTGCCGACACGGCTTACAGAAGGCGATCTTTTTCTGCGTCGGGCTGATGACATGCCGTGGAAGCGCCAGCTGACATCTACAAACGCAGCAGGAAGAACAACCACGCAAGTCGAAGAAGACGGAACATACTATTTTACCGCGAAATCCGGAGGACTTCCCTCTGCAGATGAATATCCGGCACTGAAGATCAGCGTTGATTCGACAAGGCCAATTGTGGAGTTACTCAGCCCGCTTGGCGGCGGGAAGTTTGATGCTGGTACACAAATCAGGATTGACTGGATCGCAGCCGACCGTCATTTTTCAACAGCTCCAATCTCACTGGAATACAGCGAGGATATGGGAAAAACTTGGTTGTCCATAACAAATGAAGCACCCAATAACGGACATTTTTTCTGGAAAATCCCTGCCTCTGTAAAGACGGAAATCATGATCCGTGTGAACGCAACAGACCTTGCCGGCAACCGTGGCGCCGACCAGACGCGGAGTGCAATTGCTATCCGTAAGATAACTGCTGGCGATTCACAAGCGGAAACAGTATCTTCCGCGGCCGCAGATAAAACAGTGGGGCTTCCTGTTGTCAAAGCAAACTATGCATCCTCTCAGCAACATACAGATCCGTCCATCGCAGCAATTACAGCATTGCTGAATGCATCGCTACGAAAAAAACAGGATGCGAATGAAGGTAGCCTGACGCCGATTCAACCGTCGATTGCGGATTCGATCCAGTCACAAGATCCCGCAACCAAAAATGATTCTGCGGGCAATGACAGTGCATCTCCCGCGATGCCATCACTGAATCAACCAGCTCCGCAGCAAATCCCGACTGATCGCGCACCGATGAATTCACCTGCAAATGATCAGAAGCCATCAAACCTGAACCGTCCTGATATCCCGGTTCAGAGCGTTACAGAAACAGGACCAATTCTGGAACCGGTAGCGAAAAGAGAACCTAACTACGGGCAGGCGGATGACGGAATCCCTGCGACTTCACACCCGGAACTGGATGGAAACACAACGGTTGCAGACCGGAAATACACGGAATCAATGACGCACGAAAAAGCAGCGTATATTTCTTATATCATGGCTGGTAACCTTGTCCGTCAAGGCCGGTATAAAGATGCGCTGCGCTACTACAGAACAGCGGTTGATACCGATCCGAAGTTTGACGAAGCATGGAGCGATTTGGGTTTGGTCTACAAACAGATTGGTGCATACACAAAAGCAGACGCCTGCATCGTCAAGGCACTGGAGATTGTGCCGGAAAACCATATTTACATCCATAACCGCGGCGAAATCCATCAGGCGCTAGGACTGGCATTACTGGATAAACAAACGTCAGAGTCAGATCTGGCCAAGGCAACCGACTGTATCCACTTTGCAGTAAAACTGTACGGGAAAGCCATTGAAGTCGCCCAGAAAAACGGCCGTCTTGCAGAATGCGCACCGACATTTTTCAGGCTTGGTGAGGTCTGCTATTTTGGCAATCAGGATCCGGTCGGTGCCCGCGAATATTGGCTCAAAGTACTCAGCCTTCACTCGCCGTCACCTGAACTTGACGATGTTATGCACAGTAATCAAAACGATGATGAAAACCGCGCCGTTTTGCGTATGTATCGCAGCTACACGGAAAAACGTGTTCAACTGGACACCTGGCAACGTTGGGCGCAAGCCTATCTGGATCAGCTTGACCGCCTCGAGCAACAGGTTTATCCGCAGCCAGCACCGTCATCGGGAGGACTACCAGCAAATCAGTCACGAACGATCCCTTCGGCCTCGTTCTCACAGCAATCCTACTCACCAGCAATCAGCGAGTCTGAAGCAAGTATCGGATCAGCAGGATCGTCAGCGCCGTACAATCAGGCAGGATACGGCACACAGTCAACAGACGAGCGCCCTGTTTATTATGCACCGAAAACAACAAGCAAAAAGCAGGATTCATCATCTTCAATCTTCGGAAATCTGTTCAAGAAGATCTTTAAAGGAGAAGAAGAGAACACCTCCTCGACCAATAGCACAACCAACAGTGGATACAATCCATATGCATCCAGTTACGACTCCTCCGGCAATGCGTCTGTCGCCGGATACATGCCGTACAGCCAGAAATAAGCAATCAAATAACAACAATAATCATTAACTCCTCCCACTTAAATCCGGGAGGAGTATTTATTTTGATCAAGCAAATCGGTCATTAATTGAGAAGAAAGAATATGTCGGAACAAAAATCATTTCGCTGAATCGTCACGATATGTATAATATGAATAATGGGCGAAGGGTTATCAATGATCAAGATTTCAACACGATTCCGCTACGGATTGCGCGCCTTGCTGGCGCTGGCAAAAGCATATCCAGATCAGTTGGTCTCGGTTAATCAAATCGCGCGCACCCAACAAATCAGCCCAAAATATCTTGAACAGATCATGGCACAGTTGAAATCAGGCAATATCGTCAAATCACACCCCGGCATCAATGGGGGCTATCGTCTTCTGCACCCGCCCTCGAAAATCAACCTATTGGATGTGGCAAATATACTCGAAGGCGAACTGGCCGTCACCGAATGCGCTAAAGCAACAAATATCTGCCAGAACGAGGACCTATGCCCGGCAAGAAAACTCTGGCAAAACCTGAATCACGCCATTGAAGGAGTTCTCACGGCAACAACCCTAGACCAGCTTAGCTCAGCAGACATTCCCCTAGAAACAGAGGCGAAATCTACACAATCCGCACCATCATCGGATTGATTTGCATATGAATATGCTACTCGGCTGTATCAATTTCGCATTGTGTTTTCAAAAAAATCAAAATCTGCTGTTCCAGTTTCTGGTACAACATAGGCCCCTTCACTGCGGGTTGCCAAATATCATGCGCCTTGTCTTTTGCTCCTGAATACAGATAGACCTGCAACTCACCAGCCCCCTCAAGCCACGCGTCAATAATCCGATGAGCCTGTTTTACCGGGACCAATGAATCCGAGATGTTATGAAGAACCAAAAGCGGCGGAAGCGGCTTACCCGAAGCAATCAAAGCAGGCGAGGATTTTTGCAGTAACGCATTCCGTTCCGGCTCATCGGCACAAAGTTTAGCATGGTCTACCAGTTTTTGGATTTCCGGAGCAATCAGATCCGTCGGCCCTGAGAAATTCAATATTCCCGCAACCTTCTCAACCGGCAGGCGCAAGCCAACCATCAGGGCCAAATGCCCACCAGCGGAACCGCCCATCACAAAGATATGCTCAAGATTCAACTGATTCATTTCTGGATGCCCTGCCTTCAGCAGAAATTCTGCCGCTGCAACGCAGTCATCCTCACACGCAGGGAATGGCGCCTGTGGGACAAGCCGGTAATCAATATTGTAGACCGCATATCCGTTTTTCACCAAAAACTCAGAAATCCCGTTAAAGCGGGTTCTCTCCATCGCAATCCAAGCACCGCCATGGATCAGAAGAACGACCCGCGCTCCGTTAGGCTCTTCAGGCAAATACAGGTCACCAGAGCATATAGCGCCGCACTCTGGCAAGTAACAGATATCACTAATAACCTTGTACATTGTATCTCCACCTTCTGGTTGGGTTATATCCACATTATTCGCTTTCGGCAAAGAATTGTCATCAGCAATGCAAGCGGAAATGAATATAAGAGAAAGACACAGAATCAATCTGGACACTCAAACTCCTTTTTTGTTTGAATTTCATCTTAGGATAATTTAATACACAAATCCGACATTGTAGTTAGACAATCTTGCGATAATTTTGTCC
>QKHZ01000265.1 GCA_003249795.1 bacterium | reverse complement strand
GATGATCTCCGGCGCGGGTTTTCCGGCTGTCACCGGCTCCGCGTGTACGAGTTCATATGTGTCGATCAGTTCAGGATTGGTGGTCTTGTCGCCTTTGATCCGGAGGTTCGAGATATTGCGCTGCAGGCACGCGTCATAGCCTTCGTTTTCAATAAACGAGCCCATCTTGAGCAGAAAGATTTCTGAGAACTCTTCGTCGATATATTTCACGCCGAGTTGGGTGTAGTTGTAATACTGTGTCTTCGTTTCCATCGTTCTGTAAAGTGCTGACGGTACGCGGAAGCCGCATCCGATGACACAGGTCGCGTTCGGTAAAATATTTTTCGGATCGCGCTGCGGGTTGGTTCCGGCAAAGTGGCCGAACTCGATTGCCTTTGCTTTGAGCATATCACTTGTAAACATGGTTTGCTGTCCTTTGTTTTCGTTAACGGTCCATGACCCAGGCTTTTTGCGTGCGCAGCGGCGCCTTGAAGCGTCCGGCCATGCAGCCGCCCTTCTTCTCCAGCATACTGACGCATGCGCGGATGCAGCCGCCGCATTTGGCCATGTTGTAGCCGACCCAGGTCGGGAAGTATTTTTCCAGCGCCCCGTAGACCTTCATGATCTCCGCTTCGTTGGCCTCGCATTTTCCTTCCAGCAGATTCAGCTCGCCGTCCCTGTTTTCATCCCAGACCTCTTTCGGCACAAACGGATTGAACTTGCGCCCGCCGTGCGTGTAAAAGGCGTAGCATTTCCATTCGTCCAGTTTGCCCCATTCGCATTTCTTGCCACCGATATATGCGACGACGCTTTCGTCTTTACTGAGACACCCGCCCGGGCATTCGCGCACGCACGCCATGCACTTGCGGCAGATCGGTTCGCCGCTGTACATTGGGTCAGCCTCAAGCGGAGCGTCGGTGAAGATAAACGCCATCCGCTGCAGCGGCCCAAACTCCGGCGTCAGAAACATCTTGCTCCAGCCCATCTCGCCAAGGCCGCACGCGACACCTGCAAGCCGGAAGTGAAACTGCAAATCCGGCGCCACACTTCCCGGACGTGCTGGCCGGGTGAACTGCACGGAGCGGTGGTGCGCCGCCTTTGTTTTCGCCTGCTCGTTGACTTCGATCTGCTCTTCGGGTGAAAGGGTGTTACCGAGAGACGCGTCCATGTCCGAGACAACGCCGCGCGCACCGGTATTGCGGTACAGCATTGCTTCGTATCCGGCATCCTCGATCACTTTTCCGAGATGATACAGCACCGCCGGCGCAAAGATCTCGTTGATCCCGCCATAGGCCATCGACGGATACTGATAAAATTGAGTCCCTTCCTCAATCCCCCGCTGCACGCCGCGCGGAATCCGGAAGACCAGCCCGATCACGCTTTTTGCTTCCGGAAACAGATAGCGCGGGTCCATCTCCTTGGGGCATCCCTCAAACCGCTGCATGTCGCCAATCCCGCACAGGTCTGCACCCGCGGCAATCGCAGCCTCCTTAATCATCTTCGCATTCAACATTGTATCGGCCTCCTGCGGGTGTCGTTGCGCACCCGTTGCTTTTACAGATAAATCTCATGCACTTCAGAACACGCTGTCCTGCGCGTAGCTGGATACGTCAACCGCGCACTGCTTCAGCACCGCTTCGCAATAGCCGCAGTTCTCACACGCGAGTCCACACTCCATCCGCTTCTTTCCGTACATCTCCGGAAACTTCGTGTTGTCGATAATGAAGGGATAAATGTCGGCCGAATGATCCGGCTCCATCAGCTCCAGCAGGTTGCCGCTGTATTTGCCTCTCACATACGCTTCGATCACGCGCGCGGGATTGCGGTTGCTGCGGGTCGCGAGTTTGACGACGGAGAAGTACGGCTCATAATAATGAATATCTTCAGGACGGATAAAGTTTGTGTCGCGAAGCGTTGCGACCAGATTCTCTTTGCGCGACAGGTATTCGTGGCACACGCCTTTGAACTCATAGGCATTGTCCATCGCCTGAATCTCCGCTTCGTGGGCGACCAGATTGTCGTGAAAGTTATGCACAGAGCAGTGGTTCAGGCAGCCGCTGTTTGCGAGCAGGTACAGCTTTTTGCCGTTGTCGTCACACCAGCGTTTGTTGCTTTCTATTTTACGGATGTTGCGGTTGTGTTCACGCTGCAGATAGAAACCGTCGAAATATTGTTTGATATAGTCCATCCCCCGGGTGCTGCCGATCTCCATATTGATTGACGCGCGCGTTTCGATTTCAGGAAAATTCGCCTTGATGAATTTCGATACCAAAGGCGAGGTCGTGGTTATCGACTGCAAACCTGTTCGACCACCGAGAAAGTCAACGGCATTACCGATTTTATTGAAAAACGCCCGCGACTGGCTGAAGCGTCCATAACAGTTTCCGTTAATCAGCAGGTTCAGTTGAATCCCCGCATCGGCAAACCGTGTTAGATCCTCCAGCATCCTGCTCTGCAGCTCGAACGCCGCCGCACCGTCGTTCACTGCCCCGGCAGCCCCGCCGGACTCGCCCACCGTTCCGCGTCCGCTAGGGATCTCCGCCCACGGAAAATAGACTTCGCGGATTTTTGCGCTGTATTTCAGCACAGTATCTGCGAAGTCATTATCGGATGAAAACGGGTATCCTACCGAGAAGTCCACGACCGGCTCCTTAATATCTACATAGATACAATACACTGAAAAGTTGTTTACGCAAGAGTGGGGTTGCTGATTTTAAAAGAAATTTTCGTACGCGAGGCGTGCGGCGCCGATTGCGGACTGGAACTGCCCGAGTCGGGTGATGGAGAACCGGCAGACATCGCGACCGCCGGGAAGGAGCTTTGCGATTTCTTTCAGCGTCTGCTGGTACAGGTAGCCGTCCTGCTTTGCCTGCCCGCCGGAAAAGATAACCGCTTCCGGTGAGTAGAGCTGGATCATGTTCGCAACGCCGACGGCATTATAGGACGCGGCCTTATTCAAAATTTTCCGCGCCGTTTTGTCTGCCGCTTGCGCCAGATCGTCAAGCGTTCGTGCGGATGTGATTGCCGCAGCGTTTTTGAAGAGAGGGGCGGCGGTTGCAACCAGATTCCGTCCGCCGCTGTATGCTTCAAGGCATCCGGTCCAGCCGCAGACGCATTTGTGGTCGTTGTTGGGGATCAGGATGTGTCCGATGTAGCCGATCGGGTGTTTCGGATGGCTGATTAAAAGTACGTGGTTGGAGACGGCACCCGAGCCGATACCGAAGCCAAGACCGACAGTTGCGAGGTTTCCGGCTCCTGCTTCGCTGCCGAAATGATATTCCGCCAAGGCTGCTGCTACCTGTGTCGTGTAGATGCAGGCCGGTCGTCCGCAGGCGTCGGAAAATTGTTTTACCTTGAGGTTGCTCTCACGCGGGATTCCGAGGTTTCCGGCTGAGAAGACCAGCCCATTTTCCGAATCGACCGTACCCGAGATTGCGATGCCAATGCTGTTGACAGTATTTTTTTTCAGTCCGCTTTTCTTCAGGGCGCTTTCGTAAACCGTGTCGACCCACTTCCAGAATGCGGTTTCATTTGTATAGGCGGTTGTCTTGAGTGATTCGCTGTGACGCACGAGAAGGTTCAGGTCCGTGAATACGATGCGCGTATTTTCAGAGCCGATATCTATGCCGGCAAAAAACGCGGTTTCGGCATTCAGGCACAGCGGGATGTTGGGGCGCCCTCGGCCGACAGGTTTTTCGGCACGGGTGAAAATCGTACCTTCGGCAAGAAGCGTGTCGACAATTTTATACATCGCCCCCCACGAGACTCCCGAGTTCAGGGAGACCTCTTTCTTGGAGCAGGAATTTTTCCCGTTCCGGATAGCATCGATGATTTTTATCTTCGTCCGCAGCATTTGCAACACTTTCTAGCATATGTATCCATAACGATTTTAGCGGATAAAAGAGTCGCCGCAAGAAAATTTCAATGACGCAAAAAATTTGACAACAAAAAAAGACGATGGTAATATATCGATATCGATAAAAAGAAAAGGGAGAGCAATGCTACTCGAAATTGAAGCCAGTTGGCGGGATCTTGAGGGGCAGGAAACAGTCGAGTCGTGTTCTGTCGCAGATAGCCAGATTACGGGTTCCCGTTTTTCTGTGCCGTATTCCCTTGAGGACGGGCGTCTTTGCATTTTCATGCAGAAGTTGACAGAGAATGACTGTCGGCTTATGAAGCTGAGCGTTGTCAATCCGGCGATGGCAGGACGCGATGGCGATGGCGGATCAACGTTTGTGCCGAGTGGTTGCGGTGCGCTTCTGCATCACGAGGGGCATGAACCCGCAGAGCACGTCATGCAGGTTTTTTATCCGTGCGGGTCTGACGCCGATATTTCCCTATTC
>QKHZ01000140.1 GCA_003249795.1 bacterium | reverse complement strand
ACATCGGGCAAAAACCTCCCGTGGGTATTTGTGTTGCCAGTCGGAGGGATGGGACCATTCATCGACTCTCCTTCAGCGATGATAAATTTAAATTTTCCGTCAGCCTTGCTGCTGATACTGAGCATGGTAATGGGGCCTGTTTTAATATTGAATTCGACACCTGCACCGCTACCGGGTTTGCCATGGTATTTTTTCAAGCTGCGGATAACGGGTTTGTTGTTTGCGATATTCAGGTGGTGAGGCCCGTCATGACCGACGAGGATTGTGTCACGTTCAAAATCAATCGGATGGAATTCCGCAAAGCTGCCGCCAATTTCCAGACGATCCATGATCAGCATCGCGATACAGGTCTTAATATCGAATTCCCCGCACATGGGAAAGCCTGCTGCAGTCAAGAGCGAATTGCCGACAATGAAGTTTGTCACCAGTCGACGCATATCCGAACCGGTTTGCGCTTCATAATAGTATGCGAATCCATCGAGCTTTTTCTTCTCGATAAACTGCTCCAGAGCAATCCCGGCTTTTGCCGCCATCAGAAGGTCTGCATCAGTCAGTTTCGTTGTAATCGGATCACTGACTGGATCTGGCGTGTCGAAGAATTCAAGAATCCTCGACGACATATTTTTGACGCGGATGTCATCGTCGCTGATTGAGGCAAACTCGCACATGATTTCATCCGGTTCACACTGCACAACGTGCGCGCCGAAGGTTGCAGTAATCGCGGTCGGATCGGTCTGCATGTCCAGCATTGCTTCAAGGACATGACCCATGTGGCCGAGTCGGGCATTACGCAGGTCGTGGATTGCGTGACCGATGCGGCACCAATCCGCGATCTTTTCGTCCGCAACCGCGTCACCTTCAAGTTTACCGATAATAATATCTGAAACCGGCTTGCCCATGCGAACCGCAACACCTGTGAATTCCGGAACAGAGCAGAAATCGTCATTACAAAGCTGCATAAACGTGGTACCGTTTGCGTAATCCATTGCTGCTAACGGTTGAAGCGCGACCAGAATGACCGGACATTTCATTTCACGGACAATCGCGCCAAATGTCGCGCTGGTTCCGTATGTCACCATATCGACAAACAGGATATCAGGGTCAGCAGCCTTGATTTTTGGAAGAGCATCGTAGGCTGCTTGCGCGTTATCGATCATGCCAAAGTCAGAAACGGTAACACTATTACTCGAAAGTTTCTGTATTAAAATTGCTGTCTTTGCTTTCATCTCGTCCAGCAGTCCCGGAAACTGCTGCCAATACGTATCCAGACCGATTGAGATTACTGAAACATTGGCACTCAGTGGTTTGCGACGTTCGATGTTCATCAGATTCCCTTTATAAAAATGATTGCTCTTCGTAAAATTATCTGGAATACATTACCAGATGAAGGACAGATAGCCGGTCACGTTTTTCAGGACGACATGTTTCCCGTTGCCGTCTTCATGCCATTCAAGGTCGACTGGATCTTTTGATAAAAATCCGCCAAGTTGATTTTTTTCTTTCGTGATAATTGCCTCCAGTGTCTGCATGTGATTTATCGGAGGAAAGAATGTCACCTCAGCATCTTTTAGATTATGATATTCGCGCCGCTGGTGATATTGCGGGTATGCTGGGAATACGATTTTGCAGTCGACCATACTCGCATCTTTTTGCCGGATAAAACAGCGGCATTCCTTATGCCATGCTTTTGACGGATGCCACAACGCCATATCACTTTCAATTCTGCACTGCATTTCTGTCAAAATTGGGGCGCCGTAAGGTGAGGACGTTGTAATCTCTGTGCCGGTTTCAGGCGAAAAAACGGAGTAATAAAAAGCGTTATCGTTCCGGGAAATACAAATTCGAGGCGAATGCGATGATACGTCGACTGTGTTGAAGCCGAGTTTCCAACCGAATTCGCAGAGAGTGTATCGCATCAGTTTTTCTACAAAGAAAATTTCGTCAGCTTTTCCATACTCAAAACCTCTGTATTCCAGTTTCGGATCTTTTGCGCAAGGCAACAACGAGCGCACAAATGCTACTTTTTGTGTTTTCGAGAACTTGCGGACAGAGGCAAGAATGCGTTTCTGATTTCCTGCTTTTACTTCAGCGATTACATTTGTGTCAGTGCTATCGGCAATCACTTCACAGGCCCCACCGCAATTGAATACATCGTGAATATGGGTTGTGGTTGCACATGCGTCGTGTTCGCATTGGTCAACGTTTTCGTACAATTCGACAACCGCTTCTCCGGTGATGGCAACATCGTTGTTCAAATGAAGCAACTGGCATAAGTCATCAGGAACGTTGCGTAGCGAGCCGTAAAAAATCACATTGCCACCGCTTGCGATAAAACCTTTTACTGCCGGATATGAAGTGACCGGCGCGATTAATATTTTTGATGCAAATTTTTCGGGGCATTTTGAAAACGTTTTATAAAAATTATCGGTGCTGATTACCGTATTCAGCGGCAGACCCTGCTGTAAGGCTTCAGCAATAAACATATCTTCATTAAATACAACGCCCGGATTTTTATCCTTGCCTCTGACAAGATCAGAATATTCGCTGAACGGATAAACCCACACCAGCGGTCCTGCCTGATCCGGGGCATGTCGCAGTGCTTCTTTTAGATGCGGAATCACTTCATCCGGAACCTGCTCCGGCATCTGTCCCAGCGTGTCGTCAATTGTCAAAATCGAAATACTGTTTGGCGTCTGCGCCTCTGCCTGTTCATTAATCCGGCAGATACTCAGGGGCAGATAAATATCCCATGGCTCGCGTCCATAACGGTCTAGCCACGGGCTGTTGTAAAACCACGGGTCGTGTGCGTAAAACCGGTATGGGAATCGTTCATCCGGAAGTTCTGCGACGTGTGACATCCATGCGGCCAGCTCAAGTCCGCTGTTGTAGTTCAGCGCTGCCCAAGGCGAATTCACCGGCGGTGCAATTTTGAAATCGCGATACAGTTCTTTTAATGGGGCCGCATCGGTCGAAAGTTCAAGCCCCGCGGAAAAGTTACTACCGCGGGTTTCAATTTTATCTTTCGGCCAATATCGTGTAAAATCATTCCAAAAATGAAGCATTGTTCCCGCCGCTTCGTCTGCTTTTTCAGGATAGAACTTTTCTTTATCAAACAATGCGCCTGTGATCCCCCAAGTTTCTGTGCCGAAGCCCATCCCATTTGAAAGCCAGATGTAATCGTACCCGAGATCATCGGCAAAAACCTTGAATTGTTTTCCTAAAAATTCTCCGAGCGTGGTTCCCTGAGCAATGCCGTTCGGGAAAGCGGCGTATGGTTGCGGATCACTGTTTAATGTAGAATTGCAGGTGACAAAACTTCCAGGAAATAGAGTGTTTGCACGAGCAATTTCCGGATGTTTTTTGTATTTAAAATTTGAGATGGCGAATTCCGGTCCGTTGTCAAAGATCGCGCCGATTCGGATAGGCTTGCCGGTCAGTTTCAAGCCGATTGATTTAATCACCCCGATTAGTTCTTTCAGCCACTGATATGGGCGGGGCGCAGCGTCGTCACGATATTTTTTTGGAAATTTATGCGTATTGATTTTTTCCCGTTCGGTTTCATTTCCGCTTGGCGGAATATGATTTGCACAACCGAACCAGTAGGCCCATTCAAAGGTCTGCGACAGGTCGCCGGTATATTCAAGAATCTCGCTGCCGTCTGCGATCCACAGCAGAACTGAAATGCGGTCAGCCTTGTCGAGAAGGTTTTGCCATTGCCTGAACATCGTCCGGCTGACAGATTCCATTGTCTCGCGACTGTCGTCGGTAAACGGTTTTGAGCTTAACTCTAACGTCACATTTTGCAGTGTCATCGTTTACTTTCCTTTTTTTCTGTATGGAATTTGTTCACCAAGATGGTTTGCCATCTGGACAAATCCGTTGTCATTCGGATGAACCTGAACAGGATCAAAGAAGGCTTCATCGTGTTCAATCAGGTTTGTTCCGTCGATATAGTGCAGGTTGTGATCTGTTT
>QKHZ01000150.1 GCA_003249795.1 bacterium | reverse complement strand
GATGCGCTCACGAAAATCATCATCCGGAATGCACACATGAACGATATGCAGGTTCGGCTCTTCAGAGGACCACGCTTTTGCATCGGTCACAACAAACTCGGCCGTGGCCTTTGACCCGCGAAACTCGAGCTCTTTTTCATAAACAATTTCACCATCAGCCGCGATCGTAACCGGCAGCGTCCCCGACTCCAAACCGTCAACTCTCAGCTCTGCGCAAACAGCCCCAGTGTCGGCGGACTTCGGCGTCAGCTTGACCCGCTTTAAATACACGTCGTTGACAACATGCAGTTCAACCGAGCGAAAGATCCCGCCATAGCCGTAAAAATCATAATGATTCATCTGCAGCGGAACACGGTCAAGATCGTAGCGGTTGTCATTCACAACAACCAACTCGCGCGTTTCGTTCTCTGAAACCGGCAGTTCAACATCAACGCGACTGTACGGCAATGCAAACGACGCCAGTGTCTTTCCGTCGACGACAATCCGGTTCCACATCCCCGTCCCGTTAAAGCGCAGGAACGCCTTTTTCCCTTTTGGAACATGGAGCGCAGTCCGGTATGCGGCAACTCCGCGCTTACCTGCGTACGCGGGATACGCGTCATACGCCGACGGCACCGGCAACCGGTCATCATAGTGAACACCCGATACATCAAGCGCCGCCGAGTCAGCATCCCCCAGAAACGTAAACGCCCAGATCCCGTCCAGAACGCGGACATCACGCACACAATGCCTTGAAAAAAGACTCATCAATATCTCCATCTATCATGGTTTATTTTCAATCAAACCAGCAAATCCCTGACATTTCACGCGACTCAAGATGGCAAAAAAATCACCCCGTCACTTGTGTTGCATCAAACATGCAGATCTTCCGGTCGTCGTAATGAATCGTGTCGACGGTCAGATAACGCCCGTCAGCAGACCAGCGCGGATGCAGATCGCAACGCGTATCGACCACATCTTTATCGCCATGCCTGAACCGGCCGATCTCGGTCAACGTACCCGTAGCCACATTCACCAGCGACAGCGTCTGATAGCCGTCTGCTTGCGAGTACGTGTCTGCAGCCATCCACTTTCCGTCCGGGGAAAAGATCAGATGCCCCATCGGCCCCATCCCCGCAGAAACACGCGTACATGACATCGGCACACGGTCTTCATCAAAAACGACGTACTCATGACCGTTGTCACACCAGTTTGCATCGACCAGAATTTCACGCGGAGTGCGCCCCCACATCTGGTGACTGATGCCGCCGTTTCGCCAATACAGATCCGGCAGCGGACACAGCATGTTGCCGCCGTCCAGATCCATCGTGATCATGTACGTCTTCCACATCGCATTCAGGTTTTCTTCGGGACAGTGCCGCAGCAGAACCATTACGCGCGAATCGTCACAATTAAAAATTGCGTGATTCAACCAGATATGCTTGCCGGAAAGGCAAAAGCCACAAGGATGCGCTTCGATCAACTTGCGGTACGGCGCAATCAGCTTCGACTCGCCCGTTGCCACATCCATCAGAAACAAGCCGTCATTGTCCATGTCCGGCACCGGCGGCTCTGACGCAATCTCTGCACGTGCATACGAATATCCGCGCCGCGGAATGCGAGAGAAGTTCAGACTCGCGGCATATTTACCATGATGACTCAGCACATACGACGGACGCGGCAACGTGCGGATCACTTTTCCGGCAGAAAGATCAAACACCCGCGCAACCGCCTTCCAAGAGCCGTCAGCCTGCCTGTCAAAATCATTATAAATAAAACAATCCGGCTCATTCACAAGCCACTGCGTCATCGATCCCTGCTGATGGCACCAGGCTTCCGTCGTCACCAGCGGCTGAAAGACGTTGCTTGCCACATCGACCACGCCGATCTCTGCCGTTTCACCTGCCCTCGGCAAACGCTCCTCTTGCGGAACCTTCAGCGCGAGGTGCTTTGTGCTCTCCGGATTCAGCGCAAGGCGGTCGTAATACCCGAACAGAAAGATCCCCTCCTGCGGGGTCAAAAGCGTCCACTGCAGCGTCGGATGAATCGGTTGCATCGCAAATTCCTTTTTAAAAGCGACCAGACGAGAACCCGTTCAATATTTTGCAAATCAACTCAAAACCAGTCTCAAGCAATACTGCAATTTACACGTTATTTTTACTTTGAAAATGGCAGGCTGTCGCTATTATTTATCAATATGTCTCACGATTATCAATTTACCGTCCAAAGCCCTTACCACAACTACAACTACCGAGAATGGGTAGCCGGACGCTCGATGGAAGTGCATGGACATGATTATCTTCAAATCATCCATGTGGTGGAAGGAGATTTCGCCGTCGATTGGGGCGATGGCTGGCAAATTGTCAAACCCGGCTGCGCACACATTCTTCCCGGCGGCTTCAGCCACAGCCTGCGCACCACCCACGGACACAAGCAGTTTGGCCTGAACTTCAATACGCTCAAAGACGCCCCGACTCCGCTACATGCCCTGCTCTGCCGCCGCTTTACACGACCATGCATCCAACCGGTTGAGTTTACGACACCGATGCGGCATTACCTTGAATCTCCGCCGATCCTGCCGGATGAGTTAACCCAACTCAAAATCATTCACATGTTCGACAGCTATAGCCTCGATCTGCTCGACAGCCTGAGTGTACGCAGCGAGATCCGGCAGAAAAAACAACTGCTCGGATTTCTGGAAGAAAACGCAGCAGAACCCCTTACTGTCACAGAAATATCAGATGCGATGAGCATGAGCCGAGCAAGCCTGCAACGTTTTTGTGCGGAAACCTTCAACTGCGGAGTGAAGACTCTGCACGAACGCATCCGGATAGAACACGCGGCGCGTCTTCTATACCAGACAGAGCTGTCAATCAGTGAGTGCGCCAGAGCGTGCGGCTACTCGGATATCTACGCCTTCAGCCGTTCCTTTAAACGAATCAAAGGAATCAGCCCGTCCAAACACGCCAACCTTCATAGCTGAAAGAGGTTACTGTGACATCGGGTTATCCAGTCCAAATAATTTTTATCTCAAAAATAAAATTCCTGTAACTTTTCATGCCCCGCTCTCACATTTTCCATATCAGGGAAAAAAGTCGGCTCGGTTGCCTCTTCACCAAGAGGCTGTTTCTAGTTGCAGGAGAAATTGCATGAATACTCGATTGGGTCTGTTTTTTGCCGCTATTCTGGGTCTGGCCGCAATACAACTGCCTGCCGCAGACAGTTCATCATCCACATCAACAGGCAACTCGTCAGATTCCGACCGCCGCGGACCACAGCCGCCGCCGGGAATATCAGAATCAGAGCTCAAAGCACAGGCGGAAAAAGAACAAAAGTTCATTGAATCCCTGAAAGACATGACCCCGCAAGCAATGGCGCTTGCGATCAAAGAACATGAAACCGCCAAATTCAAAGAGATGCAGGAACAACACAAGAAAATGGATGAAAACCGCCCGAATCCCGGCGGAAACGGACAGGGGCAACCACCTCAAAAGCCTGGCAGCAGTGATGACAGCAAAGCAACGCCACCAACACCTCCAGATGGAGCAAATCCGGAAGAACACATCAAGAAACTTCTGGAAGAATTCTGTAAAACCATGACGAAAATGAGCGAGAACAAAGACACAACAAGCTCGGAAGTGATGCAGGCCTACCAGAAATTCCTCGATAGTTGCCGCCCGCCCCAACACGGCGGCCCGGGAGACAAGCAAGGCCCTGACGGCGCGAAAAAGCCAGACAGTACCAGCTCAACAAACTGAACCGATGGACATCAAAAATAAAAAGCCTGCAACCAGATAACGGGGGCAGGCTTTTTAAATTAAAAAGAATATTGAAACCCGAAGAAAGGGAGACGGTCACAGCCGAGGCTGACTACAACAGATCATACTTCTCGATCAGCCCCTCTTCCTGCACAATCTGGCGCAATTTTTTCTTGGCGCGATAGACGTGCATTTTGACCATCGCACGGCTCCAGCCCATCCTCTCGGCAATCTCCTGCGTGCCCAGACGCTCGAAATACATCATCGTTACCGCAGTACGGTCTTCCGCACAAAGGCGCTCCAGCAAGCCATACAGGATTTTCTTTGCCTTGCCTTCGTCCACGACTTTCGCTTCCTGCTGCTCAGGCTCACTGACGATGTCCCAGTCCTCAAGCCGGAGAAAACGCGTATCCTTCTCGAGCTTTTTCAGATGGCGATACCCAACGTGCGACGCAATTTTCCGCAGCCAGTGCCGGAACGGAGCTTTCGCCGAATACGTCGACAAACTCATATATGCCTGCACAAAGACATCATGCACCAGTTCCTCACACGTGGCCGCATCACGCGCGTACCACCGCATCTGTTTCTGGATCAGCTTCTGGTACTTCTCTACAATTTTTGAAAATGAATCTGCGTCCCCATTCAGACAGTCCTGAATGGCTACCCCTTCAGCACCTTCATTAACTCGCAGAAGCGCCGAATCACCAGACAACACAGCAGCACCGTGATCTGCCTGCAGATCAGTGAAATCGATCGACGATGCCTGCAAAACCGGAGTGGCATAGGCCTCTTCAGCTTCGAAATCGCGCTCAATCAGTGAAGGTAATGCTGTCTGCTTCATTTTCTGCCATCACTTCTCAGGAAAACAACGCCCAAAAAGAAAAACGCCCGAACATAACCGCACCTGAAACAGTTATAAACCAGACTATTTTTATCCCCACTCGGCACCGAAAAAGAGTTGAGACGCTGATATTATCGGTAGCACTTTAGGAATCTTTATGATTTTTTAAAAAATATTTTTGCTGATTTTTCACAGAAAAAACGGCTATGTCCCGAATAATCACCCAACCGAAACCGAACATACATCAAGTTGTCAAATATAGCCTTACACAATACATAAAAATTAATGAATCAAAATCTCCCCCCTTCTTTACCCCACAAATCAACCTTCAAAAAACATTGCGGGAAAAGTTTTCCACAGCCCAATCTGTTACCGGACGTAAAAATGAGTTACCACCTTATTGCGACATGGCATGAAATCCGTACAAGGCTTATGGCAATCGGAAGACACCCAAGTCGCAACCAGAAAGGCTCACGGAATGGATTCCGTGGATATGATCAGGGAAGATAGCCACAAGCTTTCACGCATTTGTGATCGGTGGCACCAAAAACTCTCCATGCTGACAGCCGCTTTCCGCCGCTGAAACAGCACCCTTCCCATATTGAATCCACGAACGAAGCGGCCTGATGGCCGATCTTTTCCGAGTGCCTTTTTGTCGGGCACATGTGCCCACATTGAATTGAAATTAAACGGAAAACCGAAGTTGATGCGGATCAGGACAACGCGAAACGGTGCAGACAGGCGAACAGAGATTTCAGGCAGGGAAAGTTAGTCTATGCCGTTGGGAAAGGAGGTGGCGTATGAGCCGAAAAAAGCGCCATAAGTGCCTTTTATAAAATTGCTCAATAACCGGACTGCTTCGCCGGTGGGGAAAATGAAGCAAAACGAAAACATGGATGAACCGACTTTATGGAGGAAGTCAAATGGGAATGGTAATCTCGAACAATATCAGTGCGCTGAACACGCAACGTTGGTTGAACACCAATAACAATGCAATGTCCAGCAGTCTAGAAAAGTTATCCAGTGGGTACCGGATCAACACAGCATCAGACGATCCGTCCGGCCTTGTGATTTCGGAAAAATTGCGCGCCCAGAACGCAGGTCTGGAACGTGCGGTCGAAAACACCAACGAAGCCATGAACGTGATCGGAATCGCAGAAGGGGCTTTGACCGAAATCAACTCGATCCTCAGCACCATGCGTGAATTGGCACTGCACGCGGCGAACGATGGCGTTACCAGTTCCGACCAGATCGAAGCTGACCAGGCGGAAATGGACTCGGCGATCCAGACCATCGACCGTATCGCCAATACCACCAAGTACAGTGACGAATATCTGCTCAACGGCAACCAGAGCCTGACCTATGACGTTACCACAACCGTTGACGAATCCACAGACAATGCCCTACTGGACGTCGGCATGACCCAGGTCAACCAGATCTACAAAACCGACGACTATTCGATCAATGTCTCCTACACCGGATCTTCAAACGGTACTGCCGACACCGCGGTTTGTGCCCAGCGCGCTTACTTTGAAGCCAGCGTAGCAACCGACTCGGACACCGAATATGACGCAAGTACCAATCTGCTGACCGCAGATCAGGAATTTGTGCTCTCCGGCGCAGAAGGCTCAAAGTCGTTCAGCTTCACAGAAGGCACCAGCCTCGGTGATGTCGTAAACACCATCAACTCAGTGTCAGACTCAACCGGTGTTCTGGCAACGTTGGTGTTCGATACAACCGTCACCAGCTCATCCAGCACGGCGACTATTGCACAAACAACAAATTACGACACGAACAACTCACACGCCACAGGCGAAACGCTTGTGTACAACTTTGATTCCAGCGGAAATATCCTGACCGCAAGCTCAACCAATACCAATGGCATAACAGCAACAACCGTTGGTACCGGGCTTGCCGCCGCCATCGAAGTGGGAGAAAACACCGACGCAAACGGCAATCTGTATGTCAAGTGGGAAAGCGCAACTTCCTGCACAGTCTATAAAGACGCAGAGATGACCATGGCCGTGGCAGAAGGAACCAGTACGACAACGTCAATTGTTCTGTCTGAATTGAATGATTCCGGAATCGGAACAGGAACGGCCACGCTGACCCTTACAGCAGGCGGTACAACCACAGCAGGCTCAACATCAATCATCAGCTTCGGTAACGCGTTCCAATTCGACGGTGAACATGACGCAACCGGCATTGAAGTTGAAGGTCTTTCTACGATCATCGGCACAAATTCAGCGATTTCCGGAGTTGATCTTGGCGAAAATACAGATGAAAACGGAAATATCTATGTCAAGGTTACCGTTGGCACAGACAAGACATCTGTTACAGTATCGCTATATAATGACAGTTCCATGTCAGATGACAGCCTGTTGGCCACCAGTGCCGTCACAAATGTTTCCGGCGACCAGTCACTCACCATTTATGACGAAGATACCGGCTTGAATGCAACGCTGAACATGCTTACAGCCGGTTTGTCGGCAAACTCGGAATATACGGGAACAATCAGCTTCACCGACCTGGGCATCCGCCTGTATTCTGAAGATTACGGCTCAGACGCATTCGTAAAGGTCGAAGTTTCAGAAGGCGCCCTGTTCCTTGACAGTGATGAAGAACTTCTGGATGCCGGTGACAGCGGTGTCGAAGCCGTTGATTATGGCCAAAACGCGGTGATCAGTGTTAACGGTCAGCGCATTGAGCTGGATGGAACTTCCGGAACCGTATCCACATCAGATATCAACGCCGACCTTGTGTTCAATGAAGGCGAACTGGGCGCAACGACGATTGCCGTTGCTGGATATGAAACAGGAACGCTTGCCTCCGGTATCGGTTCGATGTCCGATACGTCAAACTATGCAACTCAGGCAATGAGCAATACCACAGAAACCCTAGACAACTTCGAAGGTGGCATGCAGTTCCAGCTTGGTGAAGGTGACAGCGATTCGGAACGCACCGTTTACAGTATCGAATCCGTTGTTGCTGCAAACCTTGGGCTGACAAGCTATACTGACGATTTCGACGGCGATGGCACCGATGAGGAAATGACACTGAGTGTCAGTGACCTCTTGGGCGGTGGCTACGCGGCTCTGGACGAAGACCCGGTCAAAGCCCTGACCATTATTGACCAGGCCATTGACGACGTTACCAGTCTCCGTGCACGCCTTGGTGCAACCGAATCGAATCTGCTGCAGACCAACGTCAACAGCCTTGAAGTTGCAATCGAAAACATCACCGCAACCGAATCGGCAATCCGCGACGTTGATATGGCAACCGAAACGACCGAATACACCAAGAACCAGATTCTGGTTCAGTCAGCAACTGCAATGTTGGCACAAGCAAACACAATTAGTCAAAATGTTCTACAGCTTTTAGGCTAGGCGCCGATAACTAATGCGTGACCCACGGGGGCGGGTTGCTAAACAACCCCGCCCCCGTTGTTTTTTCAAGGGTGTCGCGCCGAAGAAACTGACGCATAGCCAGAGAAAGGAGCTGACGAAAACAGAGCACGCAACAAATTACAGAATAAAAAGTTACAAGATTTCATCGCCGATCTGCGAGGCGTAAAACAGCAGGCCGGTCTTGCTGCACCGGGCAGGGAGCAAAGCAGCGAGGTGGCAACGGTGTCACCTTATTTCGCTCGAAAGACTTTACGGAGGAAGTCACCATGGGTATGGTAATTACGAACAATATCAGTGCATTGAACACGCAGCGTTGGTTGAATACAAACAACAGCGCAATGTCCAGCAGTCTTGAAAAACTGTCGAGTGGTTATCGAATCAATACCGCTGCAGACGACCCGTCAGGGCTTGTTATTTCTGAAAAACTGCGTGCGCAGAACGCCGGTCTGGAACAGGCTGTTGAAAACACCAACGAAGCCATGAACGTGATCGGGATTGCAGAAGGTGCACTGACTGAAATCAACTCAATTCTCAGCACAATGCGTGAATTGGCACTGCACGCGGCGAACGATGGCGTTACCAGTTCCGACCAGATCGAAGCTGACCAGGCGGAAATGGACTCAGCGATCCAGACCATCGACCGTATCGCCAATACCACCAAGTACAGTGACGAATATCTGCTCAACGGCAACCAGAGCCTGACCTATGACGTTACCACAACCGTTGATAGCACAACAGATGAATCGCTTCTGGACGTCGGCTTGACTCAGGTCAACCAGATCTACAGTAGCGACGATTTCACGATCAGCATCTCGTTTGGTGGTGAGAATTCTGACGGCACGGCCAACACGACAGTTTCGGCACAACGCGCATATCTTGAAGTCAGCAAAGGCCTTAACGAAGACACAGAATATGATTCCGACACAAATCTGCTGACTGCGAATCAGGAATTTGTTATCTCCGGTGCAGACGGCTCCAAATCCTTCAGCTTCACAGAAGGAACAAGCCTTGGCGATATCGTCACCACGATCAACTCCGTGGCAGACTCAACCGGCGTGAATGCAACGCTGATCTTTGACACAACCGTAACAGGTACAACGCAAACGACTAACGGAAACACCGACTACACAACCCACGCCACCGGCGAAGCGATGGTCTTCAACTACAGCACCACAGGTACACTGAACGCAACCAGCACAACTGCAAGTACAGGTGGTGTTGGCCAGGTTACGGGTATCACCGGTATTGTTGCTGGTGAGAACAGCGATGCAAATGGAAGCATTTACATTGAATGGACCAGCGCCACAACATATGTCGCCTACAAAGATGCAGACATGACCACCGAAATCGGACGCGGAACATCGGGAACAGCGATGACTGAAAGCAACGATTCAGGGGTTTCTCTGACCATCACCGCCGCAGGTGGCACCACGGCTGGACAGACCAGTATTATTTGCTGCGGAACAGCCCTTGAATTCTCATCAACGGCTGCAAGCTGCGATACCGGTATCTCCACGGACTTTACAACGAGCGTTCTGAGTGCAACTGAATCCGCAGTTTCCGGCATCCAGCTGGGAACCAACACTGACGATAATGGCAATATCTACGTCAAAATCGAAGCAAATGGCGCAAACTCAACCGTTTCTCTCTACTCCGACAGCAGCATGTCTGATGACAGCCTGATCGCCAGCAGTGGAACGGTTAACCTGTCGGCTGCCAGCTGTGTTTCGATTTATGATGAAGATACCGGCCTTGCCGTTCAGCTGAACGTTGCCGCTCTGGGTGCAACAGCGGCCGAATACACCGGGACACTCTCCTTCGATAATCTGGGTATCCGCGTCTATTCAGACGAATACGGTGACGATGCATTTGTAAAGATTGAAGCTTCGGAAGGTTCTCTCTTCACCGATAACGATGGCGACCTGCTCGAATCCGGTGACAGCGGTGCTGAAGTGGTTGACTATGGTCAGAATGCTGTTATCAGCGTTAACGGCCAGCGCATTGAACTGGACGGAACATCCGGTACAGTTTCAACGTCCGACCTGAACGCCGACCTCGTCTTTGACGAAGGCGAACTGGGCGCGACCACGATTGCTGTTGCTGGTTACGATGTTGGTTCACTCGTATCCGGTGCAGGCGCCATGTCTGACGAAACCAACGCTGCAACCCAGGCAATCAGCAATACCACCGAAACCCTCAGTAACTTCGAAGGTGGTATGCAGTTCCAGCTTGGTGAAGGTGATGCTGACTCGGAACGTACCATTTACAGTATCGAATCCGTTGTTGCTGCAAACCTCGGTCTGACCACATTCACCGACGATTTCGACGGCGATGGTACCGAAGAAGAAATGACGCTGAGCGTCAGCGATCTCTTGGGTGGTGGTTATGCGGCTCTGGACGAAGACGCTGTCAAGGCTCTGAGCATTATTGACCAGGCCATTGACGACGTTACCAGTCTCCGTGCTCGTCTTGGTGCAACCGAATCGAATCTGCTGCAGACCAACGTCAACAGCCTTGAAGTTGCGATCGAAAACATCACCGCAACCGAATCGGCAATCCGCGACGTTGATATGGCGACAGAAACGACCGAATACACCAAGAACCAGATCCTGGTTCAGTCGGCAACGGCGATGTTGGCCCAGGCCAACACGGTTGCCCAGAACGTTCTTCAGCTTCTGGGATAGTAATGGCAGCCTTTGGGCTGTGAATTAGCTTGTACCCGCGGGGGCGGGTATGAAACGGTACCCGCCCCGCTTTTTATAAGGGATAACAATGACATATGTCGTACTTGTTTAGGAAGCTCGCGTCGGAACTTTACATAAAATTGTCCGCCGCAGATAAAGCTTCAGTGTAGGATTGAAGGAGGCGGAACAATGAGCGAGATCACTGCAACTGCGTCAGCAGCAAGCTCTGAGGCTTACAGTGCCAGCCAGTCAACGGCTGCGGCACATACCAGCACGGATCAGAGTTCATCAAGCGTAAGCGTTTCAAAAGCGATCACGGCAAAAGCGGTTGAGGTTGAACAGAACACTTCGGAAACAGAAACGGTCGAAACCGATACCGAAGCCGTTCAGGGAGCAATCGACCAACTCAACAACGTGATGGATGCGATGAACAAGGACTTACGATTCAAGATCCATGACGGCACAGATGAGGTCTATGTTGAGGTTGTCAGCCCGGAAACAGGCGAAACCCTTCATACGATTCCATCTGAATCTGTCCTGAAATTCCAGGAACGGTTTGAGCAGGCATTGGGTCTGATTTTTGATTCGAACGCATGAGCTTCAACTTTTTTTGAGAAAAAAATGTTTTTTTTCAAGCAGACGGCAGTATTCCCAAACGAGGCGGCCTGTTACGAGCGAAACGGCACAACCCCGTAACGCCTGCCCTGTCAAACAGTAACAGCATTCAGCTTGCCCATTTCCCCACCTAAATGCGAAATGGGCAATCTTGTATTATCGACACAAGCCTCAACAGACTTGAGTATTATTCCCCAATCCCAAAACAATAAACTTTTTTCGGAAATTCTCCTCTAAAGACTGCCATCGACATGCCGAAAATAAAGATACCAATTATTGTGGTATCATCGTCTACCGATAGGCCAAAATTATCGCGCGATGCGCACTCAGGCCAACAGACAGACGGATGAAAACTGAGGCGGTTTTTATCATAGGGGTGCAGCGATGTCAGCTTCTCAATCCATCAGCGGCTTGGTCTCCGGGCTCGATACGGAATCGATTATTGAAGCCTTGATGTCCTACGACACGGCCAAGGTAACCAATCTCGAAAACAAGATCACCGAGCTTGAAACCAAAGAAGCCTGTTATGAATCCATCAACGAACTGCTGGAAGAGTTCGCGGATATCATGACAGACCTGACAGACACAGAACTCTGGAACTCCTACTCCTGCAGCAGCAGTGACGAGGACTCCCTAACTGCGACCTGTGACGAATACGCGACCCTCGGCAGCTATACGTTCACCGTCCTACAGCTCGCCCAGACCGCAGAATACATGTCAACCGGCTTTTCTGATAAGGATGAAACGGCGGTGACTGATGTCGAAGGCGTCATTACCATCGATTCAGCGGAAAGCTCCTGCAACTCGGAAACCGAACTCTCAGAACTAAACGGCGGCACAGGCGTCGCGCTTGGCAGCATTCAGATCACCGATAAAAACGGTGACACTGCCGTGATCGACCTTTCCGGCGCAGTTACGGTACAGGATGTTCTTGACGCCATCAACGGCTGCGGCCTGCAGATTGAGGCAAGCATTTCAACAACGGTAGATGGCTCTGACGGCAGCAGCCTCCTGATTACAGATACCTCCGGCGGCACCGGCACATTGTCCATTAAAAATTCCGGCGGATCGACAACCGCCAGCGACCTTGGAATCGTAGGTACAGACTCCAGCATATCAGGCTACGTTCTGGGTGACAGCGTTTATACAATTAAAGGGTCAACCGCCCTTTCGAACCTGCATGGAGGACTTGGCGTAGATGACGGCACTCTGGGATCCATTCAGATTGAAGATGGTAATGGTTCCGTTTATACCGTCGACCTCTCAGAATGCACAACCCTGCAGGGAGTCATCAATGCGATTGAAGACCAGACCAGCGATGCAATTTCCGTCCGCATTGCCGATGACGGCGCAAGCCTTCTGATTGAAACCTCGGACGGAACCGGCAGCCTGACCATCACCAGCGTGACCTCCGGTGATGAAACAAATACAACTGCCGAAGATCTGGGAATTGCAGTAACCGCAGGCGGATCAAGCGTCCAGGGTGAACGCCTGATCGCGGCAATGAACTCGGTCCAGATTGCATCCCTTTCTGGTGTTGACGGCGGCGGCATCAACGGCGCACGAGGCGATTACAGCCAGACGCTCAGCTCATTTACAGCAGACGTCGACGGAACCACGGTAACGTTTGACCTATCCTCATTAACCGGTTCAGACAGCCTGAGCGATGCCATTGCGCTGATGAATGAACAAGCAGAAAGCCAGTTGGGTGAAGGCGTGCTTGTCTTCTCGCTCAATAGTGCCGAAAACGGCATTCAGGTTGAAAACGCAAGCGGATCCATCGTGACATTCACCGATACAGACGGAACCACCGCAGCCGATCTCGGCCTGACCGACACTGAATTTTCAAACAATGAAACGACCAACTGCGGAGATCTGGATCACAATTACCTCAGCCGCGCAACAAAGCTCGAGGATATGAACGGTACCGAGGGCATCACCGAAGGTTCGATTTACATCACCGACACAACCGGTGACAGTACGACAATCGACCTGAGCGATTGCGAAACGCTGGGCGATGTCATCGACCTGATCAATGAAAGCGGACTCGAACTGACCGCGCAGATCAACGCCGCAGGCGATGGAATTGAGCTGATCGAGGATACCGGCTGCACCGGTACGGGTACGATTTCAGTCGCGGAAGTGGACAGCGGTTCAACCGCATCTGAGCTTGGGATTTTGGGAAACAGCACAGAAAACGATGACGGGCTTCAGGTCCTTGACGGCAGCTTTGAAACGACAATCGAAATCGACACCAACGACACCCTCACCGATATCATGAACAAACTCTCAAGTGCAACCGACCTGACCGTCAGTATCATTAACGACGGATCAGACAGCCCGTACCGCCTCGTCATTACCGGCACCGACAGTGGTGAAGCATATGACATTATCGTCGACTCGGATCTTGACATCTTCAACTTCACACAGACCACAGATGGTCAGGACTCGGTTCTTCTCTATGGTAGCTCAGACTCCTCGGTTACGATGAAATCGTCAACCAACACCAACAGCAACGCGATGCTGGGCGTGACGCTGTACCTGACCGAAGTCACCGGGGAAGAAGTCACAATCACGATTTCCCAGGATACCGATACAATTGTTGAAAAGCTGGAAGAATTCACGGAAGCCTATAACAACCTGCTGGAACTGATCAATGAACTGGATCAGTATGTATCTGAAGAAGATCAGGAAGATGAAGACGAAGACTCGGTCGCAGGTCTTCTCTACGCAGACTCGGCAACGCGCTCGATGCTGCAGAGCATTACCGATGCCCTTTTCACAACGCGCAGCGACTGCGGCGACATCACCTCACTGTATGATATCGGTTTCTCTTGGGACGACGACTACATTCTGGTGCTGGACACCGACACGCTTGAAGAATTAATCTCGACAGACTTTGATAATCTTCAAAAATTCTTATCCAACAAGGAAGATGTCGCAGACAGCTCCAGCGGCGCAACAGTCTCGGCAAGCGCAGCCGGCAACGGAACCGATGCCCAGAACCTGATCAACGGCGACACCAGCAGCGGAAACTTCGGCGAAGACAACGGATATGAAGCAGCCGGAACCATCAGCGACGGCTATGATACGGTAACAATCAACTTTGACGACCCGGTTCTGCTGGACTACATGACCATCTACCACATCGACTCCGATGATATGGCTGCTGAAGATTATGCGATCAGCGATTTTGTCGTCGAATACCTCGATTCCACCGGTACGTGGCAAACCTTACGTGAAGTTACCGACAATACGTCGTCCAAAACTGTTATCGGTTTGGCGGATACGACAGAAGTTTATGCAATTAGAATTACAGCTACGGAAACTAATGCCGATGATGATATCATGAGGCTGGTCGAGGTTAACTGCTATTCATACACCGGTGTGCTTGACGAGATGTGTTACCTGACCGACAACCTCACCGACGATGAAGACGGTTATTACGCAGTCCTCACCGAATCGATTGACGACCAGATCGAAACACTGGAAGACCAGATCGAACAGCAGGAAGAGAAAAACGAATCCAAAG
>QKHZ01000112.1 GCA_003249795.1 bacterium | reverse complement strand
TACCCTCATATACTATTATTGTCAAGTGGGCGTGTTGAAAAAATTTCACTTTTATTATGTGGGTAACGGGTGTTTTATTGATTCCGGGAACAAAATGCAAGGGACTCATTATCTATGAGTCCCTTGAGAAAACGGATGCGATTATGTTTTGGTGCAGAAGTTTCAACGATACGAATTGTAATACCGTGGAGACACTTTGCCTGTGCTGATGGTGTTGATGATCGACAACTATTTGTTTCTCCACTCATTGAACTTGTCGATAAGTTCGCCAGCTTTTTCCTGAACCTTTTCCTGGACGACTTCCGCTTTTTCTTCAATGACCTGCTTGATGCTTTTCTCTGCACCTGAGCTTTGCGCATCGCGCGAGATGTAGTCCATGAGTTGGGAGGACAGGTGTGTGTTCTTCTTGACGGTTTTTACGGCAAGCGGGACGATCTGTTGGGCGATTTGCCTGAGCGTTTCCTTGACGGTTTGGCCGCCTTCTTTTTTACCGATATCGGTCAGTTCAAGATCAGGCAGCGGCTGCTGGAATGACTCGCCTTCGAGTGCCGGGATGCTGAGCCGGATTGTGCTGTTTTTCAGGATGAAGTGCTCGACGATTACTTTGATTTGCTTGCTGCTTGTCTGGCTTGTGCTTTTGTTTTCCGAGACCGCCGAGTCTGCCGTCGACTCGCTGCCGGTGGCTGTGCTCGATTCGCCGGATGTACTGGACGAACCGGATGTGTCGTCCGTGTTCAGCTTGCGCTGGATGACAATCAGGTTGCCTCCGCCTGTGCCGATTTCGTAGGTGAGTTCCGCCCCGTCAATCACGATGTCTTTGACGATAATGACATCACTGATAACCGACGGCAGGTCGACGGTTACATTGATCGCGTCAAGAAACGCGGCACGGTCTGTCTGGAACCCTTCGGGATTGCCGATCGACAACTGCTGAATCCCGACCGTACACGAAAGCGGGCTGACAGTTGCGCCGCCCAGCGAAACGTCGACACCGACCATTGACGGAGCCTGACGGTTAACCGCCTGCTTGATGCCGATTTCTGCGGCGTAGGGCAGTACCACGACGAATGCAATAAACAGAAGAATCAGAACAAATACGATTCGCTTTAAACGCTTCATGAATCATCCTCCCCTTAGATCTGACGAGTTTGCCTCCCCGGTTCTCCGGCAAGTTTTTTTGTCGATTCTTTTGCGCTGGTGCTACCCGACGGTCACCAGCGCTTCGATCGCTTCCTGCATCTGGCTGAGCGGGACGGTTGACTGCCCGCCATCTTCGCGCATGTCTTTGACGGTGATCTGTCCCGTTTCCAGTTCGTTGCTGCCAAGAATCAGTGCGATCAGTGCGCCGCGGCGGCCTGCCGTACGCATTTGTGCTTTAAACGATTTGCCTTCAAAGTCCATGTCACACGATACGCCAGCCCGACGCAAGCGTGCCAGAAGTCCGGACATTGCCTTGTGTTCCTCATCGCCAGCGGCAATACCATAGACCATCAGCGGTGCCGTGCAGCAGCATGCGCCAAGGGTTTCCATCGCAATCATGACCCGCTCAACCCCGATGGCAAAGCCGACGGCCGGAATCGAGGGGCCGCCCAGTTCTTCGACAAGCCCGTCATACCGTCCGCCGCCGCCGATGGCGTCTTGCGCGCCAAGTGCGGAGTGGGTGTATTCAAAGACGGTTTTCGTGTAATAATCAAGCCCACGCACCAGTGTCGGGTCGATCACGTAATCGACGCCAAAGGCATCCAGTGCTTCAGTGACCTTGCCAAAGTGGTCGGCGCACTCGCCGCAGACGTGTTCGTGACTTTTGGGCAGGTTTGCGGCAAGTTCTTTACACGACGGATTTTTACAGTCGAGCAGACGCAGAACATTGCGGTCGAAACGGTTCTGGCAGTTCTTGCAGAATTTGTCCAGATTCGGGCGGATCGCCTCGCGCAGCGTTTCGCGGTACTTTGCACGGCATTCGGGGGCGGAGCAGCCGATCGAGTTCAGGCGCGTGCGGATGCCGGTGATGCCGACTGCGGCGTAAAACTGCAGGCCCATCGCGATGACTTCCGCGTCCAACAGCGGGTCGGAGCTGCCGACCGCTTCAACACCGACCTGATGAAACTGGCGCTGGCGGCCTTTTTGCGGGCGCTCACGCCGGAACATCGGTCCCGAGTACCAGAGCTTGTTCAGTCCGCCCTGTTTATGCATGGAGTGCTGAAGGAACGCGCGGATGACACCGGCGGTTCCTTCCGGGCGCAAGGTGATCATGTCAGAGCCGGGTTTGAAGGTGTACATCTCTTTTTCGACGATATCGGTCGCTTCGCCGATGCCGCGCGCAAACAGTTCGGTCGCCTCAAACACCGGCGTGTGGATCTGGCTGTAACCGTAGGCGGTAAACACATGGTCGGCAGCCTTCATCGCTTTGCCAAATCTCGCGCCGTCCAGATCGAAATAGTCCCGCGTGCCTTCGATGCAGCGGATCAGATTTTTGCCCACGTTTGTTTCCTTTCTCTTCACTTCTTGTTTTCATTCTTATAAATAACGGTATTGGATTCGCAGCCAATTGCTTTTATCCTGATGGCTACGGTTTGATCTTGAAATTGATCTTTGCCTGTCCTGCTGTCTTGGCGGCGTCTGTGACCTGTACCACGCGCTCCCACTCCACCCGCTTGTCGGCTTCAATCACCAGCACCGGATCGCTTTTGTCTGTCCGCATTTTCCGGATTGCCTCAGGCAGTGCCTCAAGCGACGTTTCCGTTTTCTCAAAAAAGATCGTCCCGTCCTGCGTGACTTTTAGTGTCACCGGTTCGTTCTGCACTGTCTCGCGGCTTTTGCCTTGCGGCAGATCCACGCGGATACCGGCGTCTGGCTCGAATTTCGCCGACAGCAGCACGAAGATCACCAGCAGAAACAGCACATCGATCAGGCTTGTAACGTTGATTGCCGGAACCCGTGATTTATTGCGCACACGAAAATGCATCAGTCTCGCACCTTCAGCATCAATGCCACCGCGTAGCGTTCCATCTCCAGCACAAGGTCGTCGACCTTTCGCGAGAACCAGGTAAAAGCCACATAGGCGGGGATCGCAACGACAAGCCCTGCGATGGTCGTCACCAGAGCTTCGCTGATCCCGCCGGAGAGCTGTCCCGCTTCGCGTACACCGACCTCTGCAAGACGGCCGAAGACGTTATACATCCCCGTGACCGTGCCCAGCAGCCCCAGTAACGGCGAGATTGCTGCGACGACTTCGAGGACAATCGTTCCGCGTGAGAGTTCGTGTGCCGCGCGTCGTCCGGCGCCTTCGACAAGGGCTTCGGCCTCATCACGTCCTGCGGTGCGGGTCAGTAAGACCGTCAGCAATACTTCTGCAAATGCGCCGCCGTTTTTCCTGCACAGCGTTTCTGCATCCTGTGGGTCGAATGAATCATCCTCGACAATCCGGATCAGTGCTGATGGCAGGACGCGGCTTTTCTGAAGCGAGAGCAGGCAATAGATCATATACATTAACCCCAGCAGCGAAACTCCGCCGATGGCGTACATGACAATCCCGCCTTTTTCCATCCATTCCCACATCGTAAACTACCTTTGTTTATCATCCCGTTGTTCGGTGCTACTCTTCATCAATATAATGATGCTCAAAAATTCGGATCTTATGCCTGTGCCGCTTCGATCTGTTGCTTGAACCATGCGGTTTCTGCGGCAATATCTTTGGCGGCGATGATCGCCGTACAGACGGCAACGGAGCGTGCTCCGGCATCGAGCACACCGCCAAGCGTTTCACGATTTACCGAGCCGATGCAGAAGTACGGGATCTTCGCGTTTTGCGCCGCCCACGTGACATACTCCAGCCCGACCGCCGCACGGTGCTGCTTGGTATTGGTCGGATATACAGGCCCTACGCCGATATAGTCGGCCCCGTCTGTGAAGGCTTTTTCAGCGAATTCCGGCGCGCTTGTTGATTTTCCGATGATCCGCTCGGGGCCAAGGATACGTCTGCATAAATGAACAGGAAGGTCACCTTGCCCTGTGTGGATGCCGTCGGCGTTTGCCAGCGCTGCCACATGCGGGCGGTCATTGATAAAGAAAAGCGCGCCTCCAGTCTGACAGATCTCACTCATCTGCACCGCCAACTGATAACACTCGCCGTCTTCCATTTCTTTTTCACGAAGCTGGATAATGTCAGCGCCACCGGCGACGGCTTCGCGCGTAACGGTCACGGGATCTGCCGATGCGAGAGAGCCGGTAACAAGGACATATAACTTCGCGTTTGCGAGGCGTGTTTTCCGGTCGTGCCCACTCATGAGGGCGGTTTCGATATCGTAGGTCGCGTAGCGGATGGATTCAAGCTTTGTCGCCGCTTCCGCCGAAACGGTTTTGCCATACTCTTCCAGTACCCGCAGTGCTTCTTCAAGACGCCGGATCGACGCGCATGCAACCTGCCGCGCATTCTGCCTGCTGGTTTCTTTTGCAGTATTGATGGTTGTGCCGGTGTCGCCTGCGGTGTCGCGGTTTGCAAGAAGAGATGTTTGCGGAAGCGATTTCAGCAGAAGCGTTTCGGCTTCCTGCAAACCGTGGCGGAGCGTCTTCAGCTTTTCCGTCAGCGGGCGGCTTTCAAGAACAAAGCGCGCGTATTCCTCACTCACACGCAGGCCTTCGCGCGCGCGGTTGAGGTTGGCGTCCAGAATCCGGAGTACAGAGTCATTCATCGTCATGTCTTTTTTATTCTCTTTTTCATTCGGGATTAGTCCCGATTTCTTGTTCACTGTTTCGCTTCATTGCGTTGCGCTGCATAGATTGCCGGGTTCAGTGACGGGTCATTGTACATTTTAAACTGGCGGTAGAGCTTCATGCAGCGCTTGCCCGAGAGCATGTCTTCAATCTGCCACGCAAGCGCCTGACACAGGTCTGCCTGCTGCGTCTGCAGCACTTCGCGCTTTGTTTTGCAGTTTGCAATGTGTTCGGCGCTGGTGTCTGTGCGCTCTTCCTGTTCTTTCATATGGAAAATCTTCAGCGATACGATCGAGAGCCGGTCGATCATCGATCCCGGTGTCTCCGAATTCCAGCGCGTGCCTTCGGTCGGCTTGATGCCGGCTTGGGTCAATGCCGAGAGGATCATGTCGTCAAGCACTTCGATCAGGTCGTTGCGTTTCTGGTTCAACTTGTCGATGGCGCGTTTGACGTCCGCGATCCTGCTGTCACTGACAGACGGGCTGCGGGCGATGTCTTCTTCATGCCACAACAGAAAATTCCGGCTGTGCTGCCATGTCACTGTTTCAAAAAAATCGGCAGGCAATGTTTCCGGAATCGCCTCTGCGTATTTACCCAGATCGGTTACGTGCCACGCACGAGTCAGTTCCATCTGCTTCTGAATAATCGACTGCGCCCATGTGTCGGGTGCAGGGCTGAACATCGGATTCACTACGTCTCCTTATCTCTTTATCACTGCGTGTCTGTGCCACTGTGTTGTATCCGGCCTTCGCTCTGGTCTTGGGCAGGGCACGGACAGATTTCTTTTTCTGCAAATGATCGGTTGCATGAACCGACAGTCATCTGAAGACTTGTCCCTTGTCCGTGATCCGGCCAAAGGGGGCGGTCTGAAAACGAATTGCAGAAAACCAGTATATCGACTTTTACAGGCTCTTCAACCTGACTTTTTTCTTGTCGGCGGCTGCGGATTCTGCTTTGATAGCACAATGTCACCGTTTTTTCTGACCGGCAGTTACTGAAAAATCCTTCGGGGCGCAGGAAAAATACGGTGCAACTCGTTTTTTATCGGCTCTTTGTAGAGGAGAACGCATGCGCGGCAGGCTTGGTATTTTTTCGATTTTCTTGTCTATAATGTGTATTTCTGGCCTGTTGACAGCGTCTGCATCTGCGGAAGATCCGGGCGATTTCAGAAAAATAATTCAGGATGCCAAGGAAAAGGTCTTTCCTGCAGTGGTTTTCCTGATGCCGCTGACCGAGCGCTTTGACTATGGCAAGCGCGAAAAAGAGCAGATTGCAGGCTCCGGTGTGTTTATCTCCGAATCCGGCGAAGCGGTCACCAACTGGCACGTGGCGGACAAGGCTGTTTCGATCCGCTGTCTTCTGCATGACGGCAAGATCGGCACCGCCAAGGTGCTCGGGGTCGATAAAGATACAGATCTGGCGCTGCTGCAGATCGAAGTTCCGGGAGTAACGAAGTTTCCCTTCGCGCAGCTTGGAAAGTCGGCGGAGTTGAAGGAAGGCCAGTTCGTCATGGCGATGGGCGCTCCCTGGGGGCTCAGCCGTTCAGTTTCGCTTGGGATCATCTCCTGCACGACGCGATTTCTTTCTGCTGAAATAGGCATGTACAATCTGTGGATTCAGACCGATGCGTCGATCAACCCTGGCAACTCAGGCGGGCCTCTTGTTGACACTACCGGCCGCGTGATCGGGATCAATACCCGTGCAACATTTTTCGGCGGGGATATGGCGTTTGCGATCCCGTCCGATACGGTCAAGGAGATTACCGATCAGTTGCGTGCGCACGGACATGTTCCGCGTTCATGGCTCGGGGTACGTTTGCAGCCGCTGAAAGATTTTGAACTGAATATCTTTTATGAAGGCGATCAGGGCGTGCTGGTTGCCAGCGTCGATCCGGGATCTCCTGCTGAGGCGGCTGGGTTGCAGGTCGGTGATATTCTGCTGAAGGTGAATGACAAGCCGGTTCTTGGCGTTGTCCGTGAAGACATACCCGCAATCAATAACAGTATCGCCAATCTTGAACAAGGCAAGCCTACGGCGATTGTCTTGAAACGCGGTGATCAAACCGTCAACCTGAATGTGACCCCGCGCGCCAAAGGTGCGGTCGAAGGCGAAGACTTTGACTGCAAGGAATGGAACATGACTGTCAAGACCATCAACCCGTTTGACACGCCGGAACTGCACTTCTTCCGCAATAACGGGGTGTATGTGCAGGGAATCCGGATGCCGGGTAACGCCGCACAGTCCGGCCTTCGCGATACCGATATCCTGCTGGAGATTAACGGCAAGCCGATCGAGACGCTGGCGGAGCTGGAGGACGTGTATAACGCACTGGTCAAAGACACCGAGCGCGTGAAAAAGGTTTCGCTCAAACTGCTGCGCAACGGGCTGGTTCTCCATACGGTTCTGGACTATACCAAGCATTATAAAGAGTAGCGGGCCACGCGTGCACTGCCAGTGGATCTACGATCTTTTTACAGTCAAAACAAAACATACGAAGGAACTGACATATGAGTTTTCTCTTAAACCGTAGCCGGATCTACTCTGCCGCCTTTCTTCTGGGGAGCCTGTCGCTGTTACTTGCCGGCGCCAGTATTTCTGCAGCGGAAACGGCGGGAAATGGGGATGCGGCCGTTGCGACCGCTCCTGAAAAAAGCGCTCCCGTGGAGACGAAAAAAGAAAATGCGGAGCCTCAACAAACGGACGATGCTGCTGACGAAGATGTCGATTACATGAATGAAAGCGATCTCGCGCGGAAGGTGAGTAAGAGTGCCGTGCGAGTACGTTTTTACCTGCAGACCGATCAGGGGCGTTATCCTGATGATGGGGAACAGGAAAATTCGATCCGGCAGGAGCTGCCTTTCCTGATTGGTGGTTTTTTGTGGGATGCAACAACGGTTGTGATTCCTGACCCGGTGATCCACGAGCCGTTTATCCGTCGGGTTGAAGTCGAAGCCGGTGGCAAGACCGTCAAGGCTGCGCTCAAAAGTTATATGGTCATGCACAAGGCTGCACTGTTAACGATTTCAGAGCGACTGCCCGGTGTCGATCCGGTTGTCTTCACTCCGGCTCCGGCTTCGGAGGAATGGTCTTCATTGCGCGCGGTTTATTATGGGTATGACAGCGGAGACTGGCTTGTGGCTGTTTCCGGGATCGGTGGCGAGTATATCCGCCTCGATACGGGCGAAGAAATGGTCTCGACCTCAATGCCGGGGCTGGCGGTTAATCCTTCCGGTGACGTGGTTGGACTTGTGTTCTCCGAATATGCGGGGATGAGCGGGCCGTATTATCCGTGGCGTGGCGAGAGAATCCGGCACATGCAGATGCTCACCGTTGATGAGATGAAGCAGAAACAGGAAAAACTGCAGAGCGATTTGAAGCAGATTGCGCTCGATGTTACGTTCCGGTTCCGCGAAAACGTCGATGTGGATGATGATACCGATATCGATCCGGAAGTGCATGCGGTCGGTTTCCGGATTGCACCGGATAAACTGCTGATTCCGACGCCGCTGGAGCGGGACGTGATTGCGCGCCTGATCGGGATTGAAGTGGCGGGTAAGGACGGAAATTCCGTGCAGGCGGAATTCTCCGGCGCGTTGCGCGAATATCAGGCGATTCTGGCGACATTGCCAAAAGATGCCGCAGATTCCTCAAATATGCTGAATCTTGCCAAGGCGCCTGCCTATAAACCGGGCGCATTGGTGTTGAAAACGAATATCTCGTATCCTGGAGGCAAGCGCCGGTTGCGGATGAGTTATGACCGTTTCCGTGGGCTTGAACGGATGCGGCAGGATTCGATGATGATGCTTACTTTCACCAACGAGTCATTAGGAAGTCTGGCGTTTGATCTTGATGGCAACCCGGTTGCGATTGCCCTTGGCGAACGTCCGCGTCCCGGCTCAGGAAGTGACTATGATTCCGATGAGTCGAACGCAATGTTCCGTCCGGCAAACCAGCTTGCCTCGGAGTTGGATTCTCCCTTGGCTGTAGACGCCTCGATTGTCCCGCTGGAGGAGAACGACCAGAACCAGCGCGTCTGGCTTGGTGTCGAATGGCAGCAGTTGAATGACGAACTCTCCCGCACCCTCGGCGTGCAAAAGGAAACGCGCGGCGGCCAGAGCGGTCTGATGATTACGTTCCTGTATCCGGACAGCCCTGCCGCCCGTGCCGGACTGAAAGAGAACGATATCCTGATGCGCGTTCATGTGGAGGGACACGCCGGGGTGTATGAACTGCCGGATCAGGAAAATAACCGCTATCATAACCGGTATATGCGTTCGATCAGAAGCTCCAGCTGGCTGTACCGTCAGAATGTGCTGACCGATTTGCTGTCAGAAGTGGGGCCGGGTAAAAACGTGACGTTGGATTACCTGCGTGAGGGTAAACCCATGAGCCTTAAATTTACCACAGAGGTCGCGCCGCCTGATTTCAGCAATGCTCCCAAATGCAAACTCCCGGGCATCGGCCTGACGGTAAAGCCGCTGACGTATGAGTTGCGTTATGTTTATCTGCGCAAGCCCGATGCCAGCGGTGTGGTTGTTGATCGTACAGAGCCGGGAAGCCCTGCCGAGGTCGCCGGTATCGGCCAGCATGAGCTGATTACGCACATCGACGGCCAGCCGATCGACACGCCGAAACACTTGCGTGAGCAGGTCAAGGCGCGCGGGATGAAACCGTATGAATTGACAATCGAGCAGTTTGGCAAAACCCGCCTTGTCCGCCTGCATCCGGACAAGGACAGCGTGAGGGATGATCCTGAAAATACGGCAGAGGAATAAAATGCAATCGTGATCGTGTCTGTTGGCCGAGGCTGACGGTGTGATCTGTCTGCCGATGCCTGTGTTCTGGGATTAATGCAGGGCATTAGCGTTGTGCATAATTTCGAGTGCCGGTTTTTGAAAAATGACTTGACTCGCCGCCGTTTTCGGCTACAGTGTTTCATTCTGCAAATGGCGACGTAGCCAAGTGGTAAGGCAATGGTTTGCAAAACCATCATCCGGCGGTTCGAATCCGCCCGTCGCCTCCAATAATCCAGACGGCATCCGGAAAACCTCCGGGTGCCGTTTTTGTTTCCGATGTTGTCTTCCCGATGGACGATTGGACTCGGCTGGTCGTGAAAAATGTCATAACCTCCGGTAATGCCACAACTTCCACTTGACGTATGGGGTCGAAACGTTGATAATGTTTTACTGTTGGACTTTGCATGAGTTGTGTTTCTTGTATGTATAATCGCGAAGCCATGAACGATGAAGGATACGGTAAGATGAATGACCCGCAACGCCATCAACGGGAAATGCAGGCAACGCTTGAGCAGATCCGTTCATTTGGTGACCGCGCCAGTAAGGAATGGCGGCTTGATATCCCCGTCTGGAAACTGTCTGTTGAAGGCATCGGAATGTTTCTTGTGGCCTTTATGACAGGTCTCGGGATGGGAGTAATCTTTCGTGTGCTGACCGGCTGAGGATAAGGATGAGCCCCAATAGTGCGCAGAAAGTTCTTCTTGTTGTCGAAGACGACGCTGACGTCTCTCTTTATCTCAAGGCGTTGCTGCAGCGCGAAGGGTATGATGTCCATATTGCAAATGACGGGTATCAGGGACTGCAGGTTTTGCATGAAACAGCAGTCGACCTTGTCCTGTTGGACTGGATGATGCCGGGAATCAATGGCATTGAAGTGCTGAAGCGGATGCGCCAGTCCGATGATCCGCCGCCGGTGCTGATGCTCAGCGCTAAGGGCCGCTCAGAGGAGATTATGGGCGCGCTGCATGAGGGCGCAATCGACTATGTCCAAAAGCCTGTCCAGCGTGAGACGTTGCTGTTTAAAATCACGCAGATTCTTGAAAAAGATACAGATCGTGTGCAGCGGATGATTGCCCGCCGGACGTCGATTAATATGCGTGCCCGCGTTCCGTTTGTCATTTCTGAAATCACTTCCGAAGGTTGTCTTCTTGAGTCGACGTTTCCGATTGATCCGGGATCAGTTCTCTTTCTCACCTCAGATGATCTGGCAAAAGCGCTGGATCAGAATTGGGGGTTCCGCCTGACGGTTCGGGTTAACGGCTGTACGGGCGAGGGAACGCGCTATCAGGTTTATGCGGACCACGTCAGTCTGTCTCCTCAGGTTGCCAGTCATATCACCCGTTTGAATCAGAAAAAAGCGTGGCCACGATGAATGCTGCCGACTCACGCGCTTGCTGTCGTTTTAAATTTTGCGGATTGAAAACAGAAGACGATGTCCGACTGGCTGTCGAGCTTGGCGCGGCGGCGGTTGGATTTGTGCTCAGTAAAAGCCCCCGGCAGATTGATCCTGAGTTGTGCGCACGGTTGTGCAAACTTGTTCCGGAAAATGTCTGTACACATGCGGTATTCGGCCCGGATGATCCGCAAGAGATCCGTCATATGATGCAGGCAAGCGGTGCAGATGTTGCGCAGGTGCATGGGCCTGAAGGCGATCCTGCCTATTGGAACGCGCTTGAGGGGATTCCGCTTATCCGTTCATATCGGGTCAAAGACCGCGGTGTACTGGCTCAGCTTGCAAAGAATCACGGTAAACCTAAAGACACGTTTTTGCTGGATGCGTATGTTGCTGGCGTTGCTGGTGGAACCGGGCAGAAGTTCGACTGGGACGTTGCGCGCGAAGCCGCCGCATACGGTCGGGTGATTCTGGCAGGCGGATTGAATCCTGGTAATGTCGCGGAGGCAATTCACGCAGCACATCCTTGGATGGTGGACGTCTCTGGTGGCATCGAGATCGAGAAAGGTGTTAAAGATCACGGTTTGATGCGCGAATTTGCGGCATCTGTTCGCAACACCGTCCGGATTTAGTGATCGGTCTTGTATGTCTTTTCAAAATTGACATTTCCTTCCTATTTGCGGAATTTGCCGGAATAGATCAATTCATTTACTCATTCAGCACAAAAAACACGATTCTTATAAATCCGTATTCTACGAAGAATAAAAGCGTTGCATTGGCTGCGGGTGCTCGCATATGGTATAGTTACAAACAGAAGGCCGGGTCTACAGTCGGGTAAACCAGAAACGCAGGGCCGTGATGGGTTCGATGCTCGATAAGCAAATTCGTTTATTTAAGTAACCGTGTGCGATTTGAGGTACATGGAGCGGCAAATATGCTTTCACGAACGGTATTGTTTGTCGATGACGAGCCGAATGTCCTCAATGCATTGAGGCGGTTATTGCGCAAAGAAGAGTATTCTACGATCTTTGCCGACAGCGGGCAAAAGGGATTGGAGCTACTGTCTGAGCATGAAGTGCATCTGGTTGTTTCCGACCAGCGCATGCCGGATATGGAAGGCACGCAGTTTCTGCAGAAGGTGAAGCAGATTTCACCCGATGCGGTGCGTGTAATCCTTTCCGGGTATGCCGATGCTGCCGTCATTGTGGAATCGATTAACAAGGGCGAGGTGTACCGGTTTATCGCTAAGCCATGGAATGACGATTCTTTGAAAGCGAGCCTGCGGCAGTGTCTGAACCATTACGAGATTTTACGGCAGAACAAAGCGCTTCTGGAGCAGACACGCCAGCAGAATGACCAGCTTCGGAATTTGAATGAGCATCTCGAAGAAATGGTTGAGCTGCGGACGAAAAGCCTGCAGCTCTCACAGGAGATTCTTGAGAAATTGCCGTTGGCGGTGATCGGGATCAGTCGTGAAGGCGAGTTGATGCTGCGCAACAAGGCGGCTGGTGCCATGTTTGCGATTCTGCAGAATGCCTTGCCGGGAACGGATGCGCAAGAGATCCTTCCCGAGTCGGTGGGTGAACAGTTGAAACAGTTTTTGTTGCATCCGAGGTCATGTCACCAATTGGAGTTCGTGTGGGATGCTGAGAACTGGCGGGCAATTTTTGTTCCGTTGGGAAAAGATGCGGAGCGGGGCTGCCTGATTCAGTTTCTTGCTATCTAGTATCGTTGGGGTGTGGTATGTGTTCTCTATAGTGGAGCGAAGCGATGCCTGCAGCAAAAGCAGAACAGATTGCCAATCGCATTAAAGAATTGCCTCCGCTGCCTCTAGTGGTTCAGAAACTGCTTCAGGTGGTCGGTGATGAAAAGTCATCGGCAAAGGATCTGACGCAGGCGCTTGAAGCCGATCAGGCGTTGACGGGGAAAGTTCTGAAGCTCGTCAATTCATCGTTCTATGGATTCTCCGGAAAAATCTCGACTCTGTCTCGCGCTGTTGTGATTCTCGGGTATTCGGCGATCCGAAACCTTGCGATGGGGCTTGCCGCATACGATGCGCTGAAAAAAATGAAAAGCACGATCGACTGGAATCTGTTCTGGAGTCATTCGATCACATGCGCCGGTGGTTCGCTCGGGGTTGCCAAACGCCTTAAATATTCGGATCCGGAAGAGGCGTTTATAGCGGGGTTGCTCCATGATCTCGGTTTTTTTGTATTGAGTCTGGTTTGTCCGGACGAGTTTAAACAATTTATGACTTCTGATTACCGGCGCGATTTAGAGCGCGAGAATGAGCTCTTCGGCGCAAACCACGCTGAAATTGGGATGCGGCTACTTGAGCACTGGAAGCTGCCGGAATCCCTGTGTCGGGTGGCCCGGTTCCATCATTCGTCCAAGCATACCACCTCAGAAGAAGAGCCGCTGATCTCGATTGTGCGGCTTGCGGATATCATCGCCAGCGTGAAGGGGAACTTTTTTATCGAGATCGCGGCAAAAGAGATGGTTGCCGAGTCCTTGGGCACAGCAGGTCTTTCAATTGCTGATTGCACGAAACTGTTGGCCGAGATTGACCGGCATGTAGAAAATACGCGGGCATTTCTGCAGGTGGCTGACGGTGACGGAACGCTTCATTCTTCAGACTTAAAAGGAAATGAAATCGCAACGGTTGCGGTCGTCAGTTCTGTGAAAGAGAGGCAGGAGTGGATGCAGGCGTTGTTGCAGAGTTTCGGTCATCATGTTGTCGCGGCTTCAACATTGTCTCCTGATGCGCAGGATCGGCAGACCGTAAATCTCGCGATTCTCGATGCGATGGGGCTGAAGGAAGAGCCGATGGTAAAGCTGGCGTTTTTGTTGCGGAGTAAAAATATTCCGGTTGCCATTTTGCATGAAGACACGGAGCATGAGTTGGATGTTCCGGCGGATCTGCTGGGTTTTCCGGAAATCTCATTTTTCTTTACCCAGGCCGATATTGCCCGTTTTCTTAAAGGAACAGTCTGATGCAGGGAACGATTTTACTTGTTGATGACGAGCCGTCGATACTGAATGCGCTTGAACGCGTACTCCGGCCGGAGGTTTCGCGTATTCTGAAGGCTCCGAGCGGTCAGGCTGCGGTGGGTTTGGTCGAGCTGGACCCCAAAATTGATATCATTATTTGTGATATGCGGATGGCGGGAATGGACGGTGCTGAAACGCTGAATAAAATCGCGAGCATCAGGCCAGATACGATCCGGATTGCCCTGAGTGCACAGACAGACGCGGCGACAGTGATTGATTGTGTGAACCGTGCGCAGATTCATCGTTTTATTGTCAAACCGTGGAATGATGATGAACTGAAAACGATTGTGCTGGATGCCATGCAAAGCCGGTGGCTTGGACGCGAACACAATAACCTTCAGGCGGAACAGGAAGAGCAGTGCCGGAAGTTGAGAACAGAAAATCAGGAGTTGTCAGCGAACCTACAGCGGCAGACGGAAGAGCTTGCCTCTGCAAAGTCTATTGCCGAGCAAACGATCCAGTCGGTTCGCCTTCTGATGGCGCGGCTTATGGATGCATATTCACCGGGCCTGCGAGGGCATGGTCGGCGGGTTGCGAATTTAGCGGTGCAGTTGGCGCGATTGATTGGCCGTCCCGAATATGAGGTGGCTGAGATAGAGACGGCGGCACTGTTGCATGATCTTGGGAAAGTGTCATTGCCAACAGAGATTATGCAAAAGCATGTTGATACCATGAGTGCGGAAGAAAAAGAAATTTATCATACTCATGTGATTAGCGGGTATGAAATTCTGCGGCAGACCGAAGGCTTTGAAGCGATTGCCAAAATCGTCCGGCACCACCACGAGTCTGTCAATGGTAACGGGTATCCGGATAAGCTTTCTGATAAGGATATCCCACTGGCTTCCCGGATTATTGCGATTGCGGAT
>QKHZ01000021.1 GCA_003249795.1 bacterium | reverse complement strand
CGGTGATGGCAATAATGTCGCTTTGAGCCTTGCGGCACTGTGTGGACGCTTAGGTATTGGTTTTACACTTGGTTGTCCCAAGGGGTATGAGCTTAAGGACGACTTTGTCAGCATGCTGAACAAGGAATGCCCTTCCATGAAATTCCGCATGACCAATGATGCCGCCGATGCGGTCAAAGACGCTTGCACGGTTTATACTGACGTATGGGCAAGTATGGGACAGGAAGAGGAAGCAGCTGAGCGCAAGCGTATTTTTGCGCCGTTTCAGGTGAATGAAGCGCTGATGGCCAAGGCGCCTAAAGATTCGATTGTACTGCACTGTCTTCCTGCTCACCGTGACGAAGAGATTACAGACGGGGTCATGGAATCTGCTGCGTCGAAAGTGTTTGACGAAGCGGAAAATCGAATGCATATTAACCGCGCCCTGTTTGCTGTGCTAAGCGGGAATGCTTGAGATTATTTACAGACAAGCTCTGATGTAACAAGGATACAATGAACCGAGATCACGATATCCTCAACCAACTGCATAAAATGCGGATCTTGATTGTCGATGACGATCAGGATCTATGCAATTTGGTTCGCTCCCGCTTTTTGGCGGACGGGTATGAACGCGTTGATATTCTTTCTTCCGGTGAAGAGGCTCTCTCTCATGTCATGGGGGCTGTTGCCGATCGCATGTCGTATGATCTGGTGCTGCTTGATCTGTGCCTTCCGGGTGAAACTGATGGCCGAGCGGTTTACAAAGGCCTGTGCGATCACCTTGACATCGCTATCGTGATTATCAGCGGGATTTCGGCAAGTGATGAAATTATCGAAGCGCTGAAGTCGGGGATGGTGGAAGAGTATATTGTCAAGCCTTTTGACCTTGAGGTCTTGTTTCTGAAATGCGAACGGATTTTGAGCCGCAGACTGTTTTCGCAGCAACTGCGCCAGTCGCATCGCCGCAACCAGATGCTGTTCCTGAATATTCTGCAGGTGATGGCGAAAGTGCTGGAAGCGAAAGATCCGTATACGAAGTTCCATAGTGAGAACGTTGCCAAATACGCACGGCAGATCGGCAAACGCGTCGGGTATAACGAACAGCAGCTTGAATTGATTCAGGTTGCGGGTGTTTTGCACGACTTCGGCAAGATCGGAATCAAGGAATCGGTGCTGAATAAGCCCGGTGCTTTGACCGATTATGAATATGAAGCTGTTAAACGGCACCCTCTTATCGCCAGCGCGATTCTGGAGCCGATCGAAGAGTTGCGGGTCATTATTGATGACATCAAGCATCATCATGAACGGTATGATGGAAACGGCTATCCAGATGGGCTTCGCGGACAGGAAATTCCTCTGGGTGCGCGGATTTTGTGTGTGGCCGACTCGTATGATGCGATGACCAGCAGCCGTGCATATCATGAACCGATGTCGGAAGAGGAAGCGGTCGCCGAGTTGAAACGCTGCCGGGGAAAACAGTTTGACCCGCATCTGGTCGATATGTTTGTCGATGTAATTGAAGAAAACCGCAAGAGGCGTAACCGGATCGTCCAGCTCCGGAATCAGTCGGAGTAACCGGTCATGGCCAAACAGCGCAAAAACGGCGAAATTCGCCCCGTTTTTATCCGTAGAAATTTTACTCGTCATGCTGAAGGATCGGTTTTGATCCGTCAGGGCGATACGCATGTCATCTGCACAGCATCCGTTGAATCGCGCGTGCCAGAGTTCTGTAAATCGCAGGGGCAGGGATGGATTACGGCCGAATACCAGATGCTGCCGAGAAGTACGCATTCGCGTTCCAGCCGAGGCCAAAACAGCCGTTCACTTGAGATCAGCCGATTGATTGGCCGGGCACTACGTTCGACAATCGACCTGAAAGCAATTGAAGGCTATACCATCACGGTAGATTGTGACGTGATTCAGGCTGACGGCGGCACGCGCTGCGCAAGTATTACAGGCGGTATGGTTGCGCTAGTGGATGCGCTGCGGTGGATGAAACGCAAGCACAAAGTTCGCTGGCTGCCGCAATTTACTCTGGTGTCGGCGGTCAGTGTCGGCATTGTGAATGGTGAAACCGTATTGGATCTTTGTTACGAGCAGGACAGCACTGCTGAGGTTGATCTGAATGTTGTGATGAATGATCAGGGACGGTATGTTGAGTTGCAGGGAACAGCTGAGCATAACGCGTTTACAGAGAAGCAATTTTCCTCAATGAGAACGTTAGCGAAGGTTGGTATTTTACAACTGATTGATCTTCAGAAAAAAGCGTTAAGGATAATGTCATGATTCAAGGAATCGTACTGGCAAGTCGGAATAAGAAAAAGTGTGAAGAATTGCAGGCGTTGCTCGCACCGCTGGATATTGAGGTTCTTCCGGTGGATGAATTCGGAGGCGTACCGACTCCGGAAGAAACGGGCAATACCTTCGAAGAGAATGCATCGATTAAAGCGAAAACGGTCGCATTGACAACCCGTTGGCCGGCTTTGGCTGATGATAGCGGTCTGGTTGTGGACGCTTTGAATGGCGAGCCCGGTGTCCGTTCCGCACGTTTTGCCGGTGAAACCGCAACAGATGCGGATAATAATGCTCTTCTTCTGAAAAAATTAGATGGTGTTGTTGATGAGAAAAGGACTGCGGCTTTTGTCTGTAGCCTTGCACTTGCAATGCCTGATGGTACGGTTACCCGTTATGAGGGGCGTACTGAGGGACGTATCCTGAGTGCTCCGGAAGGGGAGAATGGTTTTGGGTATGATCCGCTGTTTTATTCAAACGATTTGAACAAGACATTTGCGCAGGCCTCGATTGAAGAAAAGTCGGCGATCAGCCACAGGGGGCGTGCGATGCAGAAATTTGTAGAAGAACTGCGGGCACAGTTGGCCTGAGGCCCTTTTCAAGGATAGAAAACGATGAGCCATTATGTAATCGGGATGGACCTGGGTGGTACGACATTACCGTGCGCGGTTCTTGACGACAAGCACAATATCGTTGCCCGTCATGAAGTCGACACGTTGCGCCATGAAGGACAGGATGCCGTGATTAATCGCATGGCACAGTGTATTCTGGATGTTGTCGCAAAGGCGGGATTACGTACAGAACAGATTATGGCTGCTGGTGTCGGTGCACCTGGGCCGCTGGACGGTCGCAAGGGAATTATAATCGAAGCGCCGAATCTGAAATGGTATAATGTGCCGTTGGCGGCGATCCTGTCTGAAAAAACCGGTGTCAAGATCGTTCTCGAAAATGATGCCAACGCAGCTGGCTGGGGAGAATACTGGGCCGGTGCCGGACGCGGTTGCAGCAATATGGCAATGATGACGCTGGGCACGGGGGTCGGCGGCGCGATTGTAATTGACGGCAAGCTGCTGCACGGGCCTGATTATACGGCGGGTGAACTCGGGCATGTCGTCGTCATGGCTGGCGGTCGTGAGTGCGGTTGCGGGGGGCAAGGCTGTCTTGAGGCGTATGCTTCAGCTACGGCTACGGTTTCCCGTTTTGAAGAAGCATTGAAGTTCGGCTGGAACAGCAGCTTGAAGGGGAAAGAAAATATCTCTTGCGCTGATATCTTTAAAGCTGCACTGAATGGCGATAGCCTCTCTGAACATATTGTTGCTGAAACCGGCCGCTATCTGGGCATGGCTGCTGCAACGCTTGCGAATCTGCTGAATCCAGAGAGGCTGGTGATCTCAGGTGGTATGATCAAGGCCGGTGCGATCCTTTTTGATGCAATCCGCCAAACCTGCAAGGAACAGGCGTTTGATACTCCTGCCGCGCGCATGGAAATTGTCCCGGCCGAACTTGGTGAAAATGCCGGCGTGATCGGTGCGGCTGGTTGTGCGCTGACGCGGATTCAGGCAGGATATTGATTGCATATGAAGAAAAGTCATATCCGTAATTTTTCGATCATTGCCCATATTGATCATGGCAAGAGCACGCTTGCTGACCGGTTTCTCCTTGAGACCGGTCTTGTTACTGTACGTGAATTCCAGAATCAGATGCTGGATGACATGGATATTGAACGTGAGCGAGGTATTACCATTAAGGCTCGTTCAGTAACGATGGATTATAAACATGACGATGGGCAGACTTATCAGATCAACCTGATTGATACCCCCGGACACGTTGACTTTGCATATGAAGTATCCCGCTCGCTGGCTGCCTGCGAGGGGGCGCTTCTTGTTGTTGATGCATCGCAGGGACTGCAGGCACAGACTATTGCTAATGCGTATCTGGCAATCGGCCATGATCTTAAGATCATTCCGGTTGTGAATAAGATTGATCTGCCACATGCGATGCCGGATCATGTTCGCGACGAACTCGTTGGTTTTCTTGGTTGCGATCCGGATGAGGTGATTTACGCAAGTGCCAAAACCGGGCAGGGGATTAAAGAAATTCTGCGCGCGATTGTTGAGCATCTCCCGGCACCAAAAGGGGAAGAAGATGCCGCTCCTCGCGCGCTGATTTTTGACTCTGTATATGATGACTATCGTGGAGTGATTGCCCATATTCGCGTGGTCGACGGAACGTTTGCCAAAGGCGATGATGTTGATATGATCATGGGTGACCGTGGCTTTGAGATCACCGAGATGGGGATTTTTGCGCCGCACATGAAGCCGGTGCAGAAGCTGCAGACCGGACAGGTTGGCTATGTTGTCGGAAATGTCAAAGATCTGTCCTGTGTGCATGTCGGCGATACTTTACATCTCAAGGGGCAGGAGGTTGAGGCGCTTGAGGGGTATGAAGAACCGAAGAGCATGGTTTACTGTGGTTTGTACCCGTCAGCCTCAGAAAACTATGAAAACCTGCGCAAGGCGCTGATCAGATTATCTCTCAATGATTCGTCGTTCTCGTTTATTCCGGAAAGCAGCCAGGCGTTGGGCTTTGGATATCGCTGCGGATTTCTGGGAATGTTGCATATGGAAATCGTACAGGAACGTCTTGAGCGCGAAAGCGATGTCGATCTGATTACCACGGCGCCGAACGTAACCTATGAAGTCGTGTTGACAGATGGCACCGTCAAGGAAGTCCATAGTCCTGCCGACATTCCGGACCCGTCATATATCGAAGAGCTTCGCGAGCCGATCGTCAAGCTACAGGTGCTGATTCCGAAGGATTATGTCGGAACCGTCATGACGATGGCAGAAGAACGTCGCGGAACGTACAAAAGCCTGGAGTATCTTGGTGAAACCCGCGCGCTTCTGCACTATGAAATTCCGTTTGCGGAAATCGTGTTTGATTTTTATGACAAGCTCAAAAGCTCGACTCGTGGATACGGGACGATGGATTATGAGTTCACCCGCTACCAGAAAGCAGATCTCGTGCGCTTGGATATTCTTGTGCACGGTACGGCTGTTGACGCGCTGTCGACAATTTGCATCCGCTCGCAAGGTGAACGGCGTGGTCGTAAAATTCTGGAAAAACTTCGCAAAGAGATCCCGAGGCACCTGTTTCAGGTGGCGCTTCAGGCTGCAGTTGGCGGTAAGGTCGTTGCACGCGAAAATATCGCACCTCTCAGAAAGAACGTCACTGCAAAGTGTTATGGTGGCGACATTACCCGTAAACGGAAACTTCTGGAAAAGCAGAAAGAGGGCAAGAAACGGATGCGCTCGATCGGCAACGTTACTGTCCCGCAAAAAGCGTTTCTTGCGGTTCTCGACACGCGCGAGGAATAAGCGTTCTTTTTACGTGAATTCGTTTTGCGGGTAGACAGAATCCGTATCCTGAGTATTATATCGGTTGTGGTTGATTTGTTTCGTCATCCCGGCGAGGGGGGTATATTTTGGATAGTGATAGCGGTCATTATTGTGGCGTGATGGGTGTGTACGGATTGCCCGAAGCCGCGCTGATTACATATTTGGGGTTGCACTCACTGCAGCATCGCGGGCAGGAAAGCGCCGGCATCGTCACTAGCGACGGATCAAAGATTCGCAGCCGCAAAGGGATGGGCTTGCTCTCGCAGGCGATCCCGTCGACGGAACTGGTTAATCTCCCCGGTCATATCGCTATTGGGCATGTTCGCTATTCGACAACAGGATCGTCGAAGCCGCAGAATATCCAACCACTTGTGGTCGATTACTCTGAAGGACTGCTGGCGATTGCACACAACGGAAACCTTGTCAATGCGCGGACGCTTCGCGACGAGTATGAAGCGTGGGGCTCAATCTTCCAGACCAGTACCGATAGCGAGGTGACTGTCCACCTTCTGGCAAAGCCGACACATGTGGCAAAGCCTAATAATATTGCTCACTGTTTGAACCATGTCAAAGGTGCATACTGTTTTATTTTTATGCGGGAAGATAGGTTGATTGCCGCGCGTGACCCGCAGGGAATGCGGCCGCTGTCGATCGGAAAGCTGGAAAACGGTTACATTGTCGCTAGTGAAACGGTTGCGTTTGATCTTGTTGGTGCGACATATATCCGCGATATCGAACCGGGTGAAATGGTTACGATTAGTGACGAGGGCGTTAAGAGTGAGATCTTTGCGCCGAAAGAAGAGATCAGCCCTGCTCACTGCATTTTCGAGCATATTTATTTCGCCCGTCCAGACAGCAATATCTTCGGTGAAAATGTTCACCAGGTACGTTACCGGCTTGGCCAGATCATGGCACGGGAAAATCCGGTTGAAGCCGATATTGTCGTGGCGATTCCTGATTCGGGCTATTCGGCTGCTCTGGGCTACTGTAGCGAGTCGGGCTATTCGCTTGACCGTGGTCTTATCCGGAACCACTATGTTGGACGGACATTTCTTGCTCCGGCGCAAAAGGAACGTGTGCGTGCTGTTAATATGAAACACAATGTCGTGACGGATGTCGTCAAAGGCAAGCGGATAATCCTTGTCGATGACTCGCTGATCCGTGGAACCACGACGAAAAATCTTGTACGCACGCTGCGGGAGAATGGCGCGCGTGAAGTGCATATGCGGATTTCTTGCCCTCCGAACCGCTTCCCGTGTTATTACGGAATTGACTTTCCGACAAAGGAAGAGTTGCTGGCTGCAAATCATTCGATTGAAGAAATGGAAAAGATGCTGGGGGTTGACAGCCTTCGCTATATTTCAATTGAAGGAATGCTTTCTGTTGTTAAGTTGCCGAAACATCATTATTGCGCTGCTTGCTTTAATGGGAAATATCCGATTCCGATGCAGGATACAGTGATGGAAGATAAGTATAGCATGGATTCTCTCTTCAAGGATGAGGAAGAGGAAGAGCATGATGCGATCGATATGCAGTTCGGGGTTAATCGTCGGAATAAGTGCGGCGGAATTCCGAAAGATAAATAGAGAGCCGGTTGTGGTGTTGATACAGTCGTTCTGTTTTGAAAATCAAAGATGAAAAAGGAAAATTCAGATGACCGAATCTGCAAAACTCAGCTATGCTGACGCCGGAGTTGATATTGACGCAGGTAACGAAGTTGCAGGGCGTTTTTTAAAGATGATGAGTTCGACCTTCCGTCCGGAAGTTGTCCGCAATGATGGTGGCTTTGGCGGGATGTTTGCGATGGGCGATCTTGCCAAGTCGATGGTTGATCCTGTCCTTGTTAGCGGAACAGACGGTGTCGGCACCAAGCTAAAAGTCGCATTCATGATGGGTAAGCATGATACCGTCGGTATTGATCTTGTCGCGATGAGTGTCAATGATATTCTTGTTCAAGGTGCTGAGCCGTTATTTTTTTTGGATTATATCGGTACCGGTAAGGTTGAAAAAGATGTCCTTGCTGATGTTGTTAAAGGCGTTTCTGACGGCTGTATGCAGAGCGGTTGCTCGCTACTTGGCGGTGAGACGGCTGAGTTGCCGGGATTCTACGCTGCAGGAGAATATGATCTCGCTGGTTTTGCAGTAGGAATTGTAGATCGGCCGAAGGTGATTGATGGAAAATTAATTGTTGCTGGTGACATCCTTCTTGGTCTCCCGTCGACGGGGCTTCACTCTAATGGTTTTTCGCTCGCGCGCAAGGCGATTCTTGAAGTCGGTGGTCTGAAGGTTACTGACACGCCGGATGAACTTGGCGGCAAGTCCGTAGGCGAAGTGATGCTGACGCCGACGAAAATTTATGTTAAGCCTGTTCTGGCGGTGATCAAAGAGAACGAAGGCGCAGTCAAGGGACTGGTGCATGTGACTGGTGGCGGCCTTGTCGAAAATACGCCGCGGATTCTGCCGGAGAACTGCAATGCAGAGTTCAAACGTGGCTCGTGGCCGACTCCGCCGATCTTTGAGTTGATCCAGAAGTGTGGTGATATTGAAACATCTGAGATGGATCGCGTATTCAATATGGGATTGGGGATGATTCTCGTGTGCGCGAAAGATTCGGTTGACCAGATCAAAAAGACATTCGCAACGCAGGGACAGGCTTGCTATGAAGTCGGCCGGATTGTTGCCGGAAGTTGCAAAACGGTTTATGCCTGAATAATCGGCGTTTGACTGCGATGGCGCCTGATCGTTTATGTAAATAGTGCGCCGCGATTCCCCTTACGCCTGTGTGTGAGGGGGATTTTGTGAAAAATGAAGAATTCGTTTTCATCATCATATAATCTGAAGGGGGGTGACATGCGGGTATTGGTTCTAGGCTCAGGTGGACGCGAACATGCACTTGCGTGGAAATTGGCACAGTCGCCGAAATTGACCAAATTGTTTATTGCTCCAGGAAACCCCGGTTGTGAAGAAGTCGGTGAGTGCGTCGATCTTGATCTGTGCAATATTCCGGCGGTTGTGCGTTGGGCAAAGCTGAATGGAATCGATCTGGTTGTTCCCGGACCCGAAGCGATTCTCGTTGAGGGAATTGTTGATGCGGTTCGCGAGGCCGGTATCCGCGCGTTTGGTCCGACCAAGTCAGCGGCGGAACTCGAAAAAAGCAAAATCTTCGCAAAGAACCTGATGCGACATCACGGGATTCCGACAGCCGATTATGCGGTGTTCGAGCGCCATGAAGATGCGAAAAACTATCTCGATAGTCGCGAGGATGGACCGGTCGTTGTAAAGGCAGACGGGCTTGCAGCAGGTAAAGGTGCGATTGTCTGTAAAAATCTGGCCGAAGCCAATGCGGCAATTGACCGCTGCATGCTGAGCTCCGAGTTTGGCGATGCCGGAAGTCGTGTCGTTATTGAAGAGTGTCTGCGAGGTGAAGAGCTGTCTGTTCTTGCGTTGACTGATGGAAAGACGATTGCACCGCTTGCGTCTTCACAGGACCATAAAGCGATTTACGAAGGCGATACTGGTCCAAACACAGGCGGGATGGGCGCGTACAGTCCTGCGCCATTAATGACGCCGAAGCTGATGGATAGCGTGATCAGTAAAGTACTTGTTCCGACCGTTCACGCGATGAATGCAGATGGACGTCGTTTTCGCGGTGTTCTGTATGCAGGGATAATGGTCACAGGGGCAGGGCCGAAGGTTCTTGAGTACAATGTCCGGTTTGGCGATCCGGAAACGCAGCCGTTGATGATGCGTCTCGACTCAGATCTCCTTGAGTTGATGGTCGCGGTCTGTGACGGAAAGCTTGCCGATCAGGAAATCAAATGGAAAGATGATCCGGCAGTATGCGTGGTAATGTCCTCAGCTGGTTACCCAGGTAAATATAAGAAGGGTGATGCGATCAGCGGGCTGGCAGAGGCCAATGCTTTGCCTAACGCACATGTTTTTCACGCTGGAACGAGCAAGAAAAAGGATACCATCCTGACCAGTGGTGGCCGCGTTCTGGGCGTTACCGCTCTCGGTAAAGATATTCCTGCGGCAATTAAAAATGCATATGCTGCTGTCGACCTCGTGTCATTTGATGGTGCATATTTTCGTAAGGATATCGCGCAGAAAGCATTGTCACGGCTGTAATATTGGATTGATGGAATGTTGCAGGATCGCTGTATCAGGCTTGACGGGACGTCGGTTCGAAAAGCGGCAGGTGAATTGCTTGCCGGTAATGTGATTGTCTTTCCGACTGAAACCGTGTATGGATTATTAGTCCGATATGGCGACGATCGTGCAAACAGGACATTGCGGGAAATTAAAGGACGAGATGCATCAAAGCCATTTCAGGTTCTGATCTCGGATTGGTCTCAGCTTGACGGTGTCGGCGCGGTTGTTTCTGGCAAAGCAAAGCAAGTGCTGGATTCATGCTGGCCGGGTGGATTAACAGCGGTGTTGCCTGCTGCGCAGGGGGCGACTGTCGGCGTAAGGATGCCTGATTTTGATCTGGTGCGTGAGTTAATCCGGCTGGTCGGTGCGCCGATTATTGCAACGAGCGCGAATCCTGCAGGGGGAAAACCTGCCGCAAACGCGGAAGAAGCTATGGCGTATTTTGCTGACGACTTGCGCGTTGATGTAATTTTTGATTCCGGGATGAGTGCCTACGGTACCGCGTCCACAGTAGTTGACTTGACAGGCAGTGATTTTGTAATCCTCCGTCAGGGAGGTGTCAGTGAAGAGCAGATTCAAAGTGCATGGATAAAGGAATAAACATGACTTCAGAAAAAAAGATCATCGCAGTCGGGTCCGATCACGCGGCACTTCCGGCAAAGAAAAAACTGATGACTATCCTTGAACAGCGCGGTTTTGAAGTTGTCGATAAAGGGACGTACACAGAAGATAGCTGCGACTATCCGGAGTTTTCCCATGCTGTTGCCGAGGCAGTCGAATCGGGGGCGGCATCCTGCGGGCTTTTGATGTGCGGAACTGGGCTTGGGATGATGTATGCGGCAAACCGCCACCCTAATATCCGTGCGGCGTTGTGCTGGAGTAAGGAAACGGCTGCGCTTTCTCGTGAGCACAATGACTCCAATATTCTTGTTCTTCCAGGGCGAGTTCCGTCGCTTGATCCGTTGGAAGATATTCTGGCTGCGTGGCTGGATACGCCGTTTTCAAATGATGAACGGCACATCCGCCGTATCCGCAAAATCGAACGCTGAGCAATCCAGGCGCACCACGCGTAGGAGATACTCATGGCAGTAAAAGATCCTTCACTTGTCGGCAAGACCATTGGTGGCTATGAAGTCATCGAACAGGTCGGGTCTGGTGGAATGGGAACTGTCTGGCGGGCGCGCCAGATTTCGCTTGATCGCGAAGTCGCCCTGAAAATTCTCGCTCCGGCATTGGCGGAGAATGATGAGTTTGTCCGCCGCTTTCAGCGTGAAGCTCGCTCTATTGCCAAAGTGAATCACGTTAACATTCTTCAGGTCTTTGATGTTGGCCAGGATCAAGGGATTCATTATATCGCCATGGAGTTCGTCGATGGTGATACTGTCGCAGGATTATTGAAAAAACGCGGGTTTCTTGCGTGGCGGGAGGCCGTGGCTATTATCCGGCAAGCTGCAGCAGGCCTCGCAAAGGCAGCTGATGCAGGGATTATCCACCGCGATGTCAAGCCGGATAATCTGATGCTCACTGCGGAAAATATTGTCAAAGTCTCCGATTTCGGTTTGGCAAAAGAAATGCACGAGGCGGAGATTACCCAGACGGGTGATCTGATGGGTACGCCTGCATATATGAGCCCTGAGCAGTGTGAGGGCAAGCCCCTCGATACTCGTAGTGATATTTATTCCCTGGGAGGATCTTTTTACCGGATCGTAACCGGAGTTCTTCCGTTTAATGCGCCGACGGCGGTAGCGATGCTCTACAGCCATATGCATGCTCCGCTGAAGCCAGCTCGCGATTATATGCCGGACATTCCTCTTGCGCTTGATTCCCTTTTAACGCGGATGATGGCAAAAGATAAAGACGATCGCCCTGCTACGATGCAGGATCTTGTTGAAGCGCTTCACCGAATACTGGCAAATCCCGATCAAATGGATCAGGATCTTGAATCTACATTGCGTTTGCCGTCCAAAGATGATGGCGATTTGCAGCTTTTGCCGCTTCCTTCTGAGTCGAGTCCTTCGCCTTCACTGTCTAATACGCCATCCAGTGCGTGGGACGTCCCTGCGTTCGCCCCTGCATCCAGCACTGCTCCGTCATCATTTGATAATCGATATTCGGATGCGGGATCGCTTGTTTCGCAAGGCGATCAATATGCCAAGCAAGGCCGTGCACTGCTTGCGTTCGGTTTTTGGCAGAAGGCGCTTGCAATCTGTCCTGATGATGCGAAGTTGCGCAAACGCTTGAAATCGGTCCAAATGCAGATTGTTCGCGAAGCATTGAGAATTGTATTACCGATTTTGAAAGAGGAAACGATTCTAACTGCGCGCAGTCGTCTGCAAAAAATGGAAATGGTCAAACCGGACGATCTTGTTTTGATTGAGAAAAATGCGGCAATTGAGGTCGTTGATCACTATCGTCGCCAGACATTGAAAAATATACGCGACTTGATTGCATCAGCCGATCAGGAAAAGGCTTTGGCTGAGTGGGATTCTCTTGAAGAACCGCTGCGTGACAAAAGTCTTGTCGCTACAATGGAACATTTGCGGAAACACGTAATCCCATCAAAGCAACGGTTGTTGCGTGCGCAGATTCTATTGTCTGAAGCAAAAATAGATGAAGCTTGTGGATTTTTGAAAGAAGCTGTTTCACTGGACTCGAATAATGTGCAGGCTCAGAAGGAACTTGAGCGTGTTCAGAAACTGATCCGCAAGTCGGAACAGGTGATTAAAGCAGGTTATAACTGTGTCATCAACCTGAAACATGAAGAGGCCGTCCCGTATTTTCTAGAGTCATTGTCGATTCGTCCAGATCATTTGCAGACGCGCCAATACCTGCTGCAAAGCTGTTTGCAAGTTGCAAAAGATAAGATGGGCCACGGGGATATTGAAGAGGCCGCTTCCGTTTTAAGGAAAGTACCAGAATCGGCTCGTGCGAACACTGAAGCGCAGGGCTTATTAAAAATCCTCGACAAACGGTTGGATGATCGTGATGCCGCGATGCAGGAGGCTCGGGCAGCGTTTGCAAATGGTCGTTACCGTACATCCGTCAGATTGTGGAGTAATATCAGTGGTCCGCAGGCAAAGCTGGAGCTTTCTCGAAGTCGGTATCGTTACTGGACGCGTCGAATATTACCCATCGCTTGTACAATTTTGTTTTTGTGCGCTGGCGTCACTGCGGCTATAGTTTTAGGCTTGTATCATGCGCGGCAGTCGGCTGTTACTGATTTGAAAAATGCAATTTCCGCTGACCGAAGTCAGCTTCAGCATTCCCTTGAACGTATTGATAACTTGTCGTCTCTTCCGGTTGTGGGGCCATATGTATTTAAAAATTCTGACGAGCTGTTACGCGATTCTTGGCATGAATGGACTGCAGTGCGGGTGAATCATCTGTTGTCTGAAAAAACGGTTGAATCATGCACTCAGGCAGAGTCACTGTTGTCTGATCAGACACTTCCGATTTCGGATGAGTTCCGCGCAGGTCAGTTAGTTGCGACGATTCATGCCAAAGCGCTGATGTTCCTTCATGACGATAACCTAATTGATGCGCGGCAGGAGTTTCGGCGTCTTCAGGAGGTGGCTGCTCAGGCTGGAGTTAAACTGGATAATCGGGTTAAGTCACTGGCAACAGCGGTGGAGTTGCTGTTGCGTGCTCGGTTGATTGACAGAAATCCTAAATTGTCAAAGGCTCAGCAGGCTGAGGCGAAATTGCGAACGTTGCAGGAGGCACTGCTGTATTGGCCCGAAGCGCCTGAGTGTAAAGAACAGATTTCAGATACGCAGAAGTGGCTGAAGATTCGAGGTCAGAACGTGCAGGATGTAATCAAGCGGATCCATGCAGGCCGGCAGTTTGTTCAGGGCGGTTTGGTGGCAAAGGCAAACTACGAGTTCGAAAAAGCCTTTGAAGCTGCATCCGCGATTTTACGGGATGGCTATGATTGGGATGCGATGAAAGCGTATTCTGAAGCCTCATGGAGAAAACAGGCAGGAAAAAATACGGTGTTCTTTTTGTATCCGACTCCGGCTGATCCTGAAATGAAACGGATCTTCAGGGCGTTTGCAATCGATCAGTATGAGTGGCCGAATCAGGCAGGATCCCTTCCGCAGGTTGCTTCCTGGAAAGATGCGTTGAAGCTGGCGCAAGGGGCAGGTAAGGATTTACCGCGTCGAGACGAATGGCTTTTTGCCATGTCGCATGATTCTTCAGGACGCGGTCGGCGCTTTCCATGGGGGGCGGTGGTTGATGTGCTTAATCCTCAGGCATGTTATGCTCAGGCAGCAGCAGCCACGTCAGGTTCATATGTACATGACAGGACACCGGAAGGTGTATATGACCTTGGCGGAAATCTGTCAGAATGGGTGCAAACGGAGTCAGGAAGTCAACGTGCAGGTTATCTTGGTGGCAATTTCAATGACCTTCCTTCGGAGGTGGATCCTAGAAAACTGAGGACAGAGCGGCTTGATCTTAAGTATGGGTACATCGGTTTCCGCGCTATGTTCCGGTGGGAAATTATTCGGGAGAATCAAAATCCATGATGGATGCAATTGCAATTGATGGTCCTGCCGGTTCTGGGAAAAGCACGGTTGCAAAGAAAATAGCAATGGCGCTTGATTTCCTGTATGTCGATACCGGGGCAATGTACAGGGCGATAGCGTTCAAGGCGATGCAGGCTGGGGACGCTCTTGATGATGAAGATAAAATGGGAGAAGTTGCGGAAAACAGCAGGATTGAATTTGATCAAACCGGAACACATATCCTTATTGACGGAACGGATGTTTCGAAAGAAATCAGGACTCCTGATGTGACGGCCAATACGAAATTTTCTGCAAGGGCACCGCGTGTAAGGGCGTGTCTTGTGAAAATGCAGCAACAGTTGGGACTCATTCGCCCGGTAGTGATGGAAGGACGCGACATTACGACAGTTGTCTTGACTGATGCGAAGTGGAAGTTTTATCTTTCGGCAGATCCGAAGGAACGGGCATTGCGCAGGATGAAGGAGTTTGAAGCTGCTGGGCATTCGGTTGATTTGGATTCTCTTATTGAGGATATACGCAAAAGAGATGAATCGGATATGTCTGTCGGTCCGCTCGCAGAGGCATATCGGAATGCCGTCGAAGGGAAGAATAATA
>QKHZ01000102.1 GCA_003249795.1 bacterium | reverse complement strand
GGTATGCCGCCCGAAACTGCTGATTGCGGACGAACCGACCACCGCTCTTGACGTGACCGTGCAGGCACAGATTCTTGAACTACTCTACAATCTGCAGCAGTCGCACAATATGGCGATGCTGTTTATCACACATGATCTCGGGGTGATCGCTGAAGTTGCTCACAGGGCTTGCGTCATGTATGCCGGACGAATTGTCGAAACAGGGAAAACTGGCGATCTTTTACTTTGCCCGCTTCATCCGTACACACAGGGATTACTTGCCAGCATCCCGCGCATGAGCGGCGAGAGAAAAAAACTGGCGGCAATCCCCGGCTTTGTTCCGCCGCCGTCAGTGTATCCTTCGGGCTGCCGTTTTCATCCGCGCTGCCGGAAAACTTCTGAAATCTGCCGGACGAATTGCCCCGTTCTGGAAGAGAAAAAATTCACATGCAAAACGGAGCCTGCAACGAATCAAACATTCGAACAGCCTGCCGATAAAACCGCCGCGCACCGCTGTGCCTGCCACCATGCCAGAGCTTCCGACATCCTCTCAAAGAAAGGAACGGCATGAGTGCAGAAGCCGATACCATCGCCGCTCCATCTTCCGGCACAATGCAACAGCAACCACTGATTACAGTCAGGGATCTGGTAAAATATTTTCCGATCCGCAAAGGCGTTTTCAGCCAGCAGGTCGGGCAGGTTCATGCTGTCGACGGCGTCAGCTTTACCGTAATGCCCGCGTCGACTTACGCGCTTGTCGGCGAATCCGGCTGCGGAAAAACAACAACCGGCAGAACGATGCTGCGACTGATTGAACCCACATCCGGTAGCGTCCTGTTTGACGGACAAGACGTGTTTTCCCTGCATGGGCAAGCACTCCGGACTGCGCGACGCGATATGCAGATTATTTTTCAAGACCCGTACAGCAGCCTGAATCCGCGCATGAGTGTACGCGATATTATTGCAGAAGGCTTGCGTGTTCACAACATCGGTTCGCGTACGGAGCAGGACGACCGCGTTGCCGAACTTTTAAAAACCGTAGGGCTTGCCGGTGAATATGCCTTCCGCTATCCACATGAATTCTCCGGTGGGCAACGCCAGCGGATCGGGATCGCACGCGCGCTTGCGCTTGCACCAAAGTTTATTGTCTGCGACGAAGCCGTCAGTGCGCTTGACGTTTCGATTCAGGCACAGGTAATCAATCTTCTGCAGGAATTGCAACAGACCAGAAATATCGCATATCTCTTTATCTCGCATGATCTGTCGGTTGTTCGACACATCAGCCACCGCGTCGGAGTGATGTATCTGGGACAACTCGTTGAAGAGGCCGATACCGACGCGCTGTTTGAAAACCCGCTGCATCCGTATACCAAAGCGCTTTTGTCTGCGATTCCGCAGATCGATTCGGATTCAGGTGGAATAAAAAAGCGGCAAGCGCTGACAGGCGATGTTCCGCGTGCGGACAGGCCGCCAGCAGGTTGCCGATTCCATCCGCGGTGTCCGGTTGCCTGTGACAAATGCCGCAGCGGAATCATTCCCGTCTGCACACCCGAATCCGGACGCCGCGTGCAATGTGTTCTGTACGCGTAATTATCTTTTCAAAAATTCTCTGACTCTGTCCCGATATGCACCGATCAATTTCTGTGTCAGAACTCCAGTTGTTTTGTATACCGTACTACCTTTAGTAATCAGCTTACACACCGGTAGAATTTCGATATGACAATTTGTCAAAAATAACTCGTCCGCATTTTTCAACTCATCATTTTTTACAGGACGTTGTTCGACCGGAAAATGCTTTTCATTGCAGCATTCCAACACGAGATCTCTCGCAATTCCTGGAAGTAAATTCTTCGTAAGCGGCGGCGTCACGACAGCACCGTCTTTGATCATAAAAAGATTCGTGTACGCACCCTCAAGCACATCGTCCTCAGTCGATAAAATCAAACCCTCATACGCACCGGCATTTTCCGCTTCACGACGTACGAAGTGATTTTCCAGATACGATCCGGTTTTATAGCGCGCGGTCTGCCCTTCGCCGTCGCGCTTCAGCGATGACACGAAAATAGAAACGCCTTCACATTGCTGTGCCTCTGTCACCGTTACCGGTCGACAGCTGATCATCATGACCGCACGTCCTTTTTCACTGAAAATTGTGAGCCGAACAATCGCGTTCGTTTTTTTATTCGCCTGCAATAATTGACTGATCGCGTTTTTAATTTCAGTTTTCCTTACCTCAAATTGAAACGGCAACATGCCGCTTTCCAGCGTCACCAGCAAGCGACGGCAATGTTGATCCAACTGAAACGGTTTGCTGTCATAACACCGGATCGTCGTAAACACCGATTCGCCAAATTGCAATGCAGAATTATCCGCACTGATCACCGGACTCGCTTGGTCAACAATCTGTCCATCAAACCAGATCTGTGTCATAACTCACCTCATGTCCAAGTGCATGAAAAATCCCGCGCGCTTTGTGTATTGTCTCAGCGTCTTCTGCTGCCGGATCGCTGTCAGCGACGATGCCGCTGCCGACATCAAACAATAACGACTGACCCTCAATCCGCACCGTCCTTATTGCAATATTCAAATCCAGATTCGGATCAGCACCCAAACCAATCCGTCCGATCGACCCGCAATACGGCCCACGCGCATTCCCTTCCAGTTCACCAATAATCTGCATCGCCCTGATCTTCGGTGCTCCGGTAATGCTTCCGCCTGGGAAAGTAGCCCGAAGCAGATCTTCCCAATCGTTTTCCTGACGCAACACCCCAGCAACCACACTGAACGCATGCCTTACATGCGGATAGGTTTCCAGTACGCGCGCGGCTTTAACCTGCACGCTTCCATACGTACAAACCTTCGACAAATCGTTGCGCAAAAGATCGGTAATCATCGCAAGTTCCGCACGCTCTTTTTCACATGCGGACAACTCTTCGTGCAACCGTTTATCTTCTTCTGCATCGACTGCCCGCGGCCGTGTTCCTTTAATCGGTTTTGTCTGAACCATCCGACCCCGTTTTTGTAAAAACAGTTCCGGACTCGTTGAGATTAACTTTCTGCCGTTTGACACCGGAACAATCGCACCATACGCCGCCGGCGTTTGTGACAACAGCTGATGTGCAAGCATGCATCCGCTTCCTGTAAATCGCGCTTCATACCGCCGCGACAGACATACTTGATAGACATCGCCCTGTTCAATATACGCCAGCGCCTTTTTCACCATTTCCTGATATGAACGGGACGAGCATTCTGTTTTTGGACACGTAGTCGTTACGACATCATTTTCTGTTGGTGCCGATTGCCTGAGCCTGTGCAACAATTTTTGCAGCAGTTCTTCTGCAGCCGGAATCTGCGGGATGTTTAAGCAAAACCCGCTCCATGTTTTTTTCTCATTGTCATACACAAGCGTCACGCCGTACAGCGTAAATTCAGCCAGTGGAAAATCCGGATCTATTCGGAGTGAAGCAAGGCTTTCCTCGGAAAACTTACCAAGATCATATGACAGAAACCCGAACCAGCCCGGATACAGATGATTGTCCTCGCCACCAGTTAAACAAAATTTCTCATTCTGCATTTTGATCGTTTTGCATAGGCGCGCAAACGGATTGCTTCCGGCTTCTGACAAATTGACGGTGACTGAAGAAAGCGGGTTCAGACACAGTACACTCCACCGCTGGCCGGTTGTCACCGATGAATGCAGCAACAGTGGATTTTCATGAATAACATGACGATATGCCCCGAGTGCATCACAGCCGGGATGATCAAGAATCGACAACACTTTCGGAATTGAACTAACTGAGATATTCACGCAGCTTCGTGATTTCTGCAGGAAGGCCGATCGCGATCAGCGTAATGCCTGCGGTCAGGATCAGATTGCCACGAGGGTTGTATTGGTAATTGGTTTGTCCCGGCTCGCGCGTGGCAATGATATTGACATCAGCGATGGCATGGAAATTCGCTTCGGCAAGTGTTTTGTTCTCAAGCGCGTGTCCCGGCGCAATGCGGACATTTTCAAACCGGATCGCGCTGTTGTCACGCATCAGCTCGTCCATAAACGTCACAACGCCCGGTCGCGTCAAAACATTGGCCATCCGGCGACCGCCGATCATGTTCGGAGACACAACCGCATTCGCCCCCGCCTTGCGCAACTTGCGTTCGTTTTCCATCTGCACGCACCGACTGACAATCCGCAGCCCCGGATTCATCTGCCGTGCGGTGATAACTGTCAGCAAATTATCCTTGTCGGCAGACAGCGCCGAGATCAGACCGCGCGCGCGCTCAATGCCCGCATCCTGCAAAACCGTATCGTCTGAGGCGTCAGCCACCAGATAGCAGAAGTCACCGATCTCGCGCAGTTTGGTAGCACGATCCGGATCAATTTCAATCAGGACAAACGGTTGATCAGTCGCAAGCATTTCTTCAGCCACATACTGGCCGGTCTCGCCACCGCCACAGATGAGAAAATGGTCCTGCATGTCTTCAATGCGTTTTTCCATGCGCCTTGCCTCCAGAAAATCTCGCAACTCACCGCCGACAATAAACGCTGTAATCGTCGAGAGAGCATACACCATCACACTCAGGCCGAGAAACGAAAGGATCACTGTAAAAATCGAACCGACCCATGTATCGTTCGAGTTCAGGATATCCTGCAATCCGACACTGGTCAGGACAATCGCACTCTGATATATACTGTGCCGCAATGAGGCCAAGGGCGATTCAGTCATCAGGCCAATAAAATAATAACCCAAGATACCGAACAGGTAAAACGCTACAAACGCAAGAAGCGGCCACACAAGGCGCTCGCGCAAAGCTTTTCCCTGTGACAATGATTTCAGCCTGGAACGTAGCAGTTTCTTTCTCGGCACGAGAACATTCCTTTATCCGGCAACTGGCTGCACTTGCCACCGCATACATAAAACCCGCCCTGTTACAGGCGGGCTTCAGTGATTCTATTCTTTCCGGTCACTGACTAAACGCTTGCGGATATCGACCAGATCTTTTTTCAGTTTGCCGTGATCAATCTCGTCGCCGTTGGGATCCAGCACAAGCATGTCAGGGCTGAGCGGGAACACAAACGTCTCGACCGGAAAACGGGCGAGTCCTTCCTGATCTGTTTTAACCTGCTCAAGAATCCGTTCCTCAACTGACTCGCGGTAGTCATTGCCGGGTTTTGCGCCCGGAGTAACCACCCGCACGCGTTTGGTCGAGCGCACCTTCCACGGCAGCGACGCTCCAGGACGCACCCAGATCTCCAGCATCCGCTTCTTGCTGTTCTCATCATCCTGATTTTTCTGATTGAGGATGAAGTGGTATGTCGCCTCAGCGCCTTCGCCGGAAAAACCGCCCTTCACGTCAAACTCTTCGTACAACTCGTCAGCTGTGTGAACATCGCGCCCCAGAAGCAGCGACGCCAGACTCAGACCACGGCCTTCTTCTGCGGCAATCGCCCACGGACGGCGTTCCGCTTCACGTGGTTCGTCATCGATCTTTGGGAAAAGTTCCCACAGAAATTGCCCGTCCAACAACATCACCGAACTCATATCCGACGACAGTTTTTCTTTCGGGTCGCCACGGTCTTCAAACCAGATCAGGTTCGGTACTTCCGCTTTAAGCATGCCGTAGCTTTCGGATTCGCCTTTGAGCATTCCGCCGCTTTTCTTGGTAAACACCATCGCCTCAAGCCAGCGGATTTTCATCTGTTTGCTAAAGATGTCATCGAGCGCTTTCTTCTGCTCCGGCACGCTGAGAGGTTTGCCCTCGATCTCGGCCGCCGCCGCCGTTGCAAACAATCCGGTCAATACCAAACAACCGGCTACGATCCACTTCCGCATTGTCATCTGATTTGCTCCTCTTTTTATCTTAGTCTGTTTTTGATTTTCTTTGTAATCGTTTCGCTAGACAACCGTGCTGGCTCTCCGGCACAACGTCACCATATTCTTTGTCACGATTGCCCGAAAAGCCCTTGTGCTGCGCACCGTTTCATTTCCCAATTTTACATATCCGACCGTACCAGCTTATCATATCACACACGCCCACGACAAACAAGCCTCCGATATTACCGCGAAATTGTCAGCGGCGACCCGCTGCCTAGTCTTGGTCGGATTCGTGGCTCTTCGGCTTTTCTTCCACCGGTGAAAATGTCGAGACAATCGCCGGCATCATGAACAAGCTTGAGAACAATGTCGTCGCCAAAGCCAAAACGCACAGAATCCCCATGCTGGTAATGCCTTCGTAGCCGCTGATGGCAAGCGAACCGAAACCGGCCATACTCGTCAGTGACGTAATCATCAGCGCGCGGCCCGTGTCGACAATCATCGGGCGGATTTTCCGGTCGCCTTCAAAGAAGCGGTTGACCAGATGGATGCCGTTGTCAATACCGAGGCCGATGATGATCGGCACAGACAGGATATTGACAAAGTTAAAATCAATGTGAAACGCGCTCATCACCCCGAACAGTACCAACAATCCCAAGCTGACAGGAAGCGCACAGTACACGACCCGAACCGGATGCCGCCAATAGAAGCAGGCGAGTACGCACATGGAGATCAGGAAAACCCAGACCGAAATGTTCCAGAAATCCGCTTTTACAACATCGGCAAGCTCGTGCGTCAGGATTGATACGCCGGTGATATACGCGCCGACACCCGGAGCATTGACATCCGCTTTTTCTTTCAGCTCAAGCGTCTGACGAACCCGCTGCATCCATTCGCTGTCGATCTTCAACGCACCGACCTTACTGCTCTTCATCGTCGGCAGATAGATATTGGTCTTCACTGTCCAACCGCGCGCTTTGACCAGAATCCGGCGAACTTGCTTCATATGCGGCAGAGCAGGATCAATCAGCTTGCGCACATCGTCCTGGCTCAGCACGTCACCGGCTTTTGCGACCACTTCATCATCACGGTTTTTCGCGTCTTCTGCCAGCTCCAGCGGAAATGCGCTCTCAGGCGGGAATGCAAACTTCAAGTCATACCGTTCACGATGCGGTGCAACCAGACGCTTGAGAAACCGCCAGATCGGCGTTCCGTCAAAATCAGTCGCCAAAACAACACCGCCGGTCTTCAGCAATTCCTGGTGCTGTTTGAGCAGGTCGATAGTAAATGAAAACGCTTCTTCCTGCAGACCCTGACTTGCAATCGATTCGCGCAGGGTCGTTAACGCCTCGTCAAAATCGATTGAACGCAATTGTTCCAACCGGCTCTTCTGCATCGAAGGCGCGGGCAGATACTGCATCGGTGAGTTGTAGCCCTCAAGGTCACCGTTTTCTACCAGCTTCTTACACCCTTTCACCAGCCGCGCCGCTTCATCCAACGCTTCCTCTTCACTTTCGCCATATGCCAGAAGATAGAGTTTGTTCGGATTGCGGTTGCTGAACGCGCGGGCGATCTCACCATTCAGTTCAAACACCCTCTCCTGTGGACGAAGGCTGTCCAGCGACGGGTCAAAGTGAATCGGTTCCGGACGCAGCAGCAAAACCCCGCCACAGGCAAACGTGATTAATAATGTAATGCCGAAAGATTTGCGCCGGTGCTTTTCCATAAAGCCAGCGAGTTCAGGCAGGAAAAATGTGGTCGGACGCAGCACACGAATATTTTCAGGCTTATAACTGTTGCGCCACGCAATCAGTGCCGGAAGGATAAACAGCATCCCCGGAACCGACATTGCAATCCCCATCCCCGCCAGAAATCCGAATTCGGCCAGCTGTGAAAACTCGGCGGCATTCAGCGCCAGAAACGCGAAACACGTCGTGACCATCCCGATGATGACGCCCCAGCCCGTATGCGCAAGGCTTGCAGAGAATGAGTCATATACATTTTCACCGGTCGAGCGTTCTTCCACATAGCGGTTGTAAATATGAACCGCATAGTCCACACCCAGACCTACCAGAACAGCCGCAAATCCGCACGAGACAATATTCAGTTGCCCGAAGATCAGCCACCCGAGTCCTGCCGTCCACGCGACGATCATTACCAGCGGAATCCCGATATAGAACAACACCCCGTACCGGCGGAAAAAATAACCAAACAGCAGAATCACTGCGATCACGCTGGTCGTTACCGTTCCCATCAGAGTCGAGTTGACTTTATGATCGTAAGTCTTGGCAATTTCGTAACCGCCCCCATATTCAACATAAAACAGCTTTTTGGCAGCTTCCGGCGTTTTCTCCAACTCGGCGTCCACTGCAGCTGCAATGTCAGCCATGACCGTTTCGCTGAAGATCACATCCTGCGCAGGCTTGCGCGGTTGGATGATGATCAGCATCATCGTGCGATTCTTGTCTACCAGATACCCGCTGTTACTGATCTTGTCGTCAGAACTTCCGATGATTTCCTTCAGCCCTTCCTCAAAGATCGACGCAAGGCCGACGACGTTGAGAGCCGCCAGTTCACTGGTCTTGCCGGATGTGACCGTCCCTTTGAGCTTGCGCGCGGTACGGCGAACCGATTTTTCAATCTGATCAGGTTCCAGTTTTTTCTTCACAGCATCCAGATGCTCGTCATCCAGAAGCAATAATCCACGGTGAGGCAATACGGTTTTTAAAAAATAGTCGCGCTCTTCATCGGTAAACATCCGGCAGAAAGCGCTCTCGACATTCGGGTTTTCAAGTAGCGTTTTGACCGCGCCGTCAGCAACTTTGCCAGCCGCTTCAACTGCTTCACTTGTCTGCTCATGCAACTTGAACACAACAACCGCGTCGTCAGCAGAACCAAAGTCCGTAATCGCACGCGTAAACGCTTGCGCAGCCGGAATGTCCTGCGGCAACATCTTTGAAACGTCAAACGACTTATGCATCCCCCTGCCGATCGGCAATATCGCCAGCACCGTTAAAATGACAGCAGTCAGCAAAACCAGTTTATGATGCCGACAGGCAATGTGGGCAATCCCGCGGAGAACTTTTTCTCGTTTCAAGGCAGATCCTTTTCGTTGTTGTGCAATTCCAAGTCGCGCCCTCAAAGAAGGAGAGCGGATTCATTTGTCATCAAACGGTTATTGTTATTCGTGTGCGGCAGATAACGGCTTTGTGCTTACGTCCTGCGCAGGCTTTTCGTCACCTGCCTTACCGATCTGTTCGGCTTCCACCTTGTCTGCACTTTCTTTGTCGCCTTCAATCTTGGCATCAAGAATCGATTTGGTGCGGACATTTTCATCCACTTCCAACGCGAACTTCGAAGGATCAATCCGGCGGTTGACCTTCAGCTTCTTGATCCGGACGGCGATGGTCTTCTGCTCAGACGGCCAGCTCAGCAGCATCTTGTACGGAAACACTTTTCCCTGCCTGACTGATTCGTACAGGCTATACGACTCTTCATACATGAGTTCGCCTTTTGAATCGATCTTCTGCAGCGTCAGCAGGTCGTTGGTCTTGGTATCAACCAGCATCCGGAAAAAGCCTTCGCCTTCATTGTGGATCTCTTCAAACCAGATCGTTTTCTGCATCCGCAAAAACCGCAGGCTCTCACCGACAATACTGGCCACACCGCTCGGGGACTCGACCTTCTTCCACGCGCGTCCTGCCAGAATCTCCGTATCCTGCAGCAAGTGGCTCAGGATCTCGGACGGTTCGATTGAAATATTGCGTTTGCTTTGCGTCAGCTCAGAAAGCTTTCCTTGAAACAACACTTTTTTGCGAGGAATATAAAACAGGATATCGTCGTCAACAACAACGATGTCAAACGCCTGAATCCGTCCGCCGAGTTTGTCGGCAACAATCCGCAGCTGCGCCGGTTTCTGCGCGACGACATCGATATTCACCCCGAGAAAAAACTGATTGACCGGATCGGTAATCCGCATCGTCCCCGTTGCCTGCATACTGCTGAGCGTCGCACGCCGTGCAAGCACCTTGTTCACCGTTTCCCCTGCCGTCTCCCCCTGCCGACTGACATCCTCACATCCGGCTGTCAGAAGCGCGGTCATTACAAACAAAAGTGTCCACTTGAATACTTTCATAGAAGATCAACTCCACTGAAATCAGGTTTTGCCATACTCATAGTGCATAGAAGTCGACAAGTTTACACTGCCTGTAAGGCAAGAACAAGTTTTTTTGTCTGTAGACATCAAACCGACAGGTTTTCCCAAAAAACAGTTGCCTTTGTCTCCATTTGTCACTAAACTGATCTATTATTATAAACTTATATTTGATAGATATTTGAATGGATTATACTGCAGGGAAACCAAAAAATATCCTGATTGCCGACGCGATCCGTGAGAAGATCCGCGCAGGGAGGTTATTGCCCGGATCAAGGCTTGCTCCCATGCGCGAAATCGCCGCCCATTACGATGCCAGTAAAAAAGTGGCCGAACTTGCGTTCCGGCAGCTTGCCAAAGACGGGCTGCTCTTGCGGGAAGTCGGCCGCGGAACCTTTGTCACCGAAAACGCGCGGGCGCTGCTGCAGCACCCCGCCACACTTGCCAGCGCAGACACGTATCCGCTCTTTTATGACATGAGCGACGCCACTCTTGTGCGCCACCCGTTTTATCATTTTCTGATTGAAAACCTGAACGACTGCCTGACACGTGAGGGCATATTTTTAAAACGGCTTCGGGTTGCAGTTTCAGACAAGGTGAACCTGACGCTGGCGGAAAATCCGTTGCAACTCGTGCGGCAGACATTTCTTGATCCGGAGTTGACTGGGATGTTTCTGGTGGTTCCGGCAAGCGGAGCCGTTCAACATGAGATCCGTAAGCGCGGCTGTCCTTATGTTTTTCTGGGTCACCAAAACCCGGATATGTTCTGCATCGATATTGATCACGAGAAAGCGGTGAGTCTGGCGGTGCGGCTTCTTGTCAGTCGCGGATGCAAGAAGATCGGAATTCTTAACCGTGGGGCAGTGCACCCGGGGGTCAAACCGGCAAGAAACGCAGTTGTCAAACTCTCACGCCTTGCGGATCCGATCAGATGCAAGGTCTATTCATTCGAAACCGATCCCGGCTGTTTTTCCGTGATTGCACGCGAGTGTGACGGGGTTTACATCTCGGATGACTATCTGGCGGTTGATGCGGCATCTGCGCTGAAAGGAATTTTGTCGGACCGGATCATTGCGCTGACGAATCAGGGGTTGCCGTTTGCGCCGCCGTTTGTACGGATCGAGGTTGATTATCAGAAGATGGCGGAAGCTGCGCTCGACTTGCTGCGCCGACAACGCGCAGGCGAGAGTATTAAACCGGGACTGACACCGATTTCCCCGCGGCTTCTTGACAAAGACGAAACTCCGCTACCTGAACCGCCGGAAATTGCAGGATTATAAACGACATAAGAAAACCAATATCATTTCAACTTTATAAATATGTTGTTTGTTTTCACACTTTTAATTTTCAATACATCGTGAGAATCAATTGAAAACTTCACCGTTATCGGATTCACACTGTTGCCTGTTTCAGCATTGGCGGGTTCCACATTGTCATGAGTAAGCGTTGCTGTCAACAAATTATAGTTTCTGACAAAAGACCAATATCCAACATCAACATTATATTCATTTCGAATGATCGGTTCGGCAGCAAGACTGTCATTTTCATAAAGAAATGGAACATCAACTTCGAGCTTGCTTTTTTCCTGTTCAAACAGATTTTTCATCGCAGTTGTAGCTGACTCAATCAGGTCCACTGATAATGGACGTTTATTTATTCCGATCATTTGGATAATATCCCAATCAGCAACCTTTACAGAACCATCAGAAGAAACTGTCAACTCCACATCAACACGAACACCGGTAATATAGCTTTTTTCAGGAGAAATGATATGCAAATGCATACAAACATAACGAGCTATCAAATCATGATTGATAAAAAAAATCCCCAATGGCCTATGCGACATGAATCTTGCCCGTTCATGACAGGCTCATTAGTTAATGTGTCACACCGGTACAAAAAAACTGTTTCCCTCTCGTTAGATTCTTTTTGCTGTTCTAACCAGAGTTTTAGTGCTTTTACCGTCGGCTCAACCAATTCAGATAGTTTCAATTCAGGTTTTGAAATCGATTGCGTACCTGCACATGACGATGCAATGAATATAAATGACAATATACAAATGATGAGTGCAAACTTTTGGAATAATTTCATCATCATGCCTTTAATATGAATTCATAAGCCTTTGTCCGCTTATTTATGCTTCTTTTTTTATAAACGAAATAATCTTCCAGCGGTTCATTTATCCTGTGTGATTTCCAAGAAAAACGCTGCTGCCAGTTTATTGACAACAGCGCTTTTGGGTTTAACTTGTATTTTGGATGAACTAAACCGCGGCGACAAGCTCCGGCTTTGTGTTCTTTGCGGCACCGGCTTTTGTCAGCACGGCCCGCGCATGGCGTGCGTAGAGGCTGCGGGTATCGTTTGCATACGCCTGCAGCGTTGACTCGCCAAGGCCTGCATCGTCGCCGCACGCGACCATCCCGCGCGCCAGAAAAATCTCTTTCAATTCATGATTGCGAATGGTCGTGTCCGTCTCGCTCGGAATAATATTCTCAGTCGCCTGTTTCATAAACGCGCGCGCATGTCCTGCCATCCCGTCCTGCCGGAGCAGATTTGCAAACACAGCGGCCGCCTTTTTATCCGGCATCTCTTCAAATGCCATCGCCATCGCGCGGATATGGGAAAACTCGTGCATGGTGCTGAGCGTTTTCAATTTCGTCAGCAGTACGGCTGATGCTTTTTTGCTTTTTGTTCGACTGAGCGCGACGATCGCCGCATCCAGCGGGCTCAGCGTAAACCCATACTGCCCCATTCCGGTATAGTGCCAGCCTTTGTCCCACGGCGTGGTCTGAACCGTCTCGATCAGAATATCAACGCCTGCGTTCTCTGCCAACAATCCCAGACACACCGCAAGCTTCACGCGGCGCGCTCCAGTAGCACTGTTCAGTGCAGCCTTCATCAGCGGCACCGACTCGTTGGCATTTCCCATCACAACCGCAACATCAAGGATCGCCGTCAGCTCCGACTGTACCGATTTCTCAACCGTCTCTTTCGGCAGCGGAAAGTTGTCATGCCCGCCGACAGTTTCGGCTTTCAGAATCCCTTTCTCCTGCAGCGCTTTTTGCAGCACAGCCATATCGATCTCACGGACATGTCCTCCAAGTTTTGCACTCATCACCGCAGCAAGACCGGCTGCGTATCCCTGATTCTGCACATCCGGCTGCATCCGGATCAGCGGTAGCGCGTCACGATGCGCGCTGATACCAAGACCTGTCGCAAGCACCCCGTCCAGCTCCTGAGCAATCAGACAGCGGTACGGCACATCTGCAACCAACTTGTCATGATCTGGCGCACGCGCGATAAACACGGGATGGATCGTAAAGCCATGTGAATCGAAGTTGCTGCACATTGTCACGACCGTATCCGGATACGTCCGGTTTGCCAGAAAATCAAGCGGGTCGAGCGTGAACTCCCCGATGATCTGGCGGCGTTCGCGCGAGTTGACAATCTGCGAGATATCAAACTCGTTTTCAAACTTCGCATGCGCGAGTACAAATGAATAAGTCACATCCAGCGGATCGGTGTCATCCACAAACAAATAATCAGTATTGTAATAATGCCGCTCTGGGTTAACTGGTGAAAGACCTGTTCCCTGCACCGCCATATGGTCTTTCGCGTGAATCACTGTCGGCCCGCCAGCAGACGCGACGACATCCGCACAACCGGTCGAGTCAACCACACATCCGGCACGCAGCAGCACCAACCCGTTCGGAGTCGATGCGACGACACCTGCAACGCGGCTTCCGTCCATCACCGTCGCCACACACAGCGAACCGAACCAGATGCCGACTCCGGCCATGTGCGCCTCTTTCAGATACCACTCTTTTTTCCATTCGGTATTCCACTTTGACGATTCAATCGTATATTCTGGATTCGGCCCCATTGCATAGACGCCTTCATCGACTTCGTTGGAAAATCCAACCCAGCGATCGCCATCTTTGTTTCCATAATAATATGATGCAATCCTGCCTTCAGTCATGATGCCGCCGAGTTGGAACAGGTTTTCCAATAGAACTGTTTTGCCTCCGGCACGTGCTGCCGACACCGCCGCAGGAGCGCCGCCTGTACCGCCACCGACAACAACAACATCAAGATCCATTTCTTCCATCGGCAGCAACCCGTCCAGATCTACCGTGATCATTTTCTTCTCCTGATAACGGTATGACTGGTCTTTGCGGCAGATCGACAATCCTTTTTCAAGCGAAACTGTTTTTTGCGCTGACGACTTTGACGACACATTCGATGCATTGAAAGCTGTCAGCGGCTCAATACGGGCTGGCGACTTCGCATCATTTGCTGCGGCCTGTCCGATGCGTTTGCCAATACCAATTGCATTCACCGGTTTCATCAATTCTACCGCTACACTGTCAGAAACAGACGCCGAAGCGCCCATGATATATAGCGATTGTCCGGAAACTTTAAATGCCTCAAGATTGATTTTTTCGGCTGATGTCCATGCGTCGACCGTTGCCCCTGCTTTCAACCGGTCAGGTAAAAGCATCAGGCACTTGTCTATCAAAAGCACCTGCGCCGGATGCCACGTCTTCGTACGCATCTCTGCCTCGGCACGCGCAAGCGTATCCGGATGCGCGTCTTTAATCTGCGCCTTTGCCATTACTTCCCACGCCGGATATCCTTCACGGCCATTCTGAACAGCAGGCAATTCTTTCACTTCCACCTGGTTCAATCCTGACAAATCGTCTTCCTCCGGCGCGGCACCGATCACAACTTGCGAGACTGCAACCTCACTTGGTTTGAATGGCAGAAACTCCGCACCACTCATCCGACCGACGAGTGCACGTTCGGTCGCATCAATAATAACCTTCGCAGAAATCGCCTGAAGACCTGAGCGGTTTGCCATGACCAGCCCCGCGGTCTTTCCGTTGCCATCGCGCAATAGTGCATACGGACGGCACATAAACAGAAATTGCACGTTTGCATCCAGCAGCGCCTTTTCCAATGTGTATTTCAGATTGCGAGGCGATAAACGATTTCCTGTATACAGTGTCGCCACCGTATTCCAAACGCTCTGTTCAAAACCCGCAGCTGCTGTTTGCGTTAAAGATTCACATGCGTGATACCGCATTGTCGCGGCAATATCTTCACCGAGATACGAATACGCACTGATGCACATGACCCGCGTCCCGGATTTTCTGGCTTCCAGCGCCGCACTTACTGCCGCACACGAGCCGCCGACAATCAGAACATCGGTTTCAAACGCAACAGGGATTTCAGTTTTCATAACGATCATCCTCTTTCATTGGTATCTACGATTATAACTCTTGCCTGTAGTTTTAATATGCAATATACTGGGTATTTAGCAAATACTATCATGATCCGATCTTTATCATAAAGTGATCAATATTTGTCATTTGGCCACAAATAAGAACTGTTCACACGGCATATGAGGGGATTTCATGAAGACTACCAACCCTGATTTGACACATCTGAAATCTTCCCGCTGGTCGTCATTGGAATGCAATCTGTCCATGTTTTATCACGGCAGCGCCGGTAGCAGAATCAGCGCCGACAAGATCCCGCTTTATGTAATCTGGCGCATCGACTCGGGCTCTGTCACCGTCACTGACCAGAACGGAGTCGCAACAAATGCGACCCCTGGCCACTGGCTGCTGATTCCGGCAGACTTTCGCCGCAGCCATTTTTTTCAGGGAGAGGCCATCATCTGGTCGGCGCATTTCTGGATCGGCTGGAGCGGACACATCCCCCTGTTTCTGCTTGACCATGTTCTGGTTCGACCGGTTTTGCAGTGGACAGAACTGACGCGGGCAAGCGACGAGCTCTCCCGTCTTGCCGGTCCTGCAGAAGACGATACCCTCGCGCGTCAGCTCTCGTTTCAGGAAAAGAAATGGGCTTGGTTTTCCGCTTTTTGCCAGACACTCATGCGCGATGGTTTCACCCCGACGCAGCCGGTCTCGCATGACAAACGCGTCGTGCAGGCGCTGCGGATTCTGGAGAGGCCGGTTTACTTCACGCAGATTCCTTATGAGCAAATCACAGAAACTACCGGACTCGGACGAGTGCAGATTGACCGGCTGTTTATGCAGCATCTGGGACGAAGCCCGAAACAGGTGCATGAGGATTTTCTGTTTCGGCAGATTGTCCAGACCCTGCTCACAAGCGACCGGCCGCTAAAACAGATCGCCGCTGGCGCAGATTTCAGACAACTCACAAACTTCTGCCGCTGGTTTAAACGCTGCGCCGGAATCTCGCCCAAAGAATTCCGCCAACAGAAAAACAGTTTCTGATTTTCCGAACCGAACTTAAACCAGCAGGATTTCACTGATTGTCACCCAAAAAGAAACATGTCTGTGACATAATGAAAAAATCTATCTATTTCCATGCAAAATACGTGATTTATTCGTGAAAATAACCCAGCCTGATCCGTGCGACAGACAGCGCAGGCTTGTATACTACAGAGACAGTTTTCGTCTTCCGAAACGACACGCGCCAAAAGCCATCCACATTAAAAGCTATGGAAAGGATCCCATGAGTACGACCTTCTGCAATATCTACGCCCAGTTCGACCAGACCGGCGACAATCTGCCCAAAGAGGTTTCCTTCCTTCTCGGCCTCGGGCTTGTGTGCGACACCTGCGCCTCTTTCGCCCAGCTTGAGCGCCATACCGCGTGGCTGAAGAAAATCAAAGACGCCGGCGGGATCGTCGCGCCGACCATCTACCCGCAACAGATCGATCCGGAAAACTGCCGTGACTCCAACTGGTGGCGCTACAGCGAAGACGAATGCATCCGGCTCATCACCATCGCAAAAAACAGATATGAAGCTCTCGGTATGGGAGAGATGACCGCCGTCAACACCTACACCCCCGGTAACACCTTCGTTGCAGCCTGCCGCAAGCTCGGCGTCAAATTCATCCTCGGCTTCTGCGCACCGACTGTGATCGAAGACGGCGGCTGGAGTATCGCACACTACGGCTCCCCGCTTGCGCCATACTTTGTCAGTGACGAAGATTTCCGCAAACCAGAAAATCCGGAGAAACGCTCTGATCCGCTGATGATCATGAGCATGGAACTTCGCAACCCGATGGTCTGCCTCTCGCACTGGAGTGAAGGCCCGTGGTGCCCGCTCAACGCTCTAGCCGCAGACCGCAGCTTGGAGCCAACCCAGCAACCGATCCCATTTCTGTCGATTGCACAAGACTGGATTGACCAGACAGAACTGACAGGCGAAAGCAAATTTTTCCAGATCAACCTCCAGTTCTTTTTCACTGAAAAATGTTACGACCACAACCGCCGCGCCCTTGAATGGTTAGCTGCGCGCAAACGCGAAGGCAAACTCGAAGTCGGCTCAGGACAACAGTGGGCCGAAATCAGCCGCAAACATGACGGCCTGTGCAGGCAGGTTACATACTGGCGCGGCGAGATGCCGGGATTCCACGTCGGTAACCGCGCCGGCATCTATCCCGATGTCATCGTCGACGAAAGCCTGAATAACCAGACCATCTGGCAGGCACCGGACGCTTTGCCGCGGCGGCTGTATGATTATGAAAAAACATGGGACTACCCAGCATTCAAGCCTGACGGATCAGCACCAGAATCAACCGACTTCTCCGACTGTACCGTATCCCTTCAGACAACAGAAGACAACGGCAATGTCAAAACTATCGCAACGATCAAAAACAGCGGCGCAGAACGCAAGGTGAAACTGATGTTGTGGGGCGCTCTTGGCTTGGGCAAGGGCACGTTTACCATCAGCGGCACTGACGGCTGGGCATTCAAGACCGTTCCGCATCCGGCAGGCACCGGCGGCGCGGTCATGGCTGAAGGAAAAATTCCGGCAGGAGAAAGCGCGCTTGAGTTAACCGTGACTGCAACAGAAACAGGCCTATCCTGCACACGCCGCTGGTCCGAGCTTCTGGCAGCGGAAACTTTTTTCTTTGAAGAACAGCCATTCACGGTTCTGGCTTCGCAAGTGCCGGACGCGTTTACCGTACAGGTTAAAGTCAATCCACCCGTTTATGACCCAGTTCTCGATTCGCCCCAGTCGCTGAATGCCCGACCGGTTGCGCGACTTGAAAGCCTGTGCGGAACGAATTATACCAATGACGGCAAAACTGTCGGAACTGAACCTGTCGCACTTTCATTTGACAGCACCAAACTCGCCTGCTGGCATCGCCTGTGGGGTGTTACTGCAGACCAGCTTATTGTTGAAGGCGTGGAAGAAGCTGAAACCATTCTGCGCCGAAAAACGTCAGATGTGATCCGCAAAATCGCCCCAGACACGAAAGTTCCGACACCGGGTTACCAGACCTTCGGCCCGTTGACTGATAAGAGCCGCTGGGATCTGGCCGTAGGCCAAGCCGCAGGACTTTGTGAAAAAGAAAAGATGAACACATGGTTTAAACAGCAGCGCCCCGAAGCAGGCCAAACCGTGATCGAAGTCCATCCGGGACTCTTCCTTCCCCACGGCGGCAGCATCACCAAAACCCTCGGCCACTGTTTTGACAATATCGAATGCGCAGACGGATATGATTTTCAGGAGCTTGCAGCTGACTATCCGCAAGCGTGGGACTGGGGCATCGGCGGCTGGGTCATGTGGCGTCACCTGAACATTTGTCTGAAAGGTCTCAAAGGCAAGAGCGGTAAGCACATGCTACATATTCATGCCTTTGATGCAGAAGCGCGCGACCTTGTCCAGCGTATCCATGTATACGATGCCGATTCACTGAAGCGGATGGATATCTGTCTGGCACCGAACTGGGTCGTGCCGGTTGGCGTCGAAGGCCGGTGGGATCCGCGTGCGCTGTGCTCTGTGGAACTGCCGGAGCTTTGCATGCAGTGGGATTCGATCGGCGTGTGGATCAATCCGATGGAAAAGGCGCGACTGTATGACTGGGTGGCTGAAAAAGGCGCCCCTGGCTTTTTCTCCCACCTTTGGGTCACCCGCAGCTGATTTTTATCTTTTCATCTTTTGGAAAGGCATCCTGTTTAGGGGTGCCTTTTTTGTGAATGGATCTATTTGCCAGAAAACTTGAAATTTATATAATGTTGCGTCAAACTCATGACATTACATTGATCGTGCATTCAAAAGGAAGAATACGTGGCTGATCCGGTTAAAATCATGTGCATGGGCGATTCAATCACGTGGGGCGATAAAGGCGGCTATCGCGGTTTTTTAGCGAAAATGCTTCAAGACGCCGGCGTTGACGCTGTCTTTGTCGGCGCACAGAACGAATTCGGCAACCACGAAGGATATCCCGGATTCTCAATCAATCACCTGATTGTCGGCAATCGTTCTGACACATGGGGAATCTCCAGCGAGATTTCCGTCACACTTAAAAAATATACACCGGATTTCCTGCTGCTCATGGTCGGCACAAATGACCTGTATTTCTCCGATCCAGAAGTATCGTGCGGACAGATGCAGACACTGATTGCAAAATGCAGACTGATACTCCCGATGCTGAAAATACTGGTCGCATCGATCCTGCCGATTGAGCCGGGTCTGAAACCGTGGGGCGCAACCATTCCGGAAGACGTGCGCCAGCGTGTGCCGCAATTCAACCAGATGCTGAAAGACGTTGTAATAAAGCGAAATGCTGCCGGTGAACCGATTGATTTTGTCGACCAATATCCGGTCGTCAAATCGTTGGCTGATGTCAAAGAAGACGGCGTGCATCCGGCCTATGAACTGTATGAGCAAATCGCCCGTCGCTGGCTTGAAGGTATGCAACTATTTTTGCCGATTGATAACATCAATCATATTGACCGGAGTTTACTATGAAAACCGTGGGAGGATGCATCGCCGTACTAGCCTGTGTTTTCATTCTATTTATTCTTTATCATATGATTGCTTTTGAAAAAAGCCGTCCTAAAACACTAGAAGTCTCAGAAGCGATTGAGAAGGCGAAACAGAAATTTGAAACCTATTTAATGAAATCCTTTGATGAAAACGAGTCTGATAATCTTGAGAAAAAGTTCCATCAATTTTTAAAAGATTTCTATACGCGCTATCCAAATCCCCATACTCAGTACTTAGTCCTTTCGCACCCCAATATGAATTCAGGAAAAGAATTGACTGCGCGCTATGTTCAAGGGATTATCGTGTTTCCTTCAGATCGCAAAGTTAATGTCAGAACAGAATCTATTTATGATAAAACCGAATGGATTATGATTTCCCTTAAGCCCTTTTTATTGACGTTGCAACCGGAAAAGTCTTTGTATTGCCATGACGGAAAAATTTATAAATATCCTGAGTTTCTTGAATATCCAGATCAACAGCCTTGACTGTTGTTGTGTGATCCTGAAAAATTACAAGGCGATTTACAAGGCCAAATACGTTAGAATACGACTCCCGTAGTAACTCAATAAGACAAGCAGACGAATGCGACTGGCAATGCACAACAAGCCCATCCTCCCGACTCTAAGCCGGATGATATTGCATCCCTGATTCGTGATATTTTGAGTCTGCTCCTGACCCTGAAAAAAAGCCGAAATCGTCCGGAGATTACTTGCGCATTGGCTCGTTTCAGGCTAATCTTTTGGTGGAATCTCCAAGCCGTCTTCGGCCATACCTTCAAGATGCATTTCAATCGCTTCAGCCATATTGTTTTTACAAGAGGTAAGAGTATCGCCAGCGGAACAACAGCCAAGAAGAGTTGGACAAAAACAATTCCACCCCTCTTTGTCGTTTCCTTCAAAGTATACGTCATAGCCATGGATTTTCTTATGAGGGTATTTTCCGGCGATTGCGTCTTCTCGCAATTCCTTGCTTGCCTGTTTGCGGCTTGCTTCAAGTTTTTTGTTCATTCGCATGGTCTCATTTTGGTTATCATGTATGTGGATTTAATCATTTCCGTTTCTTGAAGGTATTAATCAACTTGTGACCCATTAGCCAAGGTGCAGTTGCTAGTTAGGCTCTGAGTCCCAGTCATCCACCTTCTGAGATCCTCCGAAATTAGGATCCGAGGCAACCCTCTTCAACCATTCGTGGATGGCAATATCTAGTGCCGCTTCGATTTGATCTACAATGTTCTTCTCTTCGCTCCCGCAACCGGGAAGCACTCGTTGGCAGAAGAGAAACTGACCGTTTTCAAAAGTCAACTTAATCTCAAATTGAAGCCCTTTTTTGCCCCGGAAATTTCCTTCGAAGCTGATAAATATATTCGAATGTTTCTCCCTGAACCATGTTTCGTATCTAATCTCACTCACTTCGACCATGACCTGTTCTGCGTTATTTAGATTTTCTCTGACAGCAGACCGATATAGGGCCAGTAAACAGTCCCCTTGTTTCCTTACCCATTTATGGGGTCTGTTGGCAACTGGCCAAGAATACATGGCGACACAATTCGTTTCGGCTGTAGCCTTTTTTACTGCTTCGTTGAGTTGGAAAATCATTGCGTCAGCAAACTTCGAAATTGTCCGCCATCGAGGCGGTCGTTGTACTAACATGCCATCCTGAATACAAAATCTCAGCCCGTGCCAGACAACCTCGTGCTTTTGAGTGCCGCAAAAGTCAACGGTTATCAACCGTTCTGCCCCCTCAAAGGAGTATGTGATGCAGCGAAGTTCCAGTGTTGATGAAGGCCAGTCATCATCGTTTAGTGCCATTTGAGCACCTCGCGCGACACGACTGCATACCTCTACAATCTCTGTATGATGAGGGACGATTATGGTAGGGGTCATCGGTGCTTGCTGCTTATGAGAGCAGCAAGACGTAAGGACTAAAAATATCGTGCCAATCAGGCCAAAGACAATGGGATTACGTATCGTCATAATGACCGCCCTCGTCTCCTGTTGGAAAAGCCCATGATCGGCGCGCCATGCCTTTAATTCATCCAGTGTCATTACTGCCCTTTCATCCTTGCGTACTTATCTTGGTGCGTACCGCGCTTCGCCCGTCGTTGCCGATGAGTGGTCTTTTGCTTTTTTACTGAATCTGATCCTGCCTTTCCGTGAAAATGAAGATGCGAGTTGCTAAATTTCGTTTTCATTTGAAAGAGCCTCCGTTGGTGCATGCTTCTTGTCGCTGTGGCGATATTCGATTATTTAACCTTATCTGTTCATCCATTCTTTTTCCCAACGATCAATCAGATCATCACATTCCGCGCCTGTACGTGGTGCGGTATCGACCATATCCAGTAGCGTAGCCTCTTCCTCATGCCCTTGATGGCCGCGTGCGCGCCACAGCGCTCGTAGAGGCATCATTGGATCGTCAAGCATCTCTTGTTGTGCAACCTTGCAGGCACGGGCATTTGCAGACGCGCTGACCGCTGCATCTTCATCTTCAACCAAATCAATATATTCATCTGTCAGTAGATCTGTTATGCTCGTAATAGTGGCGGGTATCATCTCATCCGTACTATCGCCGTATGAGACTTCTAAAGACTCGAACGTCTCGGCAAGCGTTCCTGATCCGAGGGCAAGACAGTACCGCGAAAATTCAAGGGCAGTCATATTGACCGGCATCTTCCCTTCGGTGTAGAGTATGATTTTCACTTGTGCTCCTGTTACTGATTTCAGATACATCTCAATATGTATTCTACAGCCATATCGTTTGTTTCTGCACAAAGGTTTTGGATGACAATAGCAAGTGTATAGATTTTGATTGCGCCTGTAGAAAACCGAATTTTTATGAATGTGCCTATCATGACGATCTCCGAACCAAATGATTGATTAGAGTGCCCTTGATTATCGTATGCGGATAAAAAATGCCGTCAAGGTTTTGCCTGTGAATGTGATTAATAAACCACGGGACGAATGTCGTCTGCTTAGTTTGGTAGATCAGCCGATCGAGAAAGCCCTCTTTTGAAGATGCACAAAGAAGGCCCGGGGTTCGTGTGTGTGCCGAAAAAATACCATATACTTCCGGCATTATTCCATCCTCTGAAATGATTAAATTACAGGATGCTATTCGCTACAGCAAATATGCTAATCGCCGCTTAATTTTCCCGTAAGTCAAAAATCGTCAATGCGGTTGCGAATAAATGTCATATTGCAAATATAACGCAAAAGAGTGCGAAATCTGCTAGAAATACAAACAGATACGGCGTCAGAAAATAGATGTTCTTCGACGCGGAGGGGGGGGACAGACAAGCGATTTACCCTATCCTGACCACACTCCAGCAAGTTTGCATAAAGTTTATGCAACAGTTCGCAAATACCCGGGTATCACAAAACGTCATTGACACAGTATGCCCATGTTAATGCAAGGGCGCGGATTGCCACTGAAAATGGTGTTCATGCTTTTGGACTGTCCGGACATTCCCGGGCTATCCTGTATCGCACCATTTTAGCGACAGGATTGCGGTTTAATGAAACGCGGACGCTGCAGCGGCTGGACTTCGCCTTGTCGGACTTGAATGCCGCTACAGTGCAAATACAAGCCCATAACGAAAAGGCGCGACGCGGGGCTGTCTTGCCTATCCCTGCGGATATGGCGTTGGTTCTGAGCGATTTCTTCAAGGAAAATCCGGCACTACCAACCGCACCAGCCTTTGCCGGACTCCACAAAGGACGCGGTTCGGCAATGATCCACGCTGACCTTGAAGCTGCAGGAATCCCGATTGAAGACGATGCAGGACGGGTACTTGATTTTCATAGCCTGCGTCACGCGTTCTGCACGAACCTTGCAAAGTCAGGTGTTCTGCCTCAAATGGCACAACGGTTAATGCGTCACTCCACCGTCGAGATGACCATGAAGTTTTATACCCATATCGGCATAGACTCAATGCGAGAGTCAGTCAATAAACTGCCAGCGTTTCCGGATGTTGATCTGCAAGAGCGAAAAACAGGAACGATGAACGCCGATGAAATCACCCTTGAAACACAAGGCGATTTGCAAGGCCGTTTACAAGGCCAAAAACGTCAAAAAACGGCAGCTTTTGGCACAATAAGCGGCAAAATAAATGAACCGTCTGAGAATGAGGGGAATAATGAAAAAGCCCGTAAAATACAGGGTTTTTCGGGCTTTGCAAGTGGCGCGCCTGAGAGGGCTCGAACCTCTGACCGCGGGATTAGAAATCCCGTGCTCTATCCAACTGAGCTACAGGCGCCTGTGATTTGATCTTTGCAGATACACGAGAGTACCGACCGCTCTTCGTTTGTCAAGAGTTTTACCGCAGTTGAAAACAACGCGGACAGCCGCTTATGCTTCAACTTTACTGCCGAACAATGTCAGTGGTGTCGCGCGGTCGACCCTGATCCGCTGCAGGGTTCCAATTTCATTGTCAGCATGAACTGTACGGTCATATACACAGATCAGATTTGACGCCGTCCTCCCCAGCATCTTCTCGGCATTGCGCGGTGACACGCCTTCGACCAGAATCTCCTGAACGCTGTCGATCAACTCTTCTGTCCGCTTGATCTTGACCTCTTCCTGTGCGGCAAGTAATTCGTGATTCCGCGCAAGTTTTACTTCCTCCGGAACATCATCCGGCATGGTTCTCTCTGCGACAGTTCCGGGACGCGGCGAGTATTTAAACACAAAACTGTTTTGAAAACGCGCCTGCCTGACCAACTCCACCGAAGTCTGAAACTCCGCATCTGTCTCTGTCGGAAAGCCGACGATAAAGTCACTGGCAATCAGCGCCGTTGGAGCGAGACGATATACCATCTCCAGCTTCCGGTCATACTCCTCGCGCGTATAGCCACGGTTCATCGCCTTGAGCATCCGCGTTGATCCTGACTGCGCAGGCATATGCAGATAATTCGCCACCTTCGGCAGATCGTTCATCGCACGCACCAGGTCTTCGGTAATATCGCGCGGGTGGCTGGTGACAAACCGGATACGGACAATTCCTTCAACCTCCTCATGTACGCGATATAACAGTTTCGCAAGCGACGAGTTGATATCTTTTCCGTACGCGTCGACATTCTGCCCGAGAAGAATAATCTCCTTCGCGCCTTTTTCAACAAGCGTGCGCGCTTCTGTGACAATCGCGTCTTCAGGGCGGCTCTCCTCGCGCCCGCGCACATACGGGACAATGCAGTAGGTGCAGAAATTATTGCAACCGCGCATGATCGAAATATACGCCTGCATCCCGTCGTGCAGACTGCGGCCGTGCGCATCAAGCGTTCCCGGCGCAACCAGCGTTTCCTCTTCAATAGCCACGACCGGCCCAGACCGAGCCGATTCAAGAAGCGCGGCGATTTGCGGAAATTTGCGCGTGCCGCATACAAGGTCAAGATGCGGAAGCTGATCAAACAGTTTTGCACCCATCCGCTGGGCAAAGCATCCCATCAGCCCGATAACCAGTCCAGGGCGTTGCTTTTTCACCGGCTTCAGCTGCATGATCCGCGCAAGAACCCGCTGCTCGGCATTGTCGCGCACTGAGCAGGTATTATATAAAATCGCATCGGCTTCGTTTTCATCCGCGGTCATCTTCCAGCCCGCAGCCGTCAGAGCCTCAGCAACCAACTCGCTATCGAGTTTGTTCATCTGGCAGCCGAATGTATGAATTATGAATTTCAACCGTTATCTCCACTCTTGTCACGAACTCTCTGTACAACCCGGAATCCGCAAATCTTCTTGATTCAAAGACTGATCAGGATACGATACTGATACCGCCTTTGCAAGCGTCGTTTTCAGATCTGTTGTTTTGCCGCTCTGCTGATGCAGGCAACCGTTTTTTAATCCGGAGTGTTTATGCCAGTCTCTGAACCCGCACGCGGTATTTTTATCACAGGCACCGATACTGATGCAGGAAAGTCTGTGATTACCGCCGCGCTGGCGCTGCATCTGATCCGCCTCGGCTACCGTACTGGTGTAATGAAACCTGTTGCCAGTGGTGTCGAACCCGGGAAGATCAGTGAAGACACGAAGCTGCTTCTTCACGCAGCAGGCGCTGAAGACAGCGGCCTATCGGCAGAACAGATCACCCCGATCGCACTGAAAGCCCCGCTCAGTCCGCACATGGCAGCACGTCTTGATAAAAATCCGCTCTCTCCTGAAATTATCCGGAAAAAAGTTCTTCCCGCATTTCAGGAACAACTGAAAACTTTTGATCGCGTTCTTGTTGAAGGCGTTGGCGGAGCGCTGTGCCCGCTCTCGGACCGCTATACGATTTCTGATCTTGCCAAAGATCTGGATATCCCTGCGGTGATTGTTACTGCCGACCGACTCGGATGCATTAACCACGCGCTGCTTACGGTTGAAGCGTTGCAAAGCCGAAACATTCCTTTGCTGGGAATTATTTTAAACCGTACGTCGCGTCCGGATCTGGCGGCGCAAACAAATGAAGAAGCACTGACGCACGCAACCGATATTCCTGTATGGGGAACAGTTCCGTTTTGTCCGGCTGACTCGGATGAAAAACGGATTCATCAGGCATCGGCTTCGCTTGAAAAAATCATGCGACACATTTCCGTTCCCGAATGGCTTCGTCTGAAAAACCGGTAACTTTCATTTTCAGCCCATTGCACACAGGATAAACCATACGATGCAGATCAGCAGCAGAACCAATCCGCTTGTCAAAGAAATGTCCACACTCGCTCAGTCAAAGGGACGCCGGACTGTCGGCAGGACATTTGTTGAAGGACTGAAAATTACGGAAGAAGCACTTCGCTGGAGTAAGCCTCTAATGCTGATCCTGACGCCGTCCGGCATAAAACGCGCACCCGAACTTTTTTCCCATGCAAATCAAAAAGGGATCACAGTTCAAGAGATGACCGAAGACTGTTTCGGAAAATTTTCGCAACTGAAAAGCCCTGAAGGTATCGCCGCCGTCTTGCCGCTTGACGGTTTTTGTAAAGAATCACTCGCTTCTGACGCACTCTTCTCTGCCACTTCAAAACTTGCTGTCGCCGTCGGGATTCAGGATCCGTCAAACGCCGGCGCAATCTCCCGTGTTGCAGAGGCCGCTGGCGCAACCGGTATGGTCGTCGTAAACGGTGCAGACTGCGCCAACCCTAAATTCCTGCGCGCATCAATGGGAAGCGCCTTCCGTTTACCGTGCGTAAATCTGGATGAGGTCGATTTTCTGAAGCTTGCAGTCGGCGCGAAATTGAATATTATCGCAAGCGACGCCGTACCCAATGCGACCAGCTATAAAACCGCCAACTATACCCCACCCGTTGCCGTTTGTGTCGGCGCAGAAGGCATGGGCATCCCCGAACATTTTCTGAAAAACGCAACCCAGGTTGTCAAAATCCCGATGCAAGGACATCCTGAAAGCCTAAACGTCGCCGTCGCCGCCGGAATCCTGCTTTATACGGCAAGTTCTGGATGGACTGATTAATCTGCTAAATTTTATATGTACACGCGCTCAAATTTTGATTGATGTTGTTCCATAGACAGTTGCTTCTCGCACGAGATCACATGCACAACATTTCTCTCATTCTTTTCATTATTTGCTGTGTGATTACGATTCCTCTTCTGTGGTGGATCCACTGTTTGCTTGAACTATGGTACGTTTGGCTTGGGCGCAGGTTCTGCATCAAGCATAGTCTCACACCTTCGCAATGGAAATTAAAACCTGCATTCACTGACAGCGGGATTAAGACCGAATATACTTTTGTTGAACTTTTTTGCATCCATCCGGAAAACGGAAAATTCCGCGTTCGTCTTCTTGTCTGGATCTTTGGCGTCCATGCGATATTGAGTATCGAACCCTTTTTTGAATGTGAGAAAGATTTATAAATTCTTAACGGTAATCCAGGAAACAAGGGTTAAATATTCTTTCTTCGTTCACTGACATTTCACTGGTTTTGCGTCAATTACCGGATATTCTGCCGACGGGTTTGCCAAGTCGTACAGGAAATCATTTTATTTTCATAAATTTTAAAAGATTCAGTTGCGCAACGGAATCCCTGTTGTAATATTCCTAGTGATATATCACAGAAAAGGAACCCGCGATGGACTCGGCCGCTTCGTTATCACAATCCGTTTACGAACAGCTGCTAGCGCGCTTTATCGACGGCAGCACCCAACCCGGAACGATGTTCGACCGCCGCAGTATCGCCAAAGAGCTTGGCGTCAGCATCGCCCCTGTTGCCGAAGCCCTGCAGCGGCTTGAGCAAGACGGCTTTGTCGTCAGTATCCCGCGAAAAGGCACGATGCTCAGAGCCAATAACGCCCGCAGTTTATATGAGGGTCTGGTTATGCGCGAAGCGCTGGAGACCGAAGCGGTCCGTCTGCTTTTCCCGAATTTAATGGCATATAAAGATGAATTGCTGAAACTGGCAAAAGCTGCCGACCGCGCCAACAGTAAAGCCCGAAAAGACGCAGACCGAAAATTTCATCAGGCAATCATCGACGCTGCGGGAATCGAAGCGCTCAGCGTCCAGTACAAACGGATCTGCCTGAATCTGATGTTTGACGAACTGCACCTGCTTGATCTGCGATCCTCAGCACCGGCCGACGCGCACCAGACATTACTGAATGATCTTCTGCAAGCAAAAACTGCTGCACAAGCAACAGAGCGCATGAGCAAACACCTGCGGCAATCGCGTGAACCTCTTTTTGCAAAGTTCAACAAACCATAAGGTAGCATTCAGCACGATCCCGTTTGATTTCATTTCACTAATCCGTCTATCATTTCTTCTTCTGAATGAAAAGGTTACCGATGCTTCTAAAATTCCCGATCAGCAAAAGTCCCGAATTTTATCAGGCCTGGCCTGATATCGCGCTGACGAAATCCGGCAAACTGGTCTGCGTTTTCAGCGAATGCACCCATCACGGCAACCGCGACTATACACGCATCATGATGACAACATCAACCGACCGCGGACGCACGTGGAGTAATGCAACGCCTATCACAGAAAGCACACGAGGACTGGATTACTATTATAATTGCGCGCGCATCGTCCAGCTTAAAGACGGACGCCTTTGCATGCTTGTTGACAAATGTCCGGCAGGCAGCGAAAAAACAGGCGCTGAACACTCACAGACGTTTCTTTATTTTTCTGAAGACGATGGTGCAAGCTGGTCTGAACCGATGCCGACACCGCTGATGGGTATTGTTCCGGACAAACTGCTCGAACTTGACTGCGGACGCTGGATCATTTCCGCCCATTATCCTGAAGACGGATACCTGACCCAGTTTCTTCATTACTCCGACGATCACGGAAAAACATGGAGCAAGCAGATTACCGTCGGCAAACAAGAAGGGCTGAACCTCTGCGAAGTCTCGATTCTTCCTGTCAACGACAAAACGCTCGTCGCTTTCATGCGCGAAAATTCCGGCAAAGGCTGGGACTGCAAAAAAACGATTTCAAACGACAACGGAGAGACGTGGGGCGAAATTATCGACTTTCCGCTCAACGGTTGCCATCGACCGGTTAGCGGAAAATTGCAGGACGGGCGGATTCTGATCACCTACCGCTACATGCAGGGCGGTAAAGGCTGGCTCGGTTCCTGGACACAAAACCTGTTTGCCGCTTTGACCAATGACGAGTCAGTCCTGGCACAGGCGCGGAATGAATCGTCAGCACGGATTCTTCCGATCGACTTCGACCGCTCGTCAAAAAGTGACACAGGATACTCCGGATGGGTACAGTTTGACGACGGCGAAATCTATATCGTCAACTACATCGTCGACGACCACATGGACAAAGGCCAGATCCGGGGCTATTCGGTTCAACTATCCGATTTTCTTCTTTAAAACTTAGAAGACATTTTCAAACTGACAAACCTATGAAGCGAGATAAAGATGAATAAAATTGAAGGACTTGTTGCTGCACCGTTTACCCCGTTTGATAACAACGGAAATCTTAATTTGCCTATGGTCGGACCTTATGCGGAAATGCTGGCGCGAAACGGCGTGCGCGGTGTTTTTGTCTGCGGCAGTAACGGAGAAGGACAATCGATGGATCTGGCCGAGCGCATGACACTGGCCGAGGCGTGGATTAAAGAATCGCCTTCCGCAATGACTGTCATCGTCCACGTCGGAACAAACGCCTTGCCGGATGTCAAACGCCTGCTCAAACACGCTCAACAAAACGGGGCAGCCGCGGCCGGGCTGATTGCACCGAGTTATCACAAAGCTGTCAGCGTTGCAGCTCTTGCTGACTACTTTGTTGACGCCGTTTCGGTTGTGCCTGAGCTTCCTGTATACTATTATCACATGCCGATGATGACAGGCGCTACGTTTGCCATGATCGATCTGATCGAAACGCTCGCAAGCCGCTGCAAAAACTTCGCCGGAATCAAATACACAGATGAAAACCTGATGGATTTTTCACAGTGCCTGGTCTATGACGGCAGAAAATACGATATGCTGTTCGGACGTGATGAAATGCTTCTGAGTTCCATGATCGCCGGTGCACGCGGCGCGGTTGGCAGTACCTACAACTTCGCCGCACCTTTATATACCGGCATTATTGAGCGCTTTCACGCAGGCGATGTTGACGGAGCGAACAAACTGCAGCAGAAATCACACACGATGATCCGCGAACTGTTCCGCCACGGCGCTCATCCGATTGCTGCCCAGAAAGTCGCGATGAAAATGATCGGCATCGACTGCGGCGGTGTGCGTTTGCCGCTACTGACACCATCCGGAGAAATTACACAGAAGATTACGACAGCGCTTGAAGCGATCGGCTTTTCAGAATATCAGTGCCGATAGAATCTGTTACGTCATTCAACATTGACTTGTTTGGTAGCAGAACGGCATTGTTGCAGAATCTGCCGGAAACGCGGGTCGTTTTTGAGGCTTTGCAGATCCGGATCATTACGCATGCAACTGGCGTCATCATAGCCGAGATCAACAGCCGCCTGTAATGTGATAAACGCTTCTTCCGGCTTGTTTGTCAACGCGTAGCTGCAGGCAAGGTTGTACTGCACCGTCTCGTCATCCGGAAATAACCGCGCCAGACGCTGGTCGATCTGCAAGCCGTCTTCATAATACCCAAGCGTTGTCAGCGCGTCAGCCGCCGCGCGCAGCGCCTCAGGTTGCAGTGGACGTTTCTGCAGGATGTTCAGGAAAAAATCAACTTTGAATGCCAGCGTTTCCTGCTCTTCCTGCGGCAAAGCGGCAAAGCGGTTTTCATCGCGCGGACCCAGCCTGAGATAATAAATCCCCATCGTAAACCTGGCTCCATTTTCCCGTCAGCAGAAACTCAAACGAAACACTGCACACATAAAAAAAACGCCCGAGACCCGGGCGTGAATCTCAAAAAACGATCTCCGCCTCAATGCCGCAGGGAGGTTTTCTTTTGAACCCGATGGGCTCAAGTGGGGACCGCATGCCGGCTTATGCCGTCCACTAAGGACGTGGCTTGACAGCCACAGGCAATAATGATCCCCCGCGCAATGTGAAACGGTTCAAGAAAGCATGGCTCCCGTCTCGGACATGGCAGAGATCTAACAGTTACTTTACTCCCAACTTCGCCGGATGGCAAGATGCGTCTGAAAAAATCATCCACCTCTCATCGAAAAAACACTTCTCTTTATTTCACCGGTGTGCCTTTCTCTTCGAAATTTTCATGACAAATTTTCCGAAAAAACAGAGCCTGCCGGATTATCGACAGGCTCTTGCCTAGCGGATCGACTGATCGTGTTTTGTATTCACTTTTCCGTTACTCTTCAATCCACCGGCGTTGTGACTGTTGCCGCCCCGTCCGAATCATCTGTTGAAGAGCGGCCCTGCCTGCGTCTTTGCTGGCGCTGTTCTTTATTCTGTTCGCGTTGCTGGCGGTTTGCCTGCATCTGCTGTTTATGTTTCTGCGCAAGATCTTTGAGCGCGGATTGAATATCGTTTGCCGTCAGGTCTTCTTTCTGGCTGAGCGTATCGAGCGTGCTGACCAGCTCCTGATAAGCCGATTCATGCTTCTCTGTAACTTTTGTGTACATCTCTGCCATTTTCGCCAGAATCTTCTCCTTCATTTCATCCGGAATATCCTGGCTTTTGACATCCGCGATCCGGGTCTGATATTGCTTCTGGAAAAACTCCTTGTTTTCCGCATTCTGTTCGGCGCGGTGTTTCTTGATCGCACTGACGGCGTCTTGCGGACTCATTTCTTTCAACGTTTCACGAAATGCCTTGTCTTCTTCCTGCTGCTGCTTGCGATGCTCCTGCATTGCCGCCTGCGCTTTTTCACGCATTGCCTCATGTTGCGCACGAAGCTGCTGCATTTTCTGCTGTCTGGCCTGACAGGCTTCAGAATTGTTACCACTCTGACTTGTTGATTCTGTTGTGACCGTATCATCTGTTTCGGCACAGGCGCTGCCTGCGAATAATACTGCTGCTACGAGTGCTGCGGCAAGTGTTGTCCATTGTTTACGCATTGTGATTCCTCCTGTCTATGGCTGGCCTATTGCCGGCTCTTGTTTTTGTGATTTTGCTGACTTCTGTCTCACGCTCTTTCGGTACCGTTCTGACGCCTCTACTTTTACAACGCCTGTACCATTTTTCTTTTTCCCAGATAAATCTTTTAAACTATTGATAATAAAATAGATGCGAATTTTGAGCGACGACCGCGACACAACACCGGCTGTGTGGGGATATTCCCCAGTGCAGGTTTTTCCAACAAACATACCGGCAAAAATCCTGGCTTGCGTCCGATAATGTTTTGACTATTCGAAGCGATTTTTCAGAGAGAGAAACCATGCAGTAACCGGAGAGTTCTTCCCCTTGTCGCCGGTTTCTGGTAAAACCTACATCTGCATTTCGATAAATTGATGACTCGGTGAATGCACGAGATGAACATGGCAGCATACAGCTTGAACAGAAAACAGGAAAGCACGAAGGAACCGCAATGGCAAAACGTATTCTTGATGAAACCGCAACCGTCCTGTCAAACAAACCCGCAGCATCCGGGTTTTATAAAATGACGCTGTCGTGTCCGGCAATCGGCAGCCGCTTCAAGCCGGGACAGTTTTTCCAGTTCCGCATTCATCCAGAAGTCAACATGCCGCTTTTGCGCCGACCGTTTGCAGCCAGCGACGCCGATGAAAATGGATTCAGCTTTCTGTACGCCGTCGTTGGCGAAGGCACGAAACACATAATGAATCTGAAAAAGGGATCGGAAGTTTCTATCCTCGGGCCCCTCGGAAACGGCTATACGCTTCCGCGAAAAGGCAGTCGTGCGATTCTGGTCGGCGGCGGATGCGGGGCTCCGAGCCTGCTGTTTCTAGCGAAAGTTCTGCGCGAAAAAGGCGTTCATGTCCACACCGTTCTCGGCGCACGCAGTAAAGACCTTCTTTTGGAAAAGACCGCGTTCCAAAAGGCGTCGGATAAACTGCTTCTGGCTACAGACGACGGCTCCGCCGGTTTTCACGGCCACTCCGTTGCTGCGGTCGAATCGATTCTGACCAAAGACGGCGCAACCCCTGCACCGAACTTTTTCGCATGCGGTCCTGCACCGATGCTGCGAAACCTGTCGCAATATTGCGTCGCACAAGGTTACAGTTGCCAAGTAAGCCTGGAAGAGCGGATGGCGTGCGGCTTCGGCGCGTGCATGGGCTGCGTCACCAAAATCGCCGCGGAAAACGAAGACGGATTTGTCTTCAAACGAGTCTGCAAAGACGGCCCCGTCTTTGATGCAAAGGAACTGGTGTGGTGAATTTCACTTCACCTGAACTTCCCCAGTCGCTGCAGGCAGAACGCGCCGGACGGGCAATCGCGCTGTCGGTTCTGCGGCGCACGTCTGCAACTCCGATCCCGCCCGTTTCTGTCAAAGCGGCAACCGGCCTTCCCGGTGCAGCGGGATTGTGCGCGGCGCGTCACCTGTCTAACTGCGGCGTGCAGGTGCAGATTGTTTTGGATGACTATAACGCCCATACGCTCGATGTCTTTGCACAGGCTCTTGAAGTCGTCGGATTTATGGATCTGCCGATTCTCCAAACTCCGGCAGCCAGTGTGATGACTGGAATAGCCGCAAGCGCAGCAGCAAATACCGGCATTGTGATCGATGGCTCCGCATACGGCGCTGGGTTCACTACCGGCGGCAGTTCTCTTATCAGCGCGTCAGAGTTTTTAAATCCCTTGCACTCGGAACAATGGGACGGATTTTCAATTCAAAACAATCCCTTTGTCCAAGCAGTTCATTCCGACGGATCGTTACCCAATGGCGAAAAAGCGGATGCATTGTCTGTTGCTGCTGTGCGCAAAATCGATGAAACTGCAATGAATGAATATAACCTCAGCGGCGTCCTGTTAATGGAAAATGCCGCAACCGGCGCAGTTGTATGCGCGTGCGATTTTCTTGATCAAAATCACCAACCAGCAAACAGCGAAACAAAAATCCTGATCCTCGCCGGAACCGGCAACAATGGCGGAGATGGTTTGGCGATGGCTCGCGGTTTATGCCGTCGCGGATACGCGGTCACCGTCGCCTTTTGCGGAAATGCGGAAACCCTCTCGGCAGATGCAGCGGCAAACCTCGCGCTTTTACGCGCCAGCGGTATGACGCCAGTAAATATTAACGAACTCAATCTGCCTGAACTTCTACCCGCATTCGCTTTGGTTATTGACGGAATTTTCGGAACCGGCCTGACGCGAACTGTTGAAGGAAATGTCGCAGAGGTGATTGATGCAGTCAATGAGGCCGGCATACCGGTGCTTGCGCTCGACATCCCCAGCGGCATAAACGGCGACAGCGGCCAGACGATGGGCATCAGTATCCGCGCAGACAGAACAGTCACCTTCGCCGCAGTCAAAACAGGGCTGCTTAAAAATCCGGACTCATGCGGAAAACTGTTTCTTGCCTCGATCGGCTGTCCGAATGAAATTATCAAAGACGTTCTCAAATAAACGGAATCAAGACGGAATATATCAGGCGCAATCATGACAACCGGTTCGGCAGACACAAACCACCACTCCAACGTAACCGCCGCAATCCACGGTACGCTGACATTTCTTGGAACCGGTACCAGCGTCGGCGTTCCGATGGTCGGCTGTTCATGTCCGGCGTGCCGCTCGACCGATCCGCGTGACAACCGGATGCGCTCGAGTGTTCTTATGCAATGGCATGAACCGATTCCTGACGCTTCCGCTGAAAACGATTCGCTTAACCAGCCCGATCAACCCGAACAGATCGCGCGTACCGCCGTGATCGATACGACGCCGGAGTTCCGTCTGCAACTGCTGCGCGAAAAGATCATGCGGCTGGACGCGGTACTCGTGACCCACAACCACGCCGACCATATCCACGGCCTCGACGACGTTCGCCCTTTCTGCTTTCTGCACAAGATTTCGATTCCGATTTATGGCCCACCCAACGCGCTGGAGTGGATACGCAAGCACTACGCGTATATCTGGGAGTCGATCCAGAAAGGCGGGGGACTGCCGAAAGTTGATCTCTATCCGGTTGAAAACGATTTCGACTTGTTCGGCTTGCGCGTAACGCCGCTGCCTGTGATGCACGGAATCTTGCCGATTTACGGCTACCGCTTCGGCGACTGCGCCTACATCTCCGATGTCAGCAAAATTCCGGACGAAACCTTTTCCTTATTAAAAGGACTGAAAACCCTGATCGTCGACGCGGTGCGCTACCTGCCGCACTCCACCCATTTTCATCTGGACGCCGCGATCGACGCCGCCCGACGAATCGGTGCGGAGCAAACCTACTTCACCCACATGAATCACGACTTTATCCACGAGCGCCTGTGTCAGGAATTGCCCGAATCGATGGCGCCCGCCTACGACGGCCTCAAGATCTGGTGGACAGCCCGCGCTTGATTTTCTTTTCATCGCATTAATCGCCCGGCTTGATTCCGTGACTCCATGACCCTTTGGCTCCTTCATCTTACAATTCCGCAACATCCGATAATATTTTCCGCATCGACTGGGTTTTCCCTGCCAATCTTTTCAACTTTTTTCGTTTAAATCGCACAACTCCATATTTATCAAGGAGTAGTATTTGTAGATTCATTAAAGATTGACCCCAATTACGGCCGATAACATTGAAAAGCCACAAGTTCTACCGTGGGCTTGTCTTGATGGAGCGCCGGAAATACGAAAAACCGGCAGACAAATGGCAGAGAGGGATCAGCGATGAACTACACTTGCGAATGCGGCAAGGAATTCGAGTTTTCGGAAGAACTGGCGGGGAAAAAAGCACGCTGCAAACAGTGTGAGAGAATTTTCCGCATCCCTTCGTCTGAAAAAAGTCTGGACTCGGAGAGTGATGTCATCGATTTGGAAGACGATAGCTCCATCGTTCTGGAAAGCGCGATCTTCGAAGAGATCCGTGTCGCCGACGACGCTATCGGTTTTGCCGCTGAACAAGCCGAGTCTGCCGTCAGTCGTGCCGAAGCTGTCGCGGAGGAACAGATGCAGAAAAACCACGTTATCGACTTCTCGCTGAAAGACGCCGTCGACACCGCCCGCCGCGAAGTCAACGACATCCGTCACGAACTGGACGAAGCCCGCCGCTGCCTGCGCCATGCGGAAGTGACGCTGACTTACTGGCAGGACCGGGTGAATACTCTGGATAAAGACCGCGATGATCTGGTCGCCGAGCGCGACTATGCGCTGGAACTGTCAAACAAATCGAAACTGCGCGCGGAAGAACTCGCGTATAAACTTGAACGAGAAAAATGCCGCGAACATAAAGATCTCGAAGAACTGCGGGCGGATACGATCCACCTCGCCGAACTCTGCGAAAAGCAAGAAGAACGCGCACGGCTTGCCGCCGATGAGCGCGACCAGGTTCAGCAGAACCTGCTGCGTGCGCTAGAAGACGTTGACGACGCCCGCCGGCAGATTCAGGAACTGAAAAACTCACTCTCGCGCCAAAAGCAAAACGTGCAGAACCTTGAACAGGAATTTCAGAAACAGCTTGAAGACGAACGCGCTCGCGCCGGAACTGAAATCAGCCGCGTTGAAGAAGAAAAATCCAAACTGGCCGCTGAACTTCGCGACGTCCGCGCTCGCCTGAAAAAAGCGCAGGCCGACATGCAGGAGATGGAAAGCAATGCCTGCGCACGCGACGCGCAAATGAATGTCAGTGCAAACCGCCTGAAAGCAGAGATGGCGCAGTCACAGTCAGACGCCGCCCGCATCCGCGATGAATTTGCGGCACTGCAGAAAGAACTCGCCGCTGAGCGCGAAAAACTGGAAAAAACACAAGACGCTCTCCGCCAGCGCGAACGGACGCATGAAACGGAACTGTTGGGTCTGCAAAGCCAGATAGAACTCGCTAAAGACGAGCAGAAGAAACAACAGAACACGCTGATCACAACCGAAGCGCAACACCTGTCTGCCAAAACACAACTCATGAAAGAGCTTGAACTGCTTAAGCAGAACCGCGAAAAAGACGCCACCCGTATCGCAGAATTACAAGGCGAATTGCAGGGAACGCGCGCGAAAAAAGACCGAGCAATCGAAGAGTTGCAGAAGAGTATCAAAGACAACCGCCGACTGCGCGAAGAACTCGAAGTCCTTCAGGATGAACTGAAACACAATCAGGACGCAAAATCGCAGATGACGACTGTTCTGAATACAGCACTCGAACAGGCTCGCCAAGCACGTCTTGAACTGGACGAAGCCGAAAGCGAAATCCAGACCATCCGTCAGGAGCGCGAACGCCTCTCACGCCAAGCCGCTCAGAACGCTGAAGCCGCAACTGCTGCCAAACAGAAGTCGGAGTTTGAACGCGCTCGGTTGATTGAGGAAGAAGAGATTGCGCAACCAATCCTCCCGGCAGCGCGGCTGGTCAGCTCGGTTCATACCACGCGCCAGATCCAGCATGCCGAAGAAGTCTCTGCTGAACAGGCGATGATCCGTAAAGCGGTAGCAAATAATCCGCAGGTCGTTGCCGTGCAGCAACTGCAGGAAGAATCGGACATCGCCGAAACACAAGCGCAACAGGCACCGTCAACTGAACAGCCTGTGCAACCGCAACCGGTTCGCCTACGCCACCGCTGGTCGGCCAAAAAATCCGCGTTCCCGTTCATTGTCGTTTTGATTATCGGCTGCATCCTCTGGGGTGTTCTCAGCAGCCTTGACATCCGCATTAGCCGCGGGTCAAAACGAATCGGCAGCGAATCCACAACCGCACAGGCTCAGGCTCAAACACAACCTACTGCAGTTCAAACATCCTCACCGGCTCAAGACGTTCAGGCACTCAGCCCAAGTAAAAATGAACCGGTAGCTCAAGAAGAAATCGCAGCCTGTAAACCTGCCAGCTTGCCGAAAAATGAAGTCGAAATATCTGCCGTGCAAACCGCAATGGCAACGAATACGCCAAAGGTCGAACCGGTGAAAAACGAAAGTCCGGTGGCTCGTTTCCGCGTCTGCCTTCCGCCGCTTCCGGGTGCAGGCAACTGATTTTTGACAAAACAGATCCATTCATAAACAAAGGGTTTCCCGAACTTCGGGAAACCCTTTTCGTACCGACTGATCCCTGCCCTGACACACTTCCCATCGCCGATACATTTTTATCTCTTCTGATTGCGAACTATTTGCAAACGCTGAGCCTCTCACGAACCTGTGCGGCTGCCACAACCATATTTTTCAGACTCTCCAGCGTCTCCGGCCACGCACGCGTCTTTAACCCGCAGTCAGGATTGACCCACAACCGCTCCGGTGGAATCACTTCCAGTGCCTTCTCAAGAAGTTGCACCATCTCCTCCACTGACGGCACACGAGGGCTGTGGATGTCATACACGCCGGGGCCGATCTCATTCGGATACGCAAACTCCTTGAACGCGTCAAGCAGCTCCATCTTGCTGCGGCTGGCTTCGATACTGATCACATCCGCATCCATCTTCGCGATCCACTCGGCAATCTGGTTGAACTCGCTGTAACACATGTGCGTATGAATCTGTACGTCATTACCGATCCCACTGGTTGCAATCCGAAAACTCTCGACCGCCCACGACAGATATGCATTCCATTCGTTTTTCCGCAGCGGCAATCCTTCCCGTAGTGCCGCTTCGTCAATCTGGATCATTTTAATGCCGGCCTCAGCAAGATCAGCGACTTCATCCCGCACCGCAAGCGCCAGCTGCCTGCAGACCTCTTCCCGTGTCAAGTCATCGCGCACAAAGCTCCAGCATAAAATTGTAACCGGCCCGGTCAACATCCCTTTCATCGGCTTCTTTGTTTTTGACTCCGCATATTTGATCCAATCAACCGTCATCGGTTTCGGACGCGACACGTCACCGTAAATGACCGGCGGCTTCACGCAGCGGCTGCCGTAGCTCTGCACCCATCCGTTTTCAGTAAAACAAAATCCATCCATCTGCATGCCGAAGTACTCAACCATGTCTGTCCGCTCCGGCTCGCCGTGGACAAAGACATCAAGCCCCAATGTTTCCTGTTTTGCGATAACGTCATCGATATAGGTTTTTAACTCGTCGTCATACTGCGCCGCGCTCAATTCACCGCTACGGAATTTGCTGCGGGTTTTGCGAAGCTCCGCTGTCTGCGGAAAAGACCCGATCGTCGTCGTCGGAAGCAATGGCAGTTTTAGCCACGACTGCTGCGCCTTTTTTCGCTCAGGATACGCCGACGCGCGTTTTGCCATCTCCGGCGTAACCGCTGCGATCCTGTCTCGCACCGCTTGACAGACAACCGCTTCATGCGTTGCGCGGCTTCTATGTGCGGCGCGATTTTGGGCAAGTTCTTCTTCATCTGCGTATCCGCCTGCTGCGTCAGCAACCAACTTGATTTCACGGCATTTCTGTTTTGCGTACGCCATCCATGAACGGATCGTCGGGTCAAGTTTTTTCTCTTCTTCCAAATCCACCGGCACATGCTGCAACGAACAGGACGAACCGATCCAAACGCGCTCCTCACCCAACCGAGCCACTGCTTTTTTCACCGTCACCGCAGCGTCATCAATCCGCGCGCGCCAGATATTACGCCCATCAACCAAACCGAGTGAAAGCACCATCGCATCCGGAATCATCTGCAAAAGATTATCCAGTTGATCCGCGCCGCGGCAAAGATCGATATGAAGACCGTCGACCGGCAACTTGCACGCTAATTCCGCGTTATCATTCAGAGCCCCAAAATAGGTGGCAACCATCAACTTGATCCCGACGCGTTTTGCCGCTTCGGCAATCCGTGCATAGACTGGCAGAAACGCCGCTTGCGCCTCCGCCTCAAGATCCGTCACCAGCACCGGTTCATCCAACTGCACCCATCCGCACAAGCCTGCGCAACTTTCCAGCAAATTCGCATACACACCGGCGATCTCGTCGGCATGTTTCCAGCGGTTCTCACCTTTGGCCAAACTCAAAAACGTAATCGGCCCCGGCATGACTGCTTTCGCCGATTCTGCCAAAACTCCTACGCCTTTTGCCTCAGTCAACTCTTTGACCAGTTTGTCTGACGACAACCGGAATGTCTGATCGCTATCCAGTTCGGGAACAATGTAATGATAATTCGTATCAAACCACTTTGTCATCTCCATCGCTGATGCGGGTCTCGCACTGCAGCCGCAGGAACAACCGGCCGCATGTTCCGCGCCGCCGCGTGCCATCCTGAACAACTGCTCAAGCCCGACGCCATTCTCACCGGAGCTGCCAAACCGTGACGGCAATGCGCCTAACGTTGCGATCATATCGAGCATCGAATCATAAAATGAAAAATCACCGACAGGAATCAGGTCAAGCCCTGCTTCCTTTTGCCACTGCCAGTGTTGTTTGCGCAGTTCAGCCGCGGTCTGTTGCAATTCATTTTCCGAAATCGTTTTTTTCCAATATGCCTCTACGGCTTTTTTCAACTCACGGTGCTTACCAATCCGGGGAAACCCTAATGTATGTGTTATCATGATAACTCCTTTTTCCGCTGTTTTTTGCATCAGGCGAATTAAAGATTGAAAAGTTCCTTACAAGATGGTGAAATAATTCCCCTCATTCAATTTCCTGGTCAAGAAAGGAAACTGTCTTCAGGCGACCTGAACGATACGCTGAAAGCCATGATCCCTCCTTTACACAAGCGCTGGTTTTTTCAGCTCTCATGCAGCTCAGTCTTGCAACAGGTGTTTCACTTTATCAGAAACGCCAAATGGAACTTGGTCTGGCATAATCCAGATATCAGCACTATATTGAGATTCCTCTGTGCGGAGAGAATTAACAAACAATTGTCCTCCCTTTTGTTCAAAAATCTGTAAACGATTTTTAACAAACCCTATAGCAATTAATAAGGATTGAATTGGATCTCCTCCTGTTACATCACAATCAAGGTCTAAGCTAGGTGGTCTGTTTCCAGAAAGATTGATTTTTGTGATATAATCTCCTTTGTTGTTCTTTTGGGGTACATTGATTTGTATTTCCAAATCAATATTACTCCCATCAGGAGCTATTGCGTAAAATGTGGTCGTTATAAAATTTGGCATCATATGAAACTTCTTTTCAACTTTGGGTATAATGGGTGCAGCAACTCATTGCCAACGTTATGTGTTGGATCACGTTTGCTTCATGCTTTATTTTCAAGTTACACGTTTTGCCCGAAAGATTTATCAACGTATATGCTTATCATAAAGCGCAGTCCGTCACTGCTTACAGTTTATTTTTTTCGGCGTAACACGATTTCTGCTATTCATCTTATTTTGTCCGAACTTGCAGAATCTGTAACTGTCCGCACACACAAGAAATCACCTGATAAAAAAGCCCCTGCATCTCTGCAGAGGCTCACACAGTTTTTATTATTACTATCGCCAATTCATGCAAAACAGATCAATCCATCCGCATCGCAGCCTGCACGATCTCGCGGTCAAAATAATTGGTCGACATGCCTGCGTCAATCACGATGCGCTGGGTGTTGATTCCGCTTGCGCGTGAACTTAATAAAAATACGGCGGCATTGGCCACTTCTTCGGTCTTCAGCGACTCTTTGCGCAACGTCGCTTTTTCCGCATACAGATAATTGTCGACATACCCGGGGATTCCCGCAGACGCGCTGGTCTTGAGCAGTCCCGCACAAACTGCGTTAAACCGCACGCGAGAGAATGCCGAAAAACTCTTCGCAAGAAAACACACCGACGAATCCAGAGCCGCCTTGATCGGAGCCATGTAGCCGTAACTCTCCGATGCCATGCTGGTCGTACTGATCGAGATCGTCACCACAGACGCGTCATCTGCAAACGACTCTTTCAGCGCACCCGTCATCGCCGTCAGCGAAAAACATGAGATATTCACCGCCTGCAAAAAATCTTCGCGCACCGTTTCATGAAACGGCACAAGACCGCGCGAGTAGTTGGCAAACGCGAGTGAATGCACAAAACCGTTCAGTATTATCCCGCGTGATTTGATCTGCTCGGCAAAGGATTCGATCTCTTCCTGTTTCTCCACATCACACAAGAATGTCTCTGCCTGCGGAAACAGCTTTGCCGCCTGTTTCTGATGCGTTTCATCTTTTACCGTCAAAATAAGCTTTGCGCCTTCATCCAATAAAACGCCGGCGATGTGGGACGCGACACTTTTTTTATTCGCCACACCTGCAATGAGAACGGTTTTATTTTCAAGATCCAGAAAGCTCATTACCCACCTCCTATTTTTGTTTGCCGTTTTTTTGCTTGCCGCAGCGCGGTCATGAAATCGCATTCGTTTTCCTGACGATTACTTCTTTAAAATTCTCATCGCATTGTCTACTTGCGCGGCGGACATTGTCGTTAAAACAAATGCTGCTTCTTTTGCGTTAATGTTTGCGGCAACCAGCCGCCTGCAAGGTGGACAAGAAAATTTTCAAAGAGAGTTTAGCATGAACCCGCCAGCGGCAAAACAAAAAACGCAACCCGTCTCCGGGTTGCGCCTGTATCTCTGGAGCCAACGGCCGGACTCGAACCGGCGACCTGCGCTTTACGAAAGCGCTGCTCTACCAACTGAGCCACGTTGGCGCTTTTTCCTGATCAGAATTGCTGTCTTCCGAGCCCACGATATGCCGCTATCGACATAAGCACCGGTCAGAACGAATGATTCTAGCCAAATGTTTCGATTTTTCAAGCGACTTCTGTCCCGCTTTTCGATCATTTTTTCCCGCTAACTCTGTGTAAAGACTCAGGTAATGCCTTGAAATCAGCCTAAACCCGGAGATATACGCAAATTTTGCTGCGAAAATTCCCTGAAAGTGAAATGCGTGCAGGGCTTGACTTTTATGCGGTAAATCCCGATCATTAACAGAAACAGAATCGTTATTATTATTTTATACAAATCTGTTCTTACGGCTGTGTCCTTCGGGGCTGCAGACCTTGTCAAAATCAGACGTGGCAGAAGCTTTTGCCACAACCATAATAAAGGAGCGCGCATGAGCAAAGTTGTCATTACCGATAAACGCGGCGGTACGTTTGAAGTCGCCATCACCTTCACCTATGGCGAATGCGCACGCTTGCCGTTTAACGAACTGCGTCTGATCGGCGCCGATATCAAACAGGTTCCTAACGGCGGGATCAAGGCTGTCACGGCCTTTAACCTCCGTAATGCAGAAGAGGCCCGGTCATTTGTCCGGACGCTTGACCTCTTCGGTGAAGACGGCTCCTACGTCCACGGCTCACCGGCTGATCCAAAAGAACTGTCAAAGGCTGTGCCGGAAGGTAATGCACCCGCCCAACCCTCACAACCGGCTCCGGCTGCAAGACCCGCTCCGGTTGCCGCAGCTACTGCTGTAGCGCCAGCCCCAGCACCCGCTCCAGCGCCTGCACCGCAAGTGGCAGAAGACCTCGAGATGGAAGCAGAAGAAGCGGAAGACCTGGAGATTGAACGACCTGGAGTTTCTGCGGAGCAGCTGACAAAGGTTGTTGCTGAAAGTCTGGCAGCAAATGAAAACCGTACTGAAGCCGTTGCCCGCGCTTCCGGAATTCCCGAAGCGGAAGTCCGTACTGAGATGATCCGCCAGCTCTTTACCCGTTATAAAGACGAAGCGTTTGTTGCAGCATCATTGCGCCGTCGCGACTGGAGTGATATCACCCGCGAAGAAGTGACGCGGATCGTCAGCGCGTGATATTTTTCATTCGCGTTAATCTGCCTGAATTTTTTATTTATACTCTCGTGCAGAAACCGGACAGGAAAATACGGGTTTTTGACTCAATCTAAATCACTCAAGCGGCAGGAGAAAATTTCTCTTGCCGTTTTTTATTACACCCCATTTGGAAATACATAATGAGTATATAAAACCCCGTGATTTGGCTTGCATGTCTTGTGAAATCGGCCATACTTAATTATTGTCTGGCAATACTGTGGAAAAGAATCATTTTCTAACAGAGGGGGAAGACAATATGGATGCCGATCTGGGGCAGACAGTTCTTGTCATTGACCCGGAAGCGCCGTTTCGTCATATCATCAGTAAAGCCATCTCGCCACTCGGGTGCTATGTTCTTGAAACCGGCTCCTGCGCTGAAGGCATCGATGAAGCACTGCGCCACCGTCCTGACTTGATTATCCTCGACCTCGATCCGGAAATTCCCGATGAAGGGCTGCAAGTCTGTCAGGAACTCGTTCAGGGAGAACAGGCCATTGACACCCTTGTTTTTCTGACTTCTTCGCGCAATGATGTTCAACTCCGGATCAACGGGTTTAAAGCGGGAGCCGTCGATTTCCTGCACAAGCCATTTATTGTCGAAGAACTTCGCGCACGGATATTGATGCACCTTCGCCTGCGCACTGCGGCAAAGCGGGAAACGAAGCAACTCCGTGCAAAGCAGGAACAGGAGAAGTCTGACTTTATCCAGACCTTCGTTCTCGGAGTTGCCCACAATTTCAATAACCTTCTGACCGCAGGTCTCGGTTTCCTACACCTGACCCGTGACGGAATCACCAATCGCCAGACGCTTTCCCACCTGCGCAATCTGGAACTTGTGCAGGAGCGGATGTGTGAACTGGCGCGACAACTGATCATGCTTGCCGGTGATTATCACATCACAAAGCGCCCCGTTATTCTGCGTAACGTCGTCTTCGGCGCACTGGCGATGTTTGACGCCGCCGCTTTAAAACACGGTGTCACCCTTGTCTGTGATTTCGCCGGACTCAATCAGGTACAGACCATGGCCGACGAGTTCCAGCTGATTCAGGCCATGCTGCAGGTCTTGTCCAACGCGCGCGAATCCATGCGCGGAACCGGTGGGCGGGCCTATCTCAGCGGCCATGTCGAGGACAATGAAGCGATCATCGAAATCCGTGATACCGGCCGCGGGATGGCTCCGGAAATCCTTGCCCATATCCGTGATCCGTTTTATACAACAAAACAGGATGTCGGTGTCGGCCTCAGCCTTGCCGCGGTTGACCGGCTCGTGCGTGATTTCGGCGGCAGGATGCTGATTGAATCCGAACTCAACGTCGGTACAACTGTCCAGATCCGCCTGCCGATTCTGGCTGAAAAAACCGAAGATGAACCGGAACACAATACCACATTCCGCACAGGCCTGTCGATCCTGCTGGCAGTTGATTCTCCCGAGACACAACGCGCGCTGCAACAAGTCTTGCTTGCGGAGGAGGTTATTTCCGAGCAGGTTGGCAATATCGACGAACTATTCAATGCCCTGCAGACTGCAAGACGATATGACGCTGTAATTGTCGATCTTCTGCGCAGCCCCATGATGGGCGATGAACTGGCTGGAACTTTGCAGCGCAAAACCGCAGCCCCTTTGGTTTTCCTCTACTCATCAGAGCAGGAAAAACCACAGCGGTCGGAACAAATCGAAGTCCTGCTCAAACCGTTCCGTCCTGAAGACCTGTTGTCTGCATTACGGCAGTTCCCGTCGCTGCAGAATCATGAATCATTCTAATATGATTGTCTCACAGAGCACGTGATAGAGCGATATCTGTAATCCATTTTATTAAATGCTCAAAATAAATGAACCGGGGAAGTTATTCTCCGGCTCTTTCGTTTGATTTGTAAAAATGAGACCGCTCGTTCGTCTTCATTGCGGAGGAGGCGGTAAAAGATCGCGTGTTGATTTCGACTCTGAGCTACCGTTTGACGGCGTTGCCGGTTCTGTTTTTTCTTTTTCTTCTGACGATGATTCCGCCGATTCGGATGAAGGCATCGTCACGCTGAATTGATGCGCGTCCTCTGCGGACTTAACCGTCTTCGAAGTTGCCGGAACATCAGAACTACCTAAATTATTGGAACCCGCTGCGGCTTCTTCCTCCCGCTTGCGGTTTCGTTCCTCTTCCTTTTCTTTTTTCCGTTCCTGACGGCGCAGACGCGGCGCGTCCTTAATATGGTCAGCGATCCTGTCGAGAACCACTTCACCCGTCTCATATGTTTGTGGGCGCAAAATCCCGACCAGAAATTCGTCCTGTACCGTGCAGATCACACGCCCCTGTTTTGGGTCCTGTCCCCACCAGACAACCCGCGAGAAATTCTTGTGCTTGATCGTATAGTCCTTGCCGTTCAACTGAAGAAACAGACGATAGTCCGACCCGCTGCGTTTGGCTTCGCCCTCATCAAAACAACCTATGATAAATACCTCCGCTACAGGCCCGGCACCGGGTGCCTTCGCAAAAATCCCGGTCGACAGGAATTCATAGTTAAACACATACCCGGGCGACACCTTCCATGAAGCCGCGTCAACGCCTTCCACATTCAGGTGCTCAACACCGGTCGGCGGCGAATTGTCACCGGAGATGTCGTTGGCAATCGACTTTGCCAGCGGCACCAAATCCGGCACAGGTTTGCTGCCGGTGTAGATGATTTTCACAAAGGTCAACTGCTTGTAAAAATACAGATTTCTGCCGCCACGGAAGGTGTCGACAACCCCTTCCACACCGGCGTCGACAGGCGTGCCCTGATTGCGCAGAATCCGACCGCGGTGATAGTGAAACAATCCGGCGGCGTTTTTATCGCTTTTGAGTGTATAGATCTCAACCGTCAGCGTTTGCTTGGAACTGCCCATTTCATAATCACGGACATAGATATTGCTTGTTCCGTACTGGCAGAACAATTTTCCGGAGCTTCCCAGATAGCGCTTGATCTTGTCTTCGCCGGCGTAGGTTTTCTTTTTCCCGACCGGTTTCAGTTCTTCATACGTTTTCTCATCCGGCAGGACATTGGCCTGATCGATCCGGAAGGTCGTGCCAAAACATCCGCTGAAAAACACTCCGGCCGCAAGCAACAACACATTGGTCAGCGTCAAAAAACGCGCTTGTCTACCAGCCACGTTCATTCATCCTCCTTCTTGCCGGTCTCCGGCATTTTTTCCAACCGACGCTTGAGGGCAAAGCGGCTGATGCCCAGATAGTCGGCGGTTTTGCTTTTATTGCCGTCAAACTTGTGCAGCGCTTTTTCCACAATTGCACTGTATAATTTTTCGATATCCAGTCCCTCATCCGGCAGTGATAACTCCTGCCAATGATTCTCCGCCAGCGTTGCGGATTCCTGCTCTGTTTCTGAAGCGGCTTGACCAGAAAGCGACTGACCGCTTCCAGCATAAGTCTCACCATTTCGCGTCTGGTCTGCAATCACCCGCGCCTGCAAAAAGTCCAGATGCGACAGCTGCAAGACCGTCCCCTCACCTACAAGCACCGCGCGCTCGATTGCATTTTCAAGCTCACGGACATTACCCGGCCACTTGTAACTTGTCAGCAGATCCATCGCGTCAGTCGAAACCCGCTCAAACGATTTCTTCTTGCGCTTTGACTCCCTCTCCAGAAACAATTGCGCCAAGGGACCAATCTCTTCTGTACGCTTACGCAGCGGCGGAACCTTGATATGCCCGACGGCAAGGCGATGGTACAGATCCCGCCGGAACGTCCCTTCCTCGACCATTGTTTCAAGATTGCGGTTAGTCGCGCAGATGATCCGTGCCTCAAACGGACGCTTGCGCGTTCCGCCGACGCGATAATACGTTCTCTCCTGCAAGACCCGCAAGAGCTTCGGCTGCAGATGCAGGGGAATTTCACCGACTTCATCCAGCAGCAGCGTGCCATTTCCGGCGACTTCCAACTTCCCGGCAGCTCCACCTTGCGCACCACCCGTAAACGCGCCGCGTTCATATCCGAACAGTTCACTATCAAACAGTTCGCGCGCGATGGCTGAGCAGTTTAAATCAACCAGCGGTGCGTCCGAGCCGTTTTCGCCGAAATGGATCAGGCGTGCGATAATCTCTTTTCCTGTTCCGGTCTCGCCTTCGATCAGTACCGGCACTTCAGGGTTGTCATGATACTGCCGCGTCTGCTCCAACACCTCGCGCATCGTTTTGCTTAGAGTTACGATCTTGCCTATTCCGGCTGCTTTGCGTACACGGCTGCGTAGTTCCATCAAGTCACGATGAAAGACTTGTGTTGCTGCACGCACTTCGTTTTCAAAATTTACTGTCAGGTCGCGGTTTTCGCTCAGCAGCGACTGGTGCTCTGCAGCACGTTCGACAACCGCCATCAGCTCCTGCGCGTTAATCGGCTTGCTTAAAAAGTCATACGCCCCTAAACGCAACGCCTCCACCGCCGTGTCCATATCCCCATGCCCGGTGAGGATCACGATGTCGGATTTCTCCATCCGGTCA
>QKHZ01000171.1 GCA_003249795.1 bacterium | reverse complement strand
AGATATCAACCTGAAATCTTAGGGTTCACGCCGCAGACGCTCAACCGCTTGACCATCCGCATTTCGACTGTCTCGGTTTGCGGCTCGGTCAGCAGTCCCCTGATCCGGCGGCGGATCATGTTCATCGCAAGCGTAATTGCCGTTTCCCAATCCTGCTCGGCTGAACAGAACGCCGGGCATGACTGCTCCGCCTCCCAAGGCAAAGCACCATGCGCGATGACACTCAGATCGCGGGGAACGATTTTTCCATGAAGCGACGCCTGATAAACCGCAGCGCGTGCAGTGCTGATATTCATGCAGATAACCGCTGTCGGTGGCTTTTTCAATGAAAGCATTTTCTCTGCTGCCGCGTAAGAACCGTTGACGATATCCAGATCGTTTCCCTTGTCGAATCCCTGGATATATTCCGGCAGAATATCAAGCTGATAATCATCGACCAGTTGAAGGAAACTGCTGTGGGCAATCGCGTGGGTGTAAAATTCAAACGGGCCGTGAATCAGCCCGATTTTCCGGTGCCCTTTTGCGCAAAGATATTCCACCGATTTCTGCAACCCGCTGTTTGCATCCAAAACGACATTGTAATCATACGGCTCATCCACCTGCACCAATACAAAGTCGCGATTCTGATGCAGCCATTCACGCAGCGCCGGTTCCAACACTCCCATATGCAATGCGCCGCCAACCAAGCCCCCCGAAACCGAAGACGGAATTTCATCCTTATCCAGATTGGTGTACTCGATCTGATAGCGCAACTTTTCTCTGCGGCACTCGTGAACAAACAGGGCCGTCATGGTCTGATATGTGGCCGAACTGACGATCTTTTCCGGATAGTCATTGATGATCAGTGCGATATCATCGACCTGATTCCGCTTCAATAATCGCGCGGCAAGACTGGGCTGATATCCCATATCGCTGGCGATCTTGAGAATCTTCTTTTTCTTTACCGCACTCACTCCGGCCGTGTTATTGAGCGCCGCCGAAACAGAAGCGATGCTGACGCCGGATTTTTTAGCGATATCAACCAGCTTTACTTTTGCCATGTGCCGCCATTCCTGTGAATTAACCTAAACATTTACCTAAACGTTTAGTATAGTACCCGTCAATCTTGCTTTGTCAAATGAATCGGCCCGATTTTTTGCCTCAGTCGAAGTGGGGGCGAATGGCACCAGTGCATATGACGGCAGAATAAATTCTATGACGGATTTGCTGTAACTTACTGTTGGCTAACGTGATGGGGTGCGTTTTGTGTATGGCGCAGGCAGTTCTGTTTGGAGTGGAAGGAGTGGAAGAGGAATATGCCAGCCGGATCATCAGCTTATTTTCGGCTGCCCAGTAAGCAATGAAATGGTCAATCTTCCTGATGATTTATTGTGACGATTTCACGGATTCGATTTTATAGCGGAGAATCCGTTTGCCCGTTTGGTCATGCAGAAAAATCCAATTGCGATACAAGGCAACGCAACCCGCCTGCATAGACTCTGCGATCTGCAGCAAATCAGTCGACGCCTCAACCGCACCGGTTTCTGTGTTCAGCAAAAACAATTGGTTTTCGGAAGAGTCTACCACGACAACATATGCGTCTGAACACGCTAATGCTGATATCGCCGTAAACCCGCCGTCATATGTCCAGCGTTCAGCATAGTCACCCTCAGGTGAATGGTCAATCGCCATCAATGACTTTTCCGAAGCTACAAATAACTGGCGGTCGTTTGACGCGGCAATGAATTTCGTCGCGGTTGAATCCCTCCACTGCGGGAGAGGAAATGTGTTGGTGATTTCATAATTCTGACAGGATATTTCAGACAGAGTCGATCCGTCAAGCACCCAGATGTTCGTATCGCCTGCTGCAAGCGCGGATGGCGCGGTAAATGTATTCTCCTTGGTCAGAGACTGCCAGGGGGTTTCTGCCCAACCTGTTTTTGTCGGATGAAAACGCCAGAGTTTATTTTGCACGCGGTCTAGTACAAGAAACTCCGTCCGCGCCCAGACAAGCCCACCCGAGCCCCCTTTCCAACCGCCGCCAACATACCACGGTTCATATGAATTACACGTGAGTTGCGCGTTGGGCTTGTCACTGATGGACAATCGCAGAACCCGATGGCTGTCTTCACAAACGGCAAGAAGCGTACCGTCAGTCGCCACCGCCATCTGCCGGATACCGGTGATGCCGCCGATCCGTTGCGACAGCGGCTTGCCGTCCCGATCAAAAAACACGGCACCTTGTGACGATGCGATGCAAACGCTGCCATCACTCAGCCGTGTGATTGCGGTTGCACGATGCGTCCAGTAATTTTTGATGAACGCTATCTCGTTTTTATTCGGGGAATTTGTCCCGCCGCAGACTGAATGGAATCCGAACAATCCATGGCAGATCCACGTTTCGGTCGGCGTCGTCTGCATCATCTCGCATGTGACCCGCATCGGCCAGCGTTTATTTTTAACTTCATCTCCGTTAACAGAAAAACGTCGGACGATCCGGTCAGGATAACCTGCGCCTGCCAGCAGATCACCAGACTCAGGATCAATCCCGATACTGTTCCATGCACCCTTGATATCGGAGGGCAAGGTAAACAGTTTTCCGCACGGCTGTCCGAATTCGGTGAACCCGATGATGTTGTTTCCGTGCAGGATCAGGATTTTTCCGCAGTTTCCGATTCCGCTGTTTTGTTGTGTTATCGGTACGATCGCCATCGCTGACGGGCGCGTTTCGAGCTTGCAGATCGTCTCCACTTTTGAAGTGGCCGCTTCGCTGCCGGGAGCAAACCGGTATATGGCAGAATCTACTCCCAGCACATACGCTGCGGCTCCATCCCATTCGCAGTGACGCGCAACTGCAGGCAGTTCTGATTTTCGCTCAACTTGCCACGCACCGGATTCCTGATGCCGCACGGCGTTATACACAGCACCACCGGCCACGAGGTACAGTGTGCCATCCTGATTGGTAAACGCGCCTTCAACTCCGATTTCGGAAAGTGGCTCAGACTCTGCAGGCTGGCTTTGTCCCAGGATTCCGGAAAACCGCAGGTGTACTGCCGACGCAGTCTCTTCCCCGCAAACCGCCGCGACGGAAATGACCGCAAGAAGAACTACCGACACGATTATTTTACAGGAGGACATAGGCTGAGGACTCCGTGATTGGCAGTTTTATGAATTTGAAAGAGACACAGACCTTTGACATCGGTTCGGGGTTTTGGCGTCGGTTCGTCGCGGTCGTTTACTTCCGCTGCGATTCCGATGCACTCAGGAGCGCGATCTGCACCAAGTGTCGTCCACGGGATTGCGACCTGATAGATAGTTTGTTTTTCGTTTTCGTTCCGCGTAATGGCCAGCGCGATATCCGTGTCTGCGATTAATCCTGTCGCCAGTCCTTTGCGCGCGCACGGGAGAGTTCTGTATGCCTGAACTCCGCTCTTGGTCAGCGCAAGGCTGATCTGGGTGAAGCGGCGTGCATTCTCCTTGTCGGCGAGGGTGTTGCCGGAATGGCTTTCTTTCATGAACGGGTCCAAATCAAAATCAAGCTGAATACAGTCGCCGTCCCATGTATTCCAGTCTGTGTATTCCTGCATGAAAGCGTCATCGGTTACGACACAGCAGTAGTACAGGTTTTTCTCATCCCAAGCATAGCGCATCGTTGCGGAAAGGTCATGTTCGCCTTCGTAAAATTGCGGAGAACGTAAAATATATTCCCTACCTGCTAGAGTGAGTGCAGGGATTGTGTTCCATCCCGACAGATCAGCGGCAGAGCGGATCGGATTTTTCTCATACGGTGCGGCCATGAAGTTAATCCGCTGTGACTCTTCTGTCTTAAACCCGGTATTTGTTGCAATTTTGAGGTCAACCGATACGGTCTGCTGCGGCATCGTATCAACCGCGCCAAAATCAAAAACAACCGGTGCAGACTGACCCGGTGTGATTGAAAATTCCATCGTCCGGTCGCTTTCTGGAATCCCGGACAGATTTCCTGTAATGGTTCCATGGATACCGTTGCCTTGATGGTCGTTCATGATCATGTGAATCTGTTTTGATTTGCCGTCGGCGGAAAATGCGGGAACAATATTTCCGATCTGCAGCGGGGCAGAGACATTGATTGATGATCCCGCTCCGGCCAGAATATGCCCGTCCTTTGTAACAAGCGAGAGGATTGCAGAATAGCCACTGGTTTTGATTGTGTTCGCAACCTCGACATCAAAGTCAAATTCGCTTGATCCGCCTGCGGCAATGTTGACCTGCCGTTTGACTTCAGCCAGTCCCAGCGCTGCGTCCGGCGTGAATGTCAACATTGCATCAAGAGGGTGATTCGCAGGTGCGGAAATTTTTCCCCGTACCGATGTCTTTGTGCCGGGAAACGCCGTGACGGAAGCGGAGTCTGTCGTCAGCGGCCGTTCTGCATGCGAGCCCCACAGCTTCGGCGAAACGTCGAGGATATACCACGGTTCTTTTCCGAGAGTCAGCTTCAGAAATCCCCCGGCAGTCAACACCGTTTTAATATTTCCCATCCAGTCGGACACACGCACCTGTTCACGTCCGACAGGAATCGTAATCTCACGCGGCTCGTCACCAAAGTCCCACAATGCCAAACGCACGTCATCACCAATTTCATAGCTGTACCCCAGCGTGGTTTTTCCGAACCATTCGATTGCCCCGGCCGTTTTATACCCGTCAAACAGGGATGTCAGCGCTGCATACGCAGGTGCTGCAGGTTTGGGTTGGATGCGTTTAGTCATAAACGCATGCTTGATGTCGCCGGTATTATAGTAGTATCCGTACGGAGCTTCTTTACTGTAATCATGGGTCAGGAATGCGAGATTGGTTTTATATCCCTCGCCCAGCATGATGAGGTGCTCGCGGATAACGCATTGCGCCTGCCCCAGAGCGAATCCATACTCTTCGGTCGAGATTCCGCCTTGCTCAGTTCCGTACAACGGAAGATCCCGCCCGCATTCCCTGCGGATGATTTCTTTTAACTGCCGGATCAGCGGTATCAGATTATTGCGTTCGCCCGGAAGGTCACAGTACGGATGGATCGCAAAACCGTCGAGATATTTTCCCAGTCCTTTCTTGAGCAGCGACTCGTGCCAGTCGTTATGAAAATGCGAGCCTGTAGGTCCTACGACAACCGCCTTCGGGTCAACCTCGTGCAGTGCGGGATAGGCAAGTTCATAGATCCGGATCAGTTGTTCTTCCGTCCCCTTGAATCCCCACGGGTAGTGCGGCTCCCATGTAATCTGGTACAGGTGTTCGGTTTCATCGGGATGGTCTTCAGCGTACGCAGCCGCTGCATCACGGCAGTAACGCACCCACGCCTTCTCTCCGTCCGGCGTCATGATTCCGGCTGTATATGAATATGACCCTTTTTCAATTGCCCAGTCCGGCGTATTAAACAGCCAGACAAACTCATACGTTTTCCACGGCTTGCGGTTTTCGCCTGTTCCGGTTGTGAACGAGTAGATCGATTGGCGGTAGGGTTTTCCTTCGGCTTTATATTTGGCGCGGGTTTCGGCAAATTGTCCCGAGTATTTCGGTTCGTTGCCTCGCCACTTGTAAAAATCAGCGCCGGTCAGGTTCCAGTGGCCGCCCAGATAGTTTGTCGTATCTCCACTCATCGACCAGCCCATTGTGAAAAAGAACGCATCCTTCTGCGCGATCTCACGGCGCTCGGACGGATCCATCACGACGCAGTAGGTTACAAACCCGGCGGGTTTACTCCCGAGTTCCGCAACGGTCGTCCCGTCGGAAAAGGATGCGTTGATTTTATAAAACCCGTAGCGCGAGGCCGGTGCAGTATAGGTATTGCTGGCGATTCCGTTTTGGTCGGTTGTCAGTTTGATTGACTTCTTTTCAACTGTTTTGTCGAACTCGTCCACGACATGAATATCAAGTGCTATTGGTTTATCGGAAGGAAGGCCGATGCCGGTAAACGTGAATTGCGGAACCTCTCCTTTGATAAATGTATTGTTTGCCGGTTTATTGGAAACAGCCGTCAACTCCGCTGCTGCAGCACTTGCCAGAGATGCACTTGCCATCGCAATGACAATGAGAGCCTTGGTAATCCTTTTCAATTTCATGATCAATCTCCTGCGATCCGTTTTAAGCAAAATCTGTTTTCGTGACAAGTATTGAAAAGGCCATGCGCCACCCGCTCCGGTCACAGACCGGTGTCAATGAATGCAAAGCCTTGTTTTTCACCTTGTTCATCCGGGGCGTCGCCCGGTAAAGAATTTATTTGGCCCGGTCCGGCGCTGCATGGGTCGGGTCAACCGTGAGATCCACTTCCCTGAGCGGCGCAACGTGCGAATCCCAGAACGCCGCATTGAAGCTCCGGTTCGGGTGGCGGTACGCGTCTGACCATCCCTGATCAGCTGCCGAGTTATACACCATCGATTTCAGACCGTTCACCCAACTGATCGTCCATGTATAGGAACTGTTTCCGCTGGCCAGCCATGTATAGAACGCTGTTTCTGACTGTGCCCGGGCGTCAAAGAGCAGAACCAGTTTGCTCGGGCGGCGGCTGTAACTTACCGGCGGCGCATAATAATCGCCTGACATGTCCGGATACCACAGGCAATAGCTTGGTGCATAGTCCTGTTGTTTTGCTCCCCGCCAGTTGGGGCAGGTAAATGCTTTGCGGCGTGCGTAACTGTTCATTGCCGCATAACTTTCAATGACGTCGTTTTCATCATACCATGAACTAATGACGGAGTGGCCAATCTTGGAGGCGGGGAAGTGATCTTTCCAGTCTTCGGCATAGTGGTTCATGATATAGCACCACTGCTTCAGGTTGTTAGCGCAGAAAACCGCGCGCGAACTGTCAAGCGCGGTGCGCAGCGCAGGCATCATCAGCATGGCAAGAATCGCGATGATCGACACGACGACCAGAATCTCGACCAGTGTGAACGCCTTCTGGCTGTGCACCGGATTGCGTCTGAATTCAGAAGCGATGGGCGAATACGGACGCGACGGTGCAAGCGCATTGGCCGGATGTTTCCAACCCGTCGCGGAATTTGCATATTCAGGCATGATCTCCCCTTTTTCTGCACTCGCCGGTAACGTTGCATATTGAATGCGATAGGTATCCGACAATAAATCTCTCATCTCCTGATCACTCAGCAGGCACCGCGCTCGTGCCTGACGCACCGTTTCACCCCATTTTTGGTTCAGGATCAGATCCGGCTTCATGTCTGAGAGTGTCCGGACAGGCGTTGTAAGATGAAATCCCTGTTTCTGCAATAGTTCATTTTCTGCGAGTTCCTGACAATGGCAAATACACCCTTGAGGAATTTTTTTTCGGCGCAGTGGAATAAGAATCGTCAAATGAATCGCAGTCGGTTTTTCATGCAAAAGTTTGTAATGATACAGTGCGCTTTCATGGCTGACGGCACAAACCTGATCACGACTTCGTCCCATCGCCCACAACGACCACCGGGTAAATTCGCTTTCATCACAATCTGTAAATCCTTTGAGTCGAAACAGCCCGCGGTCGATTTTCAGCCAGTTTCCATTGATTGCATGGTAATGCTGAAGTTCTTTGCCATAACCGGCATCGTTTGCCTGGCTGGCAGAAAAATAGCCGTATTGGCGATTGGCGATATCCCGCAGTACCACTGACAAATCCATGCCTGCTGCTCCCCTTCACTTATTGTTATCATACAACTCAGTAAATTCGCAGGCGAAATATATTCTGCAATAGGTGAAATTAAATCTGTAATATCTTGTTGTGTAGAGAATTAATCGTTCGTGTCGACTGCGGCGGGTATCATCATTGAGCATGAGCTTCAATTTCATAGGGTCGTTGGAAAACAGACTTTCGCGCAGTAGGGTGATCCTGTTTTTTCATTAATATTGTTCACGGGATCGATATTTCCGCGAACTCTTTCGTGTAAAATTTCCCGGAATCAATGATCCCGCAATCGGTATTTTGCATCATTCTAAACGTGTGTGATTCTTATCTGATTAAAGTTGAACGGGGGTTTTCTGCAGAAAGATTACAGAAAAGATTGAAAGGATGCCGATAAATTGGGCAAGTGTATCTACCGGCACCGCCGATTGTGGCGGGATTTTGTCGTTTCCGAACCGGTGGAATGCGATAAAATGTAATGGTTGGCGGCGTTTGAACCGCTTGATCGACAGAGAAATGAAAACAGGGCTATTTGCGCTTCGGCGTGAAGCCGGATGGAGGAGCTGACATGGGCAGCAAGGTTTGGAATCTGTTTGCGGCAAGTCTCACAGTTGCGGTTTTTACTGCGGGGGTGGCTTTGACCGAAGACGAGTTGCTGCCGATGCCGCCGCCGCCTGCTGCGATGGATGACTCGTCTGCGGCGACGACCGACTCTTCTGCCTCGCCCGTTGCGCCTGCTGCTTCGTCGACGACGGATTCAACCGACATCGTCGATCCGTTCGGGTCGGACTCATCAACAACGACACCTGCTGCTGAGCCGATCGCGCCGGCTACGAGCGGATGGCCGACATCTTCAACCGCAGACTCCGCTACTTCATCTTCAGATGATCCCTTTGCCTCGACAACGAGTTCCGGCTTTACCCCGACAAGTGCAGCGGGTGGTATCCCCGGCCGGATCGTGGGAGGAAACGTCAATATCCGCACCGGTAACAGCACCAACTACGAGATCATCGTGACGCTGAATCCGGACACGCCGGTGACTGTCTATGGCAAAAACGGCGATTGGGTCCAGATTGCATATCCGAGCAATCAGCCCGCGTACGTTTCGCTGCAGTATATCGATGGCGAGATACCGGTAGAAATCCCTGCGCTTGGCATTCAGCGCACGATCAAGGGAAGCCGCGTGACGGTGCGGTTCAAGTCATGGCCGGGAAGTACTGTCGTCGGTTATGTCGAAGCGGGTGACGTTGTTACCGTTACCGGTATCCGCGGCCAGTACGCCCGCATCCAGCCGCCGGTGAGTGCGCGCGCGTGGGTGTTTGGCAAGTATGTCCGTTACTCTGGTGACGTGCAGATGGCAGAACCTGAACCGCTGTCGGCAAGTTTGGACAAGGGCAAGGACAAGCCTAAAAGTTTGAAAGACGTTGCAGCGGAAGCCAAGAAAACATCGCCGAAGATTGATGTTTACCGGCAGATTGCAAAACGTGAGAAAAAACAGCTTGAGCAGTATCGCGAGTCGGTCGACCAGGAAATGGATGAACTGGACAAAAAACTCGCCGAGATCGAAGCCGATGCCGAAGCCGAAAAGCAGGCAATGCTGGTGAAGAAAAAAGAGATTCTGACGCCTATGCCGAAGGAAGATGTTTCTGTTCCGGGTAAGTACAGCGGCTGGGTCGAGTATATCGGCTTTGTCGGCCAGCGTCCGGCGGCGTATCGTCTGGTCAAGGGCGGACAGGTGATGTTCCTGCTGCGCTCGGCAAAGTATGACCTCGCCGACTATCAGTACAAACGCGTTCTGGTCAGCGGCCGTGTTGAGTTGGCGCCGGGGTGGGAGGCAAACATTCTCGTCGTCGACCAGATCGACCTGCTTGGCACAACCACCAGCGGGGTCGTCAAGACACCGACGCATTTCAACGACTTTACCGAAGACACGGATGTGTCCTCGACAAACAGCCGCACGTCGCCCTATTATGGCGGCTCTGTCATCGATCCGAACAGCCCGTTTGAAAACAAAAGCACGTCAACGGCAACCACGGCCCATCCTTCTGATGGCGATTCCGCTGGGGTCGTTGAACCGGAAACAGAGGGCGCACAGCCGACGGGTGAACTGAAGCCGATCGAAACTGCGCCGCTGAAGATCGAACCGCCGGTTGAAACATACGAAAGCCGTTATCAGCAGTGAGATTCGGTTATCAGACGGCGTTTGGCGGTCTTTTGCAGACCTTACGCTAATATTGAAAAAAGAAAACGCTCTGGCCTGTTTCAGGTGAGAGCGTTTTGGTTGTCTGGGTGAGGTGCGGTTTCAGGAGGTGGCAGCGTCAGCAGATTCGCTTTTCTCGGGATAAAAAAACTGTTCGTACTGGTCTTGGCACCAGCTCAGCAGTAAACACAGCCCGACGAGACAACCGGCGACAGAGCCGATGATGATCCCCATGATCAGCGCGATCGGAAAGACCGGGATCTTGATCCAGATCGGCAGCTTCTTCGACTTCTGCGGCAGAAAGACCGGTCGAGTGACAGCGGTATCGGATTTATTTGCCGTGGATTCAGTGGTACTGTTACCGGTTTCAGCGCTCATGTGTTTTTCCTGCTCATGTTGTTTCGTCTGGAGTCACTCGGAATTTGGACTCATTCGGAATCAAGTATTTTGTCTGTTCAATATATTATTAGCCGGACCCGCTCAAAACGCAAGCGGCTTTTCTGCGCGCAGTCTATTATGGATTTTTCGCATGTGCCGACTTTTCGCAGGCGTGGGCGTTTCATTGACAAAGCAGCACGAGTAGTCATAATGAAATGAGTTTTCCTGTCGTTGGGTTGGTTCTTTTGGGGGGCGTCATGCGGGTTGCTCTTGTTCAGATGAGATCCGGTGCGGATGTTGCGGAGAACCTGTCGCGTGCGGAGGGGTTCTTCCGGCAGGCCGCTTCAAACGGTGCGGATCTTGTTTGTTTTCCTGAGTATTTTGTGTTTTACGGCCCTGATCATGAGATGGCCGCAGTTGCGAATGAATATGGGCAAAGCGTTCTCGCCCGTTTTTCCCAGCTTGCAAAAGAAATTGGCTGCCAGATCCTTCTCGGGTCTGTGCTTCTACCTGAGGTGGGTGGCAAGTGCGAGAATACGTCTGTCTTGCTGAATCCGGCAGGGGAAGTCGCAGCCCGTTATATCAAACGCCACCTGTTTGATGTTGACCTTCCCGGAAAATCGTACCGGGAGAGTGCGTTTCTGGTGGCGGGCGACGCGTTTGTTACGGCTAAGCTCGGGCAGGGGTGGACGGCGGGGCTGTCGATCTGTTTTGACGTCCGCTTTGCGTCCCATTATGCAGAACTCCGTCGCGCCGGTGCTAATGTGATGTTTGTTCCTGCGGCATTCACCGCGCAGACGGGGCAGGCGCACTGGGAGGTTTTATTGCGGGCGCGTGCGATTGAAATGCAGTCGTATGTAGTTGCTCCCGCGCAGGCTGGTTTTTGCACGCCGCAGAAAGAGTGCCACGGTCACTCGATGATTGTCGATCCATGGGGAAAAATCGTCGTGGAAATCCCGAAAGACGCGGGCGAGGCGATTGCAGCAGCAGATCTGGATCTAACGCTTGTCGAAAATGTCCGCCGGTCAATTCCACTGTAACCTCTTTCTCCATAGATAATAACAGCTTTGGAGTGACTTGCGGCGCAGGTCGGAATGGTGCAGGAATGGATTCGTGAGGCGATTTTCAGGTCTTCAGTGACCAGAAGAAGACCGAATATATTTCAGATCTTCAGAGATGAGTGGCAGTTACGTGGAATCACCCGGAACCGGAAATCGGAACGTTCTGCCAGCTATCGATAAAAAAAACTTGAGTACAAATGCGTTCGTCGCTACACTGGCACAGGTTTATGCAATGTGTAAGCAATCTATTCAGGATTGTTCTATTAAAAAGGAGATGGAGATGGGAATTTGTTATAAGGATCTGGGGCTTGTCAACACCCGTGACCTTTTCGCGAAAGCGGTCACCGGCGGTTATGCAATCCCTGCCTACAACTTCAACAACATGGAACAGATGCAGGCGATTATCCAGGCTTGTACCGAAACCGAAAGCCCGGTCATCCTGCAGGTCAGCTCCGGCGCACGCAAGTACGCCAACGAAACCCTGCTGCGTTACATGGCTCAGGGCGCTGTTGAATACGCCAAGGAACTCAACAACGGCAAGAACATTCCGATTGCGCTGCACCTCGACCACGGCTCCGACTTCGAGATCTGCAAAAGCTGCATCGAATACGGCTTCTCCAGCGTCATGATCGACGGCTCGCACCACCCGTATGACAAGAACGTCGACGAAACCAAGAAGGTTGTTGACCTTGCCCACCAGTTTGACGTTACCGTTGAAGGTGAGCTGGGTGTTCTGGCTGGTGTTGAAGACGACGTTTCGGCTGAACACCACACCTATACCGAACCCGATCAGGTTGAAGACTTCGTCAAGAAGACCAACGTCGACAGCCTCGCGATCTCCATCGGTACCAGCCACGGCGCGTTCAAGTTCAAGCCGGGTCAGAACCCGAAGATCCGTCTGGACATCCTCGCTGAAATCGAAAAGCGTATTCCGGGCTTCGCGATCGTTCTGCACGGTTCCAGCTCGGTTCCGCAGGATCTGGTCAAGATCATCAACGAAAACGGCGGCAAGCTCAAGGATGCTATCGGCATCGGCGAAGACCAGCTGCGTGCTGCTGCTAAGAGCGCCGTCTGCAAAATCAACATCGACTCCGACGGACGTCTGGCGATGACCGCTGCGATCCGCAAGGTCTTCACCACGAAGCCGGAAGAGTTCGACCCGCGCAAGTACCTCGGCCCTGCACGCGACGGCCTGAAGGAACTCTACAAGCGCAAGAACATTGAAGTTCTGGGTTCTGCCGGTCACGCTTGGGACTGAGTCTTTCCCGACGCGAACGAAGAAGAAGTCAACACCCGCAGGGGCGGCCGGTTTTTCCGGTTGCCTCTGTTTTTATTGTTTTTCCGAAGCGACTTCGCGTGCCGGAATTCTTTTACATTGCATTGCATGATGCACTCCGGATAATGACAGAACGGTATGAGTCTATCTTGAAAAATGGGAGGATCTGATGGCAGCAATTTATTCGGTTGATGATACGCTGAACGGTTTCAAAATCACCCGCGTGACAGAGCTTCCGGCTCTCGGCGGTTTTGCTTATGAAATGGAGCATATCGCAACGGGCGCGCAACTTCTTCATCTGCATACGGAAGACGAAGAAAACCTGTTTTCGATCTGCCTGCGTACGCCGCCGCCTAACGATACGGGCCTGCCGCATATCCTTGAGCACACGGTTCTCTGCGGCTCTGAGAAGTATCCGGTCAAGGATCCGTTTGTGGAGTTGCTCAAATGCAGTATGGCGACGTTCCTGAACGCGATGACGTATCCCGACCGCACCGTCTATCCGTGCGCGAGCATGAACGAGAAAGACTTTTTCAATCTCGCCGACGTGTACGCTGATGCCGTGTTCAAGCCGAAGATCACCGAACAGCACTTCAAGCAGGAAGGCCATCATTTCGCGTTCGAAGGCGAGGGTGAGGATAAAAAACTGATCGTCAAGGGGATCGTCTATAATGAAATGAAAGGCGTGTACTCGGCTCTCGACGGGATCATCAGTCGCGAGCAGGGAAAACTCCTGTATCCGGAAACGATCTACGGTCTTGATTACGGCGGTGACCCGAAGTCGATTCCGCAGCTGACGTACGCGGAGTTTAAAAAGTTTCACGAAACATTCTATCATCCGTCGAATTCGCGCATCTTTGTCTACAGTCGCGTGCATCCGGAAAAAATCACCGCGTTTCTGCAGGATAAGCACCTCGGCGGTTATACGAAAATCAATGTCGATTCGTCGATTCCGCTGCAGCCGAAGTGGACTTCTCCCAAGTCCGCGACCGTTTCATATCCGATCGGTTCACACGAAGAGACCGAGTGCAAAACCGCGTACACGCTGACATTCATGACCACGGAAGTGACTGACCCTGAGCGTGTGCTTGCGTGGCGGATTCTGGATTACTATCTGCTTGGCAATCCCGCTTCTCCTCTGCAGAAGGCGCTGATCGATTCGCGTCTGGGTGAGGATCTGACCGAAAGCGGTTTCAGCGAATACGAGCGGCAAACCTGTTTCTCTGTCGGGCTCAAGGGTACGGAAGCAGACCGCGCCGGTGCCATCCGCGAGCTTGTGTTCAAAACGATTCGCGATGAAGTCGAACGCGGGCTGGACGAAGACAAAATTGCCGCCGCCTTCCACCGCCTGTCACTCTCCAGCCGTGAGATCGGCAGCGAATATCCGTTGCGGCTGATGGAGCGAGTGTACCGTTCGTGGGTGTATGAAGGTGACCCGCTGCGGTACCTGCGGATTGCCGATTATCTGGATGAACTTCATGCAACTTATGCACAGAATCATGCAATTTTTGCACAAATCATGCAACAAGAGCTATTGCAGAATCCGCATTACGTCGAGCTGACCTTCCTGCCCGTCCCTGCCATGAGCGAGAGGGAAGACGCAGCTTTTGCCGAAGAAATGAAGAAAACGCTTGATGGAATGAGTGCGGATGAACAGAAGCGTATCGCGGTTGAGGATGAAGAGTTGACCCTGATGCAAAGCACGCCGAATACGCCGGAAAATCTGGCAACGCTTCCGCGTCTGTCGCTCTCGGATGTGCCGAAAGAGCCGATTGAGTTGCCGACGTCGTCGTTGACTGTCAGCGGTCAGACGCTGCTAAAAACGGATCTGCTGGCGGGTGGCATGTGCTATCTGCATGTGGCGTTTAATCTGTCGGGGCTGCCAAACGAGTTATATCCGTATCTGGCGCTTTATTGCGAAGCGTTGCATCAGATGGGCGCTGACGGTTTGGACTACGCTCGGATGGCTGAGCTTGAGGCGGCAGTGACTGGCGGAATTTCGGCATCGCCCGGGGTGGTTACGACTCATATCGACACAGCGACTCCGCGGCCGTACCTGATTGTCAGTACCAGAGCGCTGGCCGAGAATGCGGACAAGATGCTTGATATCCTGCAGAAGCGGCTGCTGAAGTGTGACTTTACCGATAAAGAACGGTTGCGCGAAATCGTCCAGCAGAACCGGATCGGGATGCGCGACTCGCTGTTGCAACAGGGACATCTTTTTGCGGCGCAACATGCTGCGGCCAGCCTGTCTCCCGCGTGTGCGCTTTCAGAAACCGTAACCGGACTCAGCCGGATCGCAATGCTTGATACACTGGTGAAAGACTATGACAAGCTGGCTGATGAGTTGATCGGAAAACTGCAGCAGATTCATTCATACGCGATCCGCCGTGGCGGAACGGTTGCCAGTACAATCGCGCCGGATGACGCATTCGGAAAAATCGAGTCATGGCTTGGCGGTATGCTGGGTGGGTTGGGCGAAGCAGCGTCTGCCCTTTCGTTTGACGTGCCGCAAAAACCGGCGACGGCGCACGGGATTGCCATGCCTGCAGACGTTGCGTATGTTGCATGCGCGATGCCTGCGGTGTCATCGACCCACCCGCTTGCGATGGCGCTGGGTTTACTCATGACACAACTCTCGTACGGATATTTGTGGGAAGAGGTTCGCGTCAAGCGTGGAGCATACGGGGCGCGTGCCAGCTACGCAGGCCCGCGCGGGGTATTCAGCTTTGCCAGTTATCGCGATCCGGTGATCCTGCCGACGCTGGCGACATACAGAGGCGCATGCGACTATATCGAAAACGAAATGCCGCTATCAAAAGACGATCTGGAGCAGGCGATTATCGGTACGGTTAAAGGGCTTGACCGTCCGGTGCGTCCGGCAACAAGCGCGGGGATTGCGCTTTCGCGTTACCTTGCAGAAGAAACCCCGGCGTTCCGCAAAGAGCTGCGCCAGCGCCTGTTGTCGCTGACTGGTGACGAGATCCGTCGCGCGAGTGCGGAAGTGTTGCGTCCCGGGCTGAAGAATCCGATGGTCACGGTGATCGCCAGCCGTGAGAAGCTGGAAGCCGCCAGTAAAGAAGCCGGTGCGCCTGTGTTTACGATTACAGACCTATAAACAGAACCGGTATTTTCAAGAACAAACGGGACGCCACTGTTGCAGTGACGTCCCGTTTGTATGAATAATGGCGGTTTCAACATGATTTTGTCTGGTAACTTGCAGTCTATGTTCGAGAACCGTTTCATATAATTCCTGAAAAATCCGTAAACTGTGCAAATTCATACTTGTTTCCATGGCGTTTGTTGCATATTCTTACATCCGGGAAGCAATTCAATTGGGCAGTGGACAGATCGTGTTTCTTGAGTGAGTCTACGCCGGTTCCCGGATGCCGCGCCTGAGGCAGTCAGGATGATTCGCGGTTCTTTTTGTTATCAATATCTTTTGGATCACTGATCTGGGGAATGTGCCGCATGAGTCTGCCTGCAATCACACCGGTTCCGGATGCACCCAAAACCGCACTCGTTGTTGATGACGAGCCGGAAATCCGCGAACTCATCGGACAGATCCTGAAAGCGAAGCAAATCGAGCCGGTCTTTGCGGCTACGGTTCAGGAGGCGATGGAGCATCTGAAATCGCGGGCTTTTGGATTGTGTATTACCGATATCAAAATTCCCGGCGGAAACGGGCTTCTTGTCGCCAAACAAATACGAAGTATGCCGCAACATAAAGCGACGCCGATCTTTGTGATCAGTGGCAATTACAGTCTTGACGACCTGAAAAAAGTAGAAGCGGCGTTTCATAATTGCGGCGTGATGGCCAAGCCGGTGCGCGCGCAGGAAATCAGCGAGATCATTGCGTTGTGTTGGACTGATTTGACCGATGGTTCGCAGAAAGGTCAAGCACTGGCTGAGTCAACTGACGCGGCAGAAGCGGAGTCAGAGGATGCACCTGCAGCGGCTGCTAACCGGCGTCCTGCCCCGCAACTGGAACCGCTTCCGGAGGGGACAGAACCGGCTTACGACCTGCAGATTGATCATGACGAGTTGGAAGTCCGTTTGGTCTCTTGTGCGCGTCACCCCAATTCATTCCGTGGTAAAGATGCGGTTATGTCTGCGTTGAATGAGGAGAAGGTCAGCCGTGGGATTGATGCGGCTGCGATTGCCGGTGCGTTTGTGAAATTGCCGGCGATCAAACAGTCCGGTATTGAGATCGTAATTGCCAAAGGAAAACGCGCTATTCATGGCAAACACGGACATATCGATTTTAAAGTCGACGTCAGTGGTGAGGCATCCTACCGGGCTGAAGAGCAGGCAGAGGCCGGGGCGGTCGACTATCGCGAGGCGGTGAGTATCGTGATGGTTAATGAAGGAGACCTGCTTGCTGAGATCATTCCGCCGACCGAAGGCGAAGATGGTTTTTCGTTGACGGGTAAAGTGTTGCAGGCCAAAAAAGGGAAACCCGCGATCCTCCGCACTGGCGAGGGGGTGCAAGCCGACGATGACGAAAAGTTTTATTATGCAACCCAGCAGGGGCGTCCCCTGTTTACGCATGCCGTCCTGACAGTCAGCGCAGTCTATGAAGTCTCCGGCGATGTTGATTTCGCAACAGGTAATATCCGGTTTAACGGACATGTGATTGTTCACGGCGGCGTGCAGGATGATTTTGCAATCTGCTGCAAGTCTGCGGAAATTTACGGGATCATCGGCGCCAGCCGGATCGAGTGTGAAGATTTCCTGAATGCTTCCGGTGGAATTGCCGGTCGCGACAAGTCCGAGATTGTCGTAGGCGGTCAGATGATGGCCAAGTATGTCAGTCAGGCGCAACTGACCGTAACCGGTGATATGACGGTTTCCCGCGATATGGTCAACAGCCGGGTGTGGTCGCTGGGCAAGGTCAAGGCAGGCAAGATTGTCGGCGGAAACTGCGTCGCGCTTTTGGGGATTGAAACAAAGGTTGCCGGTTCAGAGTTGGGTGTGCACACGACGCTTCAGCCGGGGATCAACTATCAGTTGCTGGCGATTGATGAAGAGATGCAGCAACTGGATGATGAGATTACGGCGCTGGTCAAGCCGGTGACGACTTTCTTTGGAGATCGCGCGCGGTACAAGGCGCTGCCGCCGGAGAAAAAAACAGAGTATGCGGGGATCTTTGAAGAGTTCCTGAAAAAGAAAGAGCGGCATGACGAGCTGTCTGCCAAGCGCAGGGAGATTATAAATTCATCATCGCTGTCGCCTGTGAAAGAGGTGATTGTCTGGGATAATCTTTATCCGGATGTGATTATCCGGACCGGTTCCTGTATGCGGCATTTCAAGACGGAGTTCAAGGGGCCTCTCGCGATGATTGAGGATATTGAACGCGGAACATTGCGTCCGGCGACGTATGTGCCGGGAAAAGGCGTGGTCGCAGATCAGCCGCTTGAGGAAGGCGCAGAGCCTTCGGCCGAGGCATAAGAGGTCGTTCTTGATAATGTGTTCGCCATAAGGGGAGTTGCGCGTGGGTAAACGTTACTCGGATGATGAACTGCAGCAGATTGAAGCGTCATTCCGTGAGCTCATCGAAGAGCGCAATACGGTTGTGTTTCTGATTGACCCGTCGACTGCCGGGCGCAAGTCGGTCCAGAATGTTCTGGAGAAAGAGGGCGTTGAGAATTTTGTCGAAGCGAAAAAAGCATCTGAGGCGCTGCGGGAGTTGAAAAAAACACCGGCGAATGCGATTCCGATTCTACTGGTTGAATCCAAGTTGCCGGATATGGATATCGTGAAATTCCTGCAGAGCGTGAAGGCGATTGACAGTCTGAAAGATCCGGTTATTCTGCTGACCAGTCAGGATATCAACAAACAGCAGCTTGTGTTGGCGTTGAAAGCGGGCGCGACGGGATTTTTGAAAAAGCCTCTTGCGCCGGAAGCAATCGTTGCCAAGTTCAAAGAGTTGAAAGTGATCTGAGCGCCGGTCCCATTTTTTTTGCCAGCGTTGTACAACTTGATTTATTGAGAATGAATGCCGTAGTGCGCATGCGATTGCACACTACGGCATTTTTATATTCGCGTCGGCTAAAGCGAGCAGGAGATTGTTTTACCGGATTGAATGGTTTTATTGATGGTAACCGCCGCCGATCCGGCGACGTGCAGCGTTTGAATGCGAATCGCGCCACCTAACACCTGCAACGTAAATTTGCGGCCGCGTTTGCAGTAGGTGCCGTACGCGTCGCCGTTTGACCAGAAGAACCGCCCGTCGCGGTCTGCGATTGTCATTGTGTTGGTGACACCTGAGTATTGAAATCCTGTCCAGGCGATAACTCCTCCCCAGCTTGCCATTGCGCGGGCATAGTGATGGCCGCATTCGGCTTCGTCAAAAGGACTGCGGCGTGTGCCGTCGTAGCGCGCGCGGATATCGGCAAAGACTTCCAGCCCATCTTTGTTCAAGCTTTCATAGAGGCAGCCGACTCCGACAACGTATTCAAATCCGGTCATTACTTCAGTGAAATATGGGAAGGGAAACGGCGGGCGGTTGCCGTGCGGATAGCTGGCCATCGTCAGTGCGGTTTCGTCGTCAAGCGCATAGCGGCGCATGTTATTGAAGAAGTTTTTAAAGCCCTTTTGCCGGTTGTATTTCAGAATCGACTTGAGCGTCTTTTTGATATTAGCCGGTTTTACAAGATAGCCAAGCCCGCAGACGCTGGACATGTATTGTCCCACCAGCTGGTCGATCAGGCATCCTGCTCCGAGTTGCAGGTGCGATGGGTCGGGGTCTTTTTGGTTCGGTGACCAGAATCCGGGGTTCAGGCCTTTGTAGATATCGTTACGGTCGGTTGAGATGATATGCTCGTAGTATTCCCCGTTGAAAAGGTTCTTGTCTGTCCATGCGCTTCCTTGTTCAAACAGTGTGCGGACTTTTTCGGCAAAGTCGTCGTCGCCGAGGTAGCGTGCCATCTCTTCTGCCGCGCGAAGGGCTCCGAGGTACCAGAGTTGCATCTGCGGGTTGGGACCGTAGTATTCGACGTCCATCGTGTTGTGCTGGCACCCTTCCATGACGCCGTCCTGATCTGCATCCCATCCGCCTTTGACCCAGCAGAACGACAGCGCGTTTTTGGCTTGATCCCAGAGTGCGGTCAGCAGGTTGTCGTCACCGCACAGTTGCCAGTCACGGTAGAGTTTCATGATGCAGCCCATTTGTCCGTCTGCGGCGGCTGCGCCGTATCGCTTGCTGCCCAGCGGCAAGCTGCAGCGGAATGACATGAGGCCGTTCTGATCTGTCATTTTGGTGAACTCGGTATCACGCATGGTGCGGGAAAGATCGCCAAACAGAAACGCGGTTGCCAGTTCGTAGTTCCATACGTGCGTGCAATTTCCGTAACAGGAGCCGGTGCTGTCATTAATGCCTTCCCATCCCCAGAACCGTCCGTCTGCGGTGCGGAAGCATGTTTCTGTGCGCAGCGTGCTCAGGTTGAAGAGCGCCGCTTCCTTGATCGAGTCCGGTATATCGGTATTAAGAAATGAGTGGACAAACTCGATGGTTTTCTTTTCAAGGCAGGATAGCTTCGGTGCGAGCGTTGCGGCAACGTCCCACGCGTCTTTGAACTTGGTTGCATAGTAATTGGTCAGCATGCGCTGTTCGGGTTTGACGTTTTTCTCCGGATCGGAATTGTTCCATGGTTCGCGATTCGGAAAGACCCAGGTCAAGAGGAATGTCACCGTTTTCTGTGACCGTGCCGGGACGGTGATGCTGGCTGCTAATGTCGCAACGGGGTTCGTTTCGTCTTTATGTGCGGCAATATTTTTCAGCTTCCCGTTTTTTTGCAGGTCTTCCCAAAAGTCCATGATTGGCTCTGTGCGCGGGCGATACTTCCATGAGGTTCGATAGCTAACGGAGACGGCCGAGGTTGTTGTCAGCGCTATCGTCCCCCAAGCGTGGTGCTTGTTGTCTTTGATTCCTGGCTCCAGAAAAACACCTTTCAAACCACGGTTTTGCTTGAATGTGTTTTTGTTTTTGAAGTCAGGGTTGGGCTTGCTGCCGGGTTGCGAGTGGAAGTATTCGGCACTGCCAAGGTAGGGTGAACCGATATAGTTTGTCAAGGAACCGGCAATCGTTGCCTTCACCGGCTGCGCAGTTTTATTTTCAAGTGTGTAGCGCAGAACGACGACAGGAAGCCCGCTGTTTTCCGCATCGCCGGGGATCAGCGGATTGAAAGTCTGCAGGCGTACGGCAAGCGGGAAGTTTTTGTCAGACAGGTGGACCTGTCCAAATGGATAGGCTGCGTCAAAGCGGCAGTTGTCAAATCGTGGCAGGCCGGACAAACGGTTGGGGCTGCCGCATCCTCCTTCAAATTCATAATCGTAAAGCGGCCCTTCCAGCATTTTTTGATAAACGCCTTGTTTGTTTTCGGCGCGCAGGCAGAAGAATGGGGCGCCGCTGTAGGTGACCAGAGGCGGTGCGAAAAGTTTTGCCGGACGATTCATGATTTCCCAATCCACGAGCCCGCCCCGCCCGCTGATTGAGACCGTGCCGGTGCCGATGCCGCCGACCGGAAGTTTGACGCGGCTTAGCTGATGGCCTTCATAGGAGCGCAGAACCGGCCAGCTTTCATTGTGTTTCTGTTTCATGGTCTTCTCCATTTTTATGTTTGGGATGTCTGCGATGACTCGCCTCTTGTGCTCAGGATGGCGACGGCTCATATCCTCTTAAATACGTAAATTTGATATTTAAAACTATTTCATTCCTGGCATAATCGGATACGATATACGATTGCGCTGTTTGTATTGGTAACATATCCTGTAGAACGATTCGGAGCAATACGTATGGTTCGCAAAAAAGTACGTAAAAATGATATGATCGCGGAAGCATGCGTTAGGTTGTTATCGGTATCAGGCCAAAAAACGGCACGGTTGCCTGCCGAAATTGTCGGGTGCGGGACAGACCAGCGCCCGCCACAATCGACATGGGGCGATGAAGGTGGGTCGACGCATCTGGCGTTTTTTTTGGTGCGGGGGCGCGCCCGATATCTGGGTGGTGATCATGAAATGAAATTCGGTGCAGGTGACCTGTTTGTCGTTCCACGCGGAAATGCACGGAAATTCCAGGTTGGTTCAGTCCCGTTATTGTTATGCTGGTTTCACCTGCACGTTGAGTCTGTATGGAAGCCGCTTGAGGGCCGTCTTCCGTACAGGCAGCAGGCGGAAAATACGCAGTTGATTCATGCGATTATCGAACGCCTGCTGACGGATCAGCTTGCTGTGGCGACGGCGGAAAACGAGGGCAACCGTCTGCTGGCGCAGACGCTTTTTCATTATCTAAAAAAAGAACTTCTTCCCGAAATGCCGGTCGCCGATGCATGTCTACTTCGTAGGCTGACTCCGCTGTGGGACGCGGTTCGTGCTCAGCTACAGTTGCCGTGGAGCGTTACTGAAATGTCTGCACGGGTTTATATGTCGGAAGGTCATTTTATCCGGACGGTAAAACGTCTGTATTCGCAGGCGCCGATGCAGATGGTGACGCGGATGCGGATGGAACATGCGGCGATGCGGTTGCGGACGACAAACCTTCTTGTCGATGAAGTCGCAAGCGAAGTCGGTTACGCCTCAGCGCACGCATTTTCCGATGTCTTTCTGCGCCATATGGGAAAACGGCCGGGGCAGTTTCGGAAATGAGTATTTAAACGTTCTTTATAGATCGGGCGGAAGTTCGTTTTGCAGATGATCGGTGGCGAGATGCAACCGGTTGAAAAACTCAAGGTAATCGGTTGTGATACGGGATTCATCCGTGCGCTCCGGCGAGGTGTAGATTTTTCCGCCGTGATGCATAAAGTTCTGCAGATTCGCGCGAATGAAAACACCAGCAAGGTCGAGGGATAGTAGAGGATCTGTCCCATAAATTTTGCGAGCAGGATCCGATGCATATTCGACTTCTGTAGTAAAGTCGTCGTCATCATCACGCTCCGGACTCGATATCCTAAACGTTAGATCTATGGGTTGGTCGGATTTTGTGATGCCGTAAAAGACAATGGTGATCATTCGACGATTTCCTGAGGGTGATCCTGATTCGGTCAAGCCATACCTGAAATCTGGCAGACGCCGTTCTGAATTACGAGAGCCATTTTTTTCTGTCGCTGACAGGATCAGGGGGTGATGTCTTCGACATTCAGCACCAGCCCGATGGTGCCGTCGCCCAGTAAACACCCGCCCAGAATGCCCGGTAACTTCTCCAGACCTTCGACCTTCTTGATCACAACCTGCTGGTGGTCGATAATCGAGTCGACAAACAGGCAGACATCTTCGTTACCGTTCTGCACCAGAATACCGACGCCTTCGCGGCCAGGTTCCAGTGTTCCGTTTTCAGCTGCCAGATTGATCCGCTTGCCCGGAAGACGGAAGTAGTCGCCCAAGCGCAAGAGCGGATGCAACTCGCCACGCAGGACGACGCACTCGCCTTTGCCCTGAACCGTATGGAACTGTCCGGGTTCGGGATGGAAACTCTCGACCACATGGCGGATCGGAATGACAAAACCTGTGTCGGAACACTTGACCACCAGCCCGTCAATCACAGACAGCATGATCGAGAGCGGGATCTTGAGCGTGATCGATGTGCCTTTGCCCGGAACGCTGCTGATTTCGATCGAGCCGCTCATCTTGCGGATATTTTCGGCGACAGCGCTCATGCCGACTCCTCGGCCGGAAACGTCGGAAACCGCTTGTGCTGTGGAAACGCCGTTGTGGAAAACCAGCTGGATCGCTTCCTGATCGGTCAGTGCCCGGGCCGATTCTGGTGAGTGTAAGCCATGTTCGACCGCCTTTGCGCGCAAACGGTCGGCGTTGATTCCGCGTCCGTCGTCGCTGACTTCGATAAACAGGAATCCATCTTCGTTTTTGGCGTTGAGTTCGATGCGCCCTGCAAGGGGCTTACCGCTCTGCACGCGTTCGTCACCGGATTCAAGGCCGTGGTCGATGGCGTTACGCACGACGTGGACAATTGACGTGTTCAGGTCGTCAAGCATGCTTTTGTCAACAACGGCCGATTCGCCGTCAACGATAAACTTGACTTCTTTGCCCAGTTCGCGCGCCGTGTCACGTACCAGCCGGTTCAAGCTGCCGGTGATATTACGGACTTCAACACGCCGGACATTCATCAGCGCGTCCTGTAGGGCAAAGATCTGGGTGCCGAATGTGCTGTTGGTCGTGCGGAATTCGCGCAGAAGGTCGAGGTTGCCCGTGACGCTTGCCGACAAGCGTTTTTCCAAATAGTTAAACGCTTCGCCCAGAATGATCATTTCGCCAACACTGTCAAGGAAGGCGTCGATTTTGTTTTCTTCAATACGGACTGTTTTGCGGATGCCAAGCGAAGGTAGCGCGGAGTCACTGATGTCTGTTGCCGGTTCGCCCGCAATCGGAATGATTTCGCCTTTCGCGGCAGCTTTGGCGGAGATGACCGCAACCGGATCGCCATGCGTTTCCAGAACCTGGCAATTCGGCATGATCTCGTTAATGATTTCTTTGAAATATTCGGCTTGCAACTGGTCAAAATCAAGATCAAGTTGCGAAAACATCTTCATCGATTCGCGTGCTTCCCCAAGCATATCTGCCATCGACAGCAGTTGCAACTGGTCAGCCGCATCAAGTACATGGGTCATGTCTTCAAAGAACCGGACCGATTCTTCGTCAGACAGTGCTTCGTGCTCTGCATGTGCGATCCGCTTCTGAAGCCGCTCCAAGGCGCCGGTAACATCCTGTTCGCCCAGAAGGTAAAGCCGGTCAGGAACCGTTTCCTGTTCGCCTGATTCTGTTTTAGAAAGGAATTTCCGCATTTGCGCCATTGTTTCGCGCAAGGCTGAAGAGTCCCATTGTTCTTCAAGCGCATCCAGCAGGTCTTCAACCTCATCCAATATTTTCTGCGAGAGGGATTCCAGTGTATTGCCGCCGGAACCGAAGTGCAGGATCGTTTCATCCAGATGTTCCAGAAATGCGTTTTCGTGGTGGGTCAGTTCGGTAGAGTGATTGCCTTCTGTTATCCGGCTGAACATGCCTTGCAGGATATCGGCGCCTTCAAACAAAATATCCATGATACTGCGGTTGACGCGCTCTGGCGTGGCATGGGCCAACTCCATCAGGTCTTCCATGCGGTGCGCGACGCGTTTGAGGTTGTCAAACCCGAACATCCCCGCGCTGCCCTTAATTGAGTGCACGTGGCGCAGGATCGAGTAGAGCACGCCTTCGTCAGACGGGGCAGTTTCCAGTTTCACCAGGTCCGTGTTCAGCTCGTCGAACCGGTCGCTGCTTTCCTGCAGGAAGATATCGAGGAACTGTTGCATTTCATCTGCAGACACGTGTTATTCCTCCGCCGATTCGACACCCAATGCTTTTTGTGCGGCCGCGATCACAGCGTCACGGTCGTAGGGTTTGATGATATAGCGTTTGGCTCCGATCCGCAGGCACTTCATTACCGTGCGTGCGTCATTGACCGAACTTGCCATCACGATGCTGGCGTCGGGATATTTTGCGAGAATTTTTTCAAGGACTTCAGTGCCTTTCATCTTCGGCATGATGATGTCCAGTGTCATCAGGTCGGGTTGCGTGGACTCGAACATTTCGATTGCTTCGACACCATCGGTGGCAACACCTGCGACTTCGTAACCGGCTTCCGTGAAAATCTGTTTGAGGAACGCTCGCATGACCGATGAGTCATCCACAATCAAGACGCGGGTTTTCATCTCTTCTTCTCCTGCCGGCTCTTCAAGAGCGTTTTCGTCGTTTGAGGCAATTGCATGTTTTGGCAAGGGAACCGTTCCCGGCTCTGGAGCGGCAAAGCGCATGGCGCAGTAAAGCTGTCCCATGTCGCCGTCAGAGGCTGCGGCGATCTGGGAGATTCCGACAGGCCAGTTGCCAACCGGTGTTCCCGGATCCATAATTTCGATCGTGCTGCCGTGTTCTGCAAGCAGTCCGGCGATATGCCCGACGATAATGTTTGCGATTTCCGGAAAAATTTCTTCATCTTTCGCGTCTTTTCCCAGAACTTCACCGATATTGGTTTGCAGGAATTGGCTACGAATTGTTTCCATGCTGTCTGTGGGAAAGCAGACAACAAAGTCACCGTCACGGTCTTCATGGCGCACAGGAAAGCGCACAAGAAAACTGGACGCGCCTGTTGGCGTTACGGCCGGGGCAGCACCTGGACTGTAGTCCGTGTTTAATGCGGTGCCGACCAGATCCGCAAAATGACGTCGCAACAATGTCGCCATGTCTTGAAGAGCCGTCATTGTCCGTTCCTATTCTATGCTGAGATTTTCCATACAGGACTTAACGTATTGCCTACTCTGCCCATGCGGCTGGTTGTGCCGCGGAGTCATCCTCTTGTCAAGTAAAGGTAAGGATCTTTCAATAGGTAGTTTGAACGATCATCATGCGGCTGTCAAGGAAATAGGCAAGCGTGAAAACGGTTTTATGTTGCGCCATCAGAAAAGCGGGGTAACCTGTATTACAGTGGTGTTTGGCACGTCTGGTCCGGCGCATTGCAGTTGTCCTGAGGAAATCTGCCATGACTGAAGAGGAACTCCAGCCAGAGAATGAGCCTTACGGCGATGACGTAATGCCGGATTTTCCGATTGATGTTGAAACGGTGTTCCGGACTGTGTCCGAGGCAATCTGTGTGATTGACCGCAATTGCGTGATCAGGCATTGTAATGATGCCTATTGCCGTCTGAGCGGGTATGCACGTCACGAGCTGATCAGCAGGCACTGTTATGATGCGTTCCACGGAGGCCATTGTCATAAGCAGTCCTGTACCGTGCGGCGTTTCTTGGCAGGAACCCGTCAGACCTATGAAGCAGATGTTGTCAAAATTGACCGGGCAGAAGTCAGGCATCACTGCATTCTAACCGCGACTCCGATTTTTGATGATAGCGGGACGTTATGCGCAATCATCGAATCGTTCAAAGACATTACGGATCGTACCATTGCTGAGAATGCGATTCGCCGACAGCGGTCGTTGTTGCACTCAATGTTGGATTCGATCAGTGATCTGGTTTTTTATACAGATTGTGCCGAGGTGATTCTTGGATGTAATCCTGCATTTGCCGGAAGCGTCGGCGTGGCGGTTGATGACCTGATTGGAAAAGCCTTTTCGGAGGTGCTGGGGGCTGATCTTGCGGCAGTATTCGGCGGTGAGGACAAGCTTCTTCTGGAGGACGGACGTCCCTACCGGACGCAGGCATGGCTATGTCTTCCGGGGAAATCGCCGCGGTATCTTGAGACGCACAAGGCTGCATATCGGGATGAAGACGGCAAGATTGTCGGCGTGGTTGGCGTTAGTCGCGACATGACCGAGTCGTTCCGCACAGAGCAGGAGTTGTTGCAGGCCAAGCGGTATGCAGAACACGCCAGTGAGGCCAAGAGTGAATTTCTGGCCAATATGAGCCATGAAATCCGGACGCCGCTGAATGGCGTGATCGGGATGACTGAGCTTCTGCTGCAGACACTTCTGACGGATGAGCAGTATACCTATTGCCAGACAGCGCGCAAATCAGCCGACAGCCTGCTGACGCTGATCACGGATATTCTTGACTTCAGTAAAATCGAAGCCGGGCATATGGAGTTGCACGATGAGCCTGTGGATATTCTTGAACTGGCCGAAGACGTCGTTGATGTGGTGGGCACACGGCTGTCGAGTTGCGCGGTCGGGATTGCTGTGCAGGTTAAAGCCCATATGCCGCTGGTGTGGCAGGCAGATGCCGGGGTCCTGAAACAGGTGCTGATGAATCTGGCGGCAAACGCGGTGAAGTTCACAGAACGCGGCCATATCCTGATCCGTTTGTCGCATGAGGTTTGCGATGAAAAGTCACTTCTTGTCATCGAGGTGGAGGATACAGGCATCGGGATTGCCGTTGACCGTCAGGATGAGATCTTTGATAATTTTGCGCAGGCAGATATGTCGACGACGCGGCAATATGGTGGTACTGGTCTCGGGCTAGCGATCACTAAGCGCCTTGTTTCATTAATGAACGGTGAGATCCGTTTGGAAAGTGAATCAGCAAAAGGTACGACATTCCGGGTGGCTTTGCCGCTAGTGGTGTCTGATCCCTGCCGGACATTTGAACCGGAGCCGGAGCAACTGAAGGGATTTCGGATTTTACTGTGGGACGGTAATCCAGCCATTGCAGAAGTTCTTTCCGAACGCGCTTCGATGCTCGGTGCATTTACACAGATTGAAACAGGTGAGTCCGAGAGGGTGTTGCAGGTTCTAACGGAAGAGGCTGTATCCGGACAACCGTTTCATGCCCTTTTGATGGACGGCGCATTTTATGATAGAGGCGGTTGCGAACTACTGGCGGCGCTACGGAAGAATCCGGCTTTGAGCAAGGTTCTGGTCTTGTTGTCTGTTTCTGCAAATGAGTGCAATACGGTGCGCAATATTGATCCGCATGGGGTGAGTGCGGTGCTGGTCCGGCCGATGCGGGTGAATGCCTTGCGCGATACGCCGGTGAGGGCGTGGACATCGATTCGGGAAAACAAGCCGATGGGGGGAGTGCGGCGGCACAACCTGTCTGCTTTCAGGGAAAAAGAGGAACGTTTTAATTTGTCCGTTTTATTGGCGGAAGATAATCCCGTCAACCAGACGGTTATGACTAAAATGCTGACCCGGTTGGGTTGCCGGGTGACGGTTGCCGGTAACGGCTGCGAAGCGTTTTCCTGTTGCCGAAACAATCAATTCGACCTTGTACTGATGGACTGTCAGATGCCGGAGATGGATGGCTTCGAGGCAACGCGCCATATCCTTGCACGCTGTCCGGATCTGCCGATCATCGCTGTGACAGCGAATGCGACCGGTACTGAACGGCAGAAGTGTCTGGATGCGGGAATGTGCGAGTTTTTACCCAAACCTATCAGTACGCAGGTTCTGGTGAAGATGCTAAGGCAGTTCCGATTGTCCGGCATGGAGTGTTTGTGTGGTGAGCCTGAAGGGGCAGACGCTTCGGCTGAAGGGACTCGTTTCTTCCGTTGGAAAACGGATAATATTGCGCTAAACTCTGATTGGCCTGAACAGGAGTCGGCTGAATCGGATTGTGCAAAAACAGATGGCGAACAGGCGTGGTTTGATGCAGAACGTCTGATGCAGGCCATTGGCGGGGATCTGGTTCTTGCCCATCAGGTGATTGACGCATTCTGGGAAAATGTTATCGCGCAGAATGCTGAATTGAAACAGTTGGCTGATACCGGAAAATGCGAAGATGCCCAGCGGGTGGCGCACTCAATGAAAGGGGCGGCTCTCACTGTTGGCGCGGTGCGGCTGAGTACGTTATGCAAAGAGGTGGAGCAGGCATCGGTTGCGGGCGAGTTGGATGAGGTGGCGCGTTTGACCGGGATGGTCAGCCACGCGATTGAAAAAACAAAACAGGTGGTGGAACAGGCCGAATGGGACAAGGTGGGACTCGCATGAAAATACTGGTTGCTGAGGATGATGCAACTACCCGGGCTGTATTGGCATCGCAGCTTGAAATGATGGGGCAGGAGGCTGCGCTTGTCGTCGACGGGCTTGAGGCGTTGGATATGCTGTTACGCGATGATGCGCCGCAGTTGGCGATTCTGGATTGGATGATGCCTGGGCTTGATGGGATCGAAGTCTGCAGGCGCGTCAAGCAGCAGATCACGGAGCGTTATGTCTATGTCATGATGCTGACAGCGAAAGACCGGCACGAAGATTTATTGCAGGGGTTTGAAGCGGGGGTGGATGATTTTTTACGCAAACCGGTTCATCCGGCCGAACTGCGCTGCCGGATTGCCGCAGGCCAAAAGATCGTCAGTTTTGACCAGAAGCTGCGCAATCAGAATAAGCAGTTGCTGAAAGTGATGGGCCAGCAGGAGCAGACCATCACAGAACTGAAAGAAGCGATGGAGCATATTCGTACCCTGCAGGGGCTGTTGCCAGTCTGCTCGCTGTGTAAAAAAGTCCGTGATGACAAGGGCTATTGGAACCAGATCGAGACGTATTTAAGCGAACACGCCGACATCCGCGTTACGCACGGATTGTGCCCCGACTGTGCGCAGAAACTGTATCCGGAGTACTACCGTCCCGAGTGGGGGCAGCGTTCTGCCAAGAATAAGGATGCTGAAAATTCCGATGCGGGAGATTCGTCAAATGGTTGAATCTTGCGGGCAAATGGTCATGTAGGGCAGGAGTCAGTCGTTGGCCTGCCGGAGTTTTTCGCTCAGGCTTCTGGCCATGTTCTGCATGACGGCGTATCCGAGGCGCGGGTACAGTTGCATCATCCTTTCCAGCCGTTCAAGGTCAAACTCGACGACCGTCGATTCTTCGGTCAGGATCACGTCGGCAGCGCGTGCGGTTTTTTGCAGAAGCGCCATCTCGCCGAAGATTCCGCCTTCCGTGATTTTGCCGATAATTTTGCCTTCGCGCAAGACATCTGCGTTTCCTGTTTCAAGAAGATACAGCCGGTCAGGCATCTGCCCCTGCCGGATAAGCGTGGTCTGTGCCGGATAGTTTTTCCGCAAGCCGATACGCGTAAGACGGTGCAACTCACCTTCTGGAAGGTCTTCAAAAAGCTGCGCATGCCGTGCGACTTCCGAGATCTGCAATCCGATCATCCGGTCTTCGAGTTCTTTTTCAACGATCGAGCGCATCGCCTGTCCGCCCTGCAGAAGACGTAGTTCGCCGACATCATACGCGCCGTTGACTTTGATCATCCGGACAATATCCAGTCGCTCAACATCGGCAAAGACCATCGCAGGACAGTATGCCGACGGAACAAATCCGAGCCGCTGCAGTGTGCGCTGCGCCTGCGGTGAGTAGGCGGAAACGTCGACCTCCTGATAAAACGCGCCGAATTCCTCGCGGGCGATCCGGTCCATCTCCGCAAGCAGATAGCCCTTGACCGCATCATTGAAATCGATGACTTCAAGCACGCGGATTTTTTTATCGATCGGGTCGAACGTAAAGCCGATGGCGCCGAGGACTGCCGCCCCGTCACGCGCGACCAGATAATGTGACGTTGTGTCGGGGATGCAGAAAAAGCCATGCAGCAGCGAGAACTTGCCGAAGATCTCTTTGCCGCGCACGCGTCCGCGTTCGATCCTGAGTAGCGGCGAGAGACCTTCCTGTGTAAGCCGTTCGATCTGGCAGACGGCTTCGGTGGGATAGCCTTCCGACTGGTCGTCGACGATCACGTCGCTTGTAAAGCCGAGGTTGCTGAGTGCGGTTTGCGCAAGGTGCGCCGCTTCCGGGATGACGCGGGGGTTGTTGCGCCGCAGTTGTCGGGCGTCTTCGGTAACACGCCCCATCATGACGACGCTCTCGCGGCGGGTGAACTGATATTTCATCGGGGCAAACCCCATCGGGCAGCATCCGCCTTTTTCACCCAGCTTTTGGGAGCCGCGGTGGACGGTGCGGACTTCGCCGAATAAAAACTGTGCGCGGTCTTCTGACCGTTTCAGCAGCTCTGTGACTAAAACGCCTGCTGCACCTGCCGCGCGTTTTGTCGGTGCGGCAACGAGTCGCCCGAGTTCGCCAACAAGGTCGTTACCGCCGTCATACATGACTGAACCCGTGGCAAGCAGGTGGCCTTCGCTTTCGGCGATCAGGAAAAGGGTGTTGTCGTCAAAGACGGCTTTTTTCAGCCAGAAGGGATCATAAAAACCTTTGAACGGATAGTCGTCGCCGTAGACGGTCTGAAACAGTTTACAGACCCGGACAGCGTCGTCTTCATGCGCTTCTCTGATTTCGACGGTCATGGCATCACCTTCCCTGTGATCACGACGATCCGATTTTTGATTCTTGGAAATGCTTGGTTGTGCCAATTCGTTTTGTAAATAGCCCCGGCCTGCTGCCCATCGCAAGCCGGGATCCAAATTTGTATGGTTGCCGGATCAATAGGATTTGGCAAAGACGACGCGTCCTTTGGCGGGTTTTCCGCAGACGACGCATTTGCCGGTGTCGTTCAGGTCGCGGTCAAACGGGATGCAGCGCACGGTGACGGTCAGGTCGTTCTTGATCTTTTCCTCACACGCCGGGTCTTCGCACCAGTGGCTCATGGCAAAGCCGCCGTGTGCTTCCGGTTTTTCGGTATTCTTCGGGGTGAAGAATCTGGTGAAGGTCTCGTAGTCGTTGATCGTCTGAGTGTGTTCGTCCCGCAACACTTTTGCGCGCTCAAACAGATTGGTCTGGATCTCTTCGAGAATCCCGCTGACGGCTTCGGCAAAGGCTTCGCGTTTGTACGAGGTCTTTTCCTTCGGCCCCTGATCGCGACGTGCGACAAACACGGCGCCTTCTTCCATGTCGCGCGGGCCGATCTCGACGCGCAGCGGGATGCCTTTCTTGACCCACTCCCAGCCTTTTTCGCCGGCGTTGACATCGCGCTTGTCGACGATCACCTCAACCGCGCGCCCTGCGTACGTTTTTGTACGGATCATCGCGGCCACTTCTTCAGCGTATTTCAGAACCGCCTCTTCATCGCAGCCCTTGCGCAGGATCGGCAGGATCACGATGTGGGAGGGTGCTACGCGCGGCGGCATGATCATCCCGTCGTCGTCGGCGTGGGTCATGATCATCCCGCCGATAAGCCGCGTGCTGACGCCCCAACTTGTCGTCCATGCGGTTTCGAGTTGTCCTTCACGGCTCTGGAACTGGATGCCGCTGGCTTTGGCGAAGTTCTGGCCGAGGAAGTGGCTGGTGCCAGCCTGCAGGGCTTTATAGTCCTGCATCATCGCTTCGATGCACAGTGTGCTGACCGCGCCGGGGAAGCGCTCACTTGCAGTCTTCTCACCGGTCAGGACGGGGATCGCCAGATACTCTTCGGCAAACTGCTTGTAGACATCCAGCATCTTGCGCGTCTCTTCCCACGCTTCTGTTTCTGTTTCATGAACCGTGTGGCCTTCCTGCCAGAGAAACTCGGTCGTGCGCAAAAACATCCGCGTACGCATCTCCCAGCGCACGACGTTGGCCCACTGGTTGACCAGAACCGGCAGATCGCGGTAGCTCTGTACCCATTTGGCGTAGGTCGCGCCGATAATGGTTTCAGACGTGGGGCGCACAATCAGCGGCTCTTCAAGCTCACCCGCGGGGATCAGCTTGCCGTCAGGGCCTTGTTCAAGACGGTGGTGCGTGACGACCGCGCATTCCTTGGCAAAACCCTCAACGTGTTCGGCTTCCTTTTCCAGAAAACTTTTGGGAATGAAAAGCGGGAAGTATGCGTTGACGTGGCCGGTGGCCTTGAACATGCCGTCGAGCCCGGTTTTGATATTTTCCCACAGGCTATAGCCCCAGGGCTTGATCACCATGCAGCCGCGTACCGGACTGTTTTCGGCCAGATCCGCAGCGCGGACGACCTGCTGGTACCACTCGGGATAGTCCTCTTCACGGGTGGGGCTGATGGCGGTTTTTGCTTGCTTACTCACGTAACTCTCCTTGAACTCTTTCATATTACTATAGGCGGCTATTTTTTTCGGATACTTGCATTCTGTAGCCGGGGTGTGCCTTCTTGCACAAACAAATTCAAACGATACAGCATATCCGCCGTGCCAAGCAAGGTCAAGGCGGGAATCGGCAGGAAGGTGAAACTTTAATACAGGCTGTGCAGGGGAGGGGGAGAGAAATTATTTCGCGGAAACGGGTGGAGTGATTTTCTATACATCGCGGTGCGTTCTATCAGGAAAACCGGTCTTTCCGGGTACAGATGCTGCTGAAATCGGCAGAATTTGCCGCTTGCTGTTTGCTGGAATCCGGAAAACCTTGCCTTTTTGGGGTGTCGAATCCATTTCTTTCGTATTTTTGATAAAAGTTGAAAGTTGTAACCCCTGTTGTGCCGATGAATACGGTATCCGGGAGAAGTTGCGGTGCTTTGTTTTAGTATTGGCACGCAGATTGGTAATACCCGCCTGGACGCGTTCTGTCTGGATACGGAACGGTCGCTATCGATCGGTCGGACGAGAGGGGGGAATTGAAATGAATCGTTCGCAGGTCACAGAACAGTTGACGAACTTCTTTGAAGAGTCGTTCCGTTCTCTGAAACCAAACCGGCTCAGCAGCGCAATCCTTGAGTTGTGCCACGACAGACTTGAGGAGCAGTCGGCTGACGCCGCGGTTACGGCAATGCAGCAGGAACGGAGCGCATCATGATTTACGGCATGTATCTCTCCACAATGGGAGCGATGGTCCAGTCAAGTCGCCATGCGTCGACCGCCAACAACCTTGCCAACTCAAATACGGTCGGGTTCAAACCTGACTGGACACAGTTTCAGGTGCTGCCTGCGGAGAGCGAATTGCAGGGAAGCCATCGCCGCGCTATCGACGGCCTTCTTGAGCAGACCGGCGGCGGTGTCTGGCTGGACAAGACCGTTACCGACTTTACGGCCGGAAACTACCGGCCGACCGGAAACCCGCTGAGTTTGGCGCTGAACGATGAAAACGGTAAGACGCGTTTCTTTGTCGTGCAAAACTCTGCGGACAATCAGGCATACCTGACCCGTGCCGGAAACTTTGTTACCAACTCCGATGGGCAGCTGATGACCGATACCGGATTCAATGTGTTGGACGGCAATGGCATGAAGGTCACGATCCCCGACGGGGTTGAGCCGCGCGTCCTGAATGACGGTTCGATCCGGGATGAAATCAGCGGCCAGGTTATCGCGCAAGTCGGTGTGATGTCAACCGATGAGCCGCACAAAATGAAAAAGATCGGTGATTCACTGTTTGATCCGCAGGACGCGCAGGTCGTCAACGATCAGAATGGTGTTCTCGGGGGGACACTGGAGGAATCGTCGAGCAATACGATTACCGAAATGGTGAACATGATTGAAGGCCACCGGATGTACGAGAGCAACATGAAGTTTTTGTCCATGCAGGACGAAACGCTGGGTACGGTGGTTTCACGGATCGGCAAGATTGCCTGAAGCGGAAAGGGTTAAGCCATGATGATTCGCGCGTTATGGTCGGCAGCAACGGGGATGCGGGCGCAGCAGCAGAATATCGACGCCATCGCCAACGACCTGACAAACGTCAACACAAACGGGTATAAGAAACGCCTGTTGAACTTTGCGGACCTGATGTACCAGAGCGTTCGCGCAAGCGGTGTGCAGGGCGCAGCGGACGGCAACCGTCCTGTGGGTATCCAACTCGGCCACGGTGTGCGTCTTGTCGGTACCACGCCGATCTTCACAACCGGTAGTGCAGACGAAACTGGTCTGTGGTCGGACATGATGATCAACGGCAATGATACAAATTTCTTTTCGGTCACTCTCGCTGACGGCACCCCAGCTTACACGCGAGACGGTTCGTTTCGCGTGAATGACGAGGGAGAGCTGACCACCAGTGAAGGACTCTCGCTCAATCCGCCGATCACGGGCATTCCGACCGGCGCGATAGATCCGACGATTACCGAATCAGGCGAAGTTCAATACTACACCGAAACCGGCGGCGATATCCAGACAGCCGGGCAGGTCATGCTTTACTCCTTCATGAACCCTGCGGGTCTTGACCCGATGGGTGATAACCTGTGGCTGGAGACAGCATCCTCAGGTGCTGCAGTTCAGGGGACTCCGAATGAAAACGGTTTCGGTTCGATTCTGGGCGGGTATGTTGAAACTTCTAACGTGGACGCAATCACGGAAATGGTCAACATGATCGCCGCACAGCGTTCGTATGAATTTAACTCACGCAGCATTCAGGCTTCGGACGAAATGTTGCAGACCGTGAACAGCCTGAAACAATAAGGAAGCAGATTAATGAAGATGATGCGTCCGCTCAGCCTGATGTTTGCCCTGCTCTTAAGCGCCTGCGCCGCATTCGCCGGTGTACAGGCAGAGCTATCCGGCACAGCATCGGTTGGTGGCGATTATATCCGTTTGAAGGATGTCGCGTCTCTTCGTGGAGAACTGCAGAGTGTGCTGCGCGCGGGCAAGGTTTTTCTGGGCCCGGCTCCGGAGTTAGGCATGCAGCGTACATTCAGCCGTGCTGATATTCAAACGCGTTTGATGCAGCAGGGCTTTACCGCAATCGAGCTGAGCGGTGCGGCGACAGTTGTTGTCACCCGTCAGGGAGATGAAACAGCAGGCGCAAAGTCAGCAGACTCAGCGCGGGTTGTTTTGCCCGCTTCGCTTGAGCCTGAGTTGTCGGTCTTTCGTAACGCAGACGAGCAGGCGGTGCGCTTAAAGCCTGCGCTTTCACTGACTGACGGAATGGAACTGGGTCTGAAGGTTGAACCGGAAGTCGTTCGAAACGATCCTGAGAAGCAACTAAAGATCTTTTCACATCTTCTGGAACAGGCGCTTCAGGGACGGTTTGTAAAACAGTTCGGGTGCGAAGATCTGGAGGTTTCAGTCAAGGTATTTCGCGTGGATGACCTGCCGGAAGGGCTGTCCGGGATGTCGATCGAGTCGATGCCGGACGATCCGCTGCGGGGCGCGGCGATGATCCAGACGGTTCTGTTCGATAGCAGCCGCAAGCCGGTTGCGCGTGTCAAGGCCAACGCTCAGATCAAGGTGTTTGTCAACCAGCCGACAGCACTGCGCAATTTGCAGCGTGGCGACCGCATCCGCAAGGGCGATATCAAGTTGGCCAAAGCTGAGTTGAACTGGAGTAAACCCGTTTGGACACTCAAGCCTGAAGATATCGGCAAGTACTCGATGACGCGCTCGGTTTCTTCGATGGGCGTGATTACAGCCGATATGGTTGAACTCGCCTCGGATGTGAAAAAAGGCGAACTCATCGAAGCGGATACACGCGGGATGGGCTTTCGGATTTATGAGCAGGTTCGGGCACTGGAAGACGGGCGCGTCGGGGAAACGGTCCGGGTTCAATCCTTGTCTGATTCAAGCAATTCATATTTGGCGCGCGTGATCGCACCGGGTAAGGTCGAGATCGCGGGTCTGACTGGGGGGAAATGATCATGAAGATGTATTCTGAAATGATACGGAAATTCTGCATCGGCTGCGCTCTGTTGTTTGCGCCGGTGCTGGTGATGACTGCCGGTATTCAGGCGGCGGAAAACTCGGACATGGCGAACCGTGTCCGCGATCGGTTGATGGCGGCCTACGGCACCGAGAACGATCTGGCCCGCCCCAAAGCGTGCAAAATCCATGACCGCATTACAGTCGAGATTGACGATACGATCGAAGCGAAGCTGGAAGCAAAATCGGAACTCTCGCAAGACAGCACGGTTGACAGCAATGTCTCCCAGATGGTTTTCCTCGGCGTCGACAAGTCAGGCAACCTGATGTCGACGGCATCGGAAGCGGCTGCGGCTGCGCAGAGCGATACGGCAAACAATAAGACTCTCTTTAAGATTCCGCTGTTGAACTCATCGGGTTCGGTTGAGCATAACGGCGAAGGGACTACTGAGCGCAATCAGACATTCAAAGCAGAAATCTCAGGTGAGGTTCTTGACGTGCTGCCCAATGGCCACCTGATTATCGAAGCTAGGCGTGTGAGTGCGGTGAATGATGAAACCGAAACCCTGGTCTTTACCGGTAGGGTTGACCCGAAAGATCTGGATGAAGACAGTGTGATCAATGCGAAGTTTGTGATCGACCGCGCCGTCCACTATGAAGGCAAGGGCGAGGTAACGCAGAGCACGCGGCGCGGGTGGCTGGTGAAACTCTACAGCATCTTCCGCCCGTTATAAGCTGGCGGTGCGGCAAGGCGGATGAGTGAAAGCGTTGGTTAAACAGTAAAAAGGAATTGCGGATGAACCAGTTCAGTAAAACCATCATGATCCTGTCGGTGGCGGTGCTGATGACGCTGATGCCGTCGGTGGCGCGTGCGGAAAAGATCCGCGACGTGATCACGATCCTCGGCAGCGAAAATATGCGGATTGAGGGTAAGGGACTTGTCACCGGTCTTGGCGGTACAGGCGACACCAAGGACGCGGCCAAGAAATTGCTCGGAACGCATCTGGAAAACAACGACTACAGCCTCGCGCAGGACGACCTGACGACCAAGAACCTCGCGTTTGTGCAGATCGATGCGGACATCCCGCCGACGGCACGCCCCGGTGAGAGGATCAATATCCGGGTCAGCTCGATCAATGACGCCAGCAGTCTCAGCGGCGGGATCCTGAAAATTACGGCGCTGCGGTTCAGCAAGAATGGGCCGGTGATTCTGCAGACATCGGGCCGAGTGATGGTCAACGCGAACAATCCGACAACGGGTGTTATTGTCGGCGGCGGCACGATTGTCAGTAACGAATTCTTCGGCGGCGATGTCGTTGATGATACAAATACATTCCGTCTGCTGCTGAAGCGCAAGAGCTTTTCTGATGCGGCGTCGATCTCGCGGACAATCAACAGCAATCCGAGTACGAACCCGAACCTTGAGGCACAGGTTGGTTTTGAAGAAGACCAGAACGTGATGCGTGTCGCGCGCGCAGTTGACGAGGGGATGGTGCAGGTCACGATTCCGGGCGGGATGCTGGACAAGAAGGTTGAGTACATCGCAGCCGTTCTGAATCTGGATACACCGGTGTCACAGCCTGCTACAGTTCTATTCGATCGCGAAAGCGGGGCGGCGGTGATCACGGGTGAGGTTCGGATTACACCGGGATTTATCAGCTATAAAGGGCGGACTGTTACGCTCGCGCCGCAAGGACAGGGGCCGGGGGATTCGTACAGCCTGCAGAACGATACGCCGCGCTCGCTTGTGGATGTGCAGGGACCGAACCAGAGCGGACACCAGAGCCTGCAGAATCTGGTCGCTGCGCTGAGCGCGATGCAGATGAATACGGACGACTTGATTGTGATTCTGCAGAAGTTACAGGCTGCGGGCATGCTGCACGCCAACATCAAGGTGGAGTAAGTTATGAGTATGATGACTGCAGAAGCCACAGGTTCAAACACTCTCGTTGATACCGGCGCGTTGTCGAAACTGAAATCATTGCAGACGACCACGGTGAATCAGACAAGCAGTCGCGACGCACAGTTGCGCGAGGTGTCACGCCAGTTTGCCGGCCTGTTTTTGGGTGAAGTGTTCAAGTCCATGCGCGGGGAGCAGCAGGATATGAACGAGATCGGTTTCGGCGGCTCGGGCGAAAAAATCTTTCAGGAAATGGCTGACGAAGCGATTGCGAGTGAAATCTGTAATTCGCAGAGCTACGGCTTGTCCGATCTGGTTTATCAGTCGATGGTGCGGCGTTCTTCCGTGATCCCTGCGTCATCAGCAGCCAGTACGGCCAGTACAACCGACACCACGAGTGCAGCGACAGCCGCAACCGCCGCGACAACGAATACAGAAAATAAAAATTCAACAGTGACTGCGGCCGAACAAAAAGCCGCAACAGAGATAACCTTGCCCTTGGAGGGATGAGCATGGACGTGACAAGAGAACTGGAACAGGTATTGACCGAGCTTGCCGTTTTGCATGAAGGGCTTCTGGTTTGCGCACACCACAAGCGCGAAGCAATTCTGAAGGGCGATATCGTCAAGATGGAAGAGATCCTGAAGGATGAGACGGCGCTGATGAATCAGGTCGCAGGGTTTGAAGATAAACGCAAAGGACTGGTGGATCAAGCCAGCCAGGAACTTGCGATCAAGTCGACGCCGGTCAAGCTGGCGATGATTATCGAGCGTCTCAGTGGTGATGCAAAAACGGCGCTTGAAACGGTACATGCGCGGTTGAAAAATGCGCTGAATTCGTTGCAGTACCGTACACGGCAGAATGCGGAACTATTGGCTGCGAGTATGGAGCATGTGAATCATTTCCTGAGCATGGTTCGTGAAGTCGCAGGCGGTAAGCAGAAGTCGACGTATGGCCCCAAAGGCCGCAATGGCGGCGGGCAAGTCAAGACGTTTGACCACTGCGTGTGAGAATAACCGGCTGGTTGTCCGGCTGGGCTGCGCGCCTGGGATTACCGGTTGCATGATTTCTATAAATTAACTTCGCTTTGCCGCTTGCGGATTTGTAAGATTGAACTGTTATTTTATGGTGGTTGAATTTGTAATCGAAGTAATTGTAATCATGGTTAGGGAGAGGCAAACGGTATGAAAATCAAGACCAGCCGATTTGGCGAGATCGAACTGCCGGATGAGTCGTTGATCACGTTCCCCAAAGGCGTGATCGGATTTCCGGAGGCACGGGGTTTTGTCCTGTTCGATTGCAGTGACGACGGGATTTTCAAGTGGATGCAGTCGACCGATGTTCCGGAGCTTGCGTTTGTGATCTGCGAAGCATCACTGATTGTTCCGAACTATCAGGTGATTTGCGGCAAAAGCGAGCAGGATATGCTGAAGATTTCAGATGCTGCTGACGCTGCCGTGTGCCTGATTTTATCGATCGGTTCGACTCCGGCCGATACGACGGCGAACCTGCTCGGGCCGATTGTGATGAACGCAGAAAGCCGGATCGGGATGCAGATGGTTCTGGTGAATCCGAACTACAGCACCCGTCATCAAGTGTTTTCGAATAACGCCGAGGAGTCCCGTCATGCTGGTGCTTAGCCGACATAAGGATGAGACGATCATGATCGGCGATGATATCGAGATCAGTATCGTTGACATCAAGGGCGATACCGTCCGCATCGGGATTAACGCTCCCCGCGACGTGACGGTTCATCGCAAGGAAATTTACGAAGCCATCCGCGCGGAAAATATCGCTGCCGCTCAACGTCAGGCCATCCCCGACAAGGCTGCACTTGGCAATATTGCCGCGATGCTGAAAAAACCGAAGCAGTAAGAGGATTTTCGGCCAAGTTAATAAATGGTTTATTATGAAAAAGCACCCGGAATGGTTTCCGGGTGCTTTTATTATAACTTGGGAAAAGAAATCTGTCGCAGCAAGACTCAACTGGCAATGTATGCCTGAATCGCACCGCGCAGCGTGGACAGCGTCTGGCGGCGGCGCGCGTCATTATGCTGCAGCAGTGTCATGCGGAAGCCGAGAAGGTCGCAGTGGAAGCCCGAGAGCGGTGTTACGCAGATACCGCAGTGTCCCATCAGGTAATAGACCAGCCGCTTGTCGGGCGAAACGCCTTTGACCATGCCCTCGACCAGTGTGCGGACATTCGGGTTTTCGATCGGAAGCGTCTGCTTATCGTTGAGCACGCCTTTGCGGAAGACGACGGGGAAATAAAACGCGCCTTGCGTCAGGGTGACCATGGTGCCTTCTACGTCTTTAAATGTGTCGTACGCTTCGCACGCACGCGTTTCGTAAACCGCCGCGCGGTCTTTCAGATGCTGCGGATAACGCGGGTCGGAGAATACGCGCGGGATCGACATCTGCGGCAGCGTTGTCGAACAGACTTCCATCATCTTCGCGTTGACGAGGGCACGGATGTATTCGTCAAAGTCTTCGTCTTTGCCCTGGTTGAGAATCTCAAACCAGCCGCAGCGTGCTCCGGGCCACGGGTATTCCTTGCTGATCCCGCGCAGGCTGAGCGCCGGTACGTCTTCAATCACAGACGACAGGTGCAGTGTTTTTGCTCCGTTGTAGCAGATGTGCGCATAGATTTCGTCGCAGATCAGGAATAGATTGTACTGTCGCGCGATTTCAACAATCGCACGCATGTCTTCTTCGCTGTAGACGGTGCCGGTCGGGTTGTCCGGATGGACGAACGCGATCGCGACGATCTGCGGATTGTATTTGACCTTGTTGCGCAGGTCATCCAGATCCGGTTTCCAGTTCTGCTCCGGATCAAGCGGGAATGTCAGGTTGTTGTATTCACCGCGCTTGGCTTCGTTTGAGCTGTGGGTCGGATAGCTAGGAGACGGCATGATGATCCGTGCGTCCTTCTGCACGAGGTCGTATACCTTGTCGACTGCGTCGGCGATGCCGTTGACAAAGAGAATCCCGTCACGGTTGATCTGCGCACCACCGCGCATATTGACTTGCTCGGCCAGAAACTCACGAGTCTGGTTCACGCCGCGACTGGGGCAGTATCCCCACGATTTATCTTCTGTGACGAGTTCTTGGACGATTTCGCGGATCCACGGGGTGACGGGTTCGCCCATCTCGATCGGGTCGCCGATATTTTCCCAGATAATGGATGCGCCGGCGGCGGCGATGCGGTGTGCGTCCTCCACGATCTGGCGGATTTCATATTCCAGATGTTTGACTCCCGGAGGTACGATTTTGGTACGCATTAGTTTTTCCTCTCGCCGCTACGATATTCTACAAAACTGATCTGGCCGGACATTGGCCTTTTCTCATGGGTGTTTTGTTTGTCTGCAACTTCGCCGGATTTATCGGCAGCAGTTGTTACAACACACGAAATCCTGCGTGGCTGTTTTGCCTGGCAGAGCTTCTGTTCCCATGAACAATAAAAGCCCAATATTACTCATTTTGCAGGTAAAAAGCAAGAGGATGCCGATCTTGTCCTGTCGCGTTTTAGAGAACGCACTCAAGATCATTAAGAATGAAAACACCGGATGACAATAACAGTGCGGCTGTTCTGCTCATGCGTTTGATTTTCCGACAGCAGGTTTCGCACGGTCTTTGTTGAAACGGATTTGCCTCTTTTGTGTGAAATTTTGTATTTTTATTCGTATTAAATCTTTGCTGGCAATGGGTTGTGGTTGGGCTGTGAAGCAGTGCTTTGTTTGCTTGCGAATTATACGAAATCGGTTAGGATAGAACTGTTTCCGGTCTCCCGCTTGCGAAGAGGGCGGCTGATTGTTCAGTATATCGAACACATTCATACAATAATAGTTGAAGACATCCGGCTGTAATGAAATCAGAGGAATCGATTCTCTCGCTTTCTCTGGGGTCGTCGGATTTCGTAACGTGAAGCATCATATGGCAGGTGGAGCGAAAATTATGTTGAGGGGTAGTGTATGATTTTCCAGCGGGATATTGTGATGGTGGCGCTGGCCATCATGGTGGCGGTCTCAGGGGTGGTGTGTTGTGTGTCTCAGGCGTTCGCGGTTGAGATGAATCAGTTGCGCAAAGACTCTGTGTCAAAGACAGCCGAAAAGGACGATGCCTCTGACGCGGAGAAGGCGGATAAACAGGATTCTGTTCAGACAAAAGAACCGGCGGCATCGACCGATTCTGCGGACGCTGGTGCTGTAAAAACTGAAGGTGAAGAAAAAACTGCAGCGGCTGATGAGGCGCAAGAGAAGACTGCTGCGACCTCTGCCACTTCAGAAAAATCGGAAGCTCCGGAAAAAACGGCTGAAACAGCCGAGGGCGATACGTCAGAAAAATCTGCAGATACTGTGGCTGACAAACCAAAGGATGGGACTTCAGAGGAACTCTCCGAGGACGCGAATCTGGCGAATATGACTGAAGGTGCAGAGACCGAAGAAGAATGTGCAGAGCCGTTGCCGGTTGTCGCGTTTGATTCGATTGATGCGCTGCAGGGAGTTCTTCCCCGCAAGACCGAAGCCTATGAAATCCAGCCGGATGTCAAGATCAGCGGGCCGTATTACCGTTTTCATGTTGTGACCGACCACGGCGATTATGAAATCGACTCGATTGTCAAGCTGCTCAAAGTCTGTTATGAAATCCACGTGATCGAAGCCTATCGCCGCGAGTTTCACGCCAGTCCTGTGATCAAGGGGTCGGTAGATGCTGTGAAGGGGATGGGGCAGGGGGCGATCAATATTGTCCTGCGGCCGGGGCAGTCGCTAAAAGGCATGACCCGGATGATCAGTCGTCTCGGGCGTGGAGCGGCGGATATCGGGATGACGCCGCTGGTCGACCAGCCCGTGTCTGATACCGGCGAGAACCGTGAAGCAATTCCTGCGGGTTTGCTGTTTCCGAAGCAATCACGTCAGTTTGCGTATGAACAGGATCTGGACGTATATTCGGACAATCCGTATGTCCGCGACTTGATTGCAGCTGTTGCAAAACGTTTGGGGGCGGGGCGCTGGGCGGTCAAGATTACAGCGAAATATTTTGCCCCGGTTCCATATATCGGGACTGCTACGCGCGGGGCGCTGACACCGGGTGAGCGAAATGAAGAGATCGATATCCTGATCATGGAGAACGGTCCGCGTGAATTGTATCGTCTGCTTTTTGTGATGTACCGCGACTTGTTCGGGCTCAGTGACGACGAAGATGCGCCTCAGGAAGTGAAAGACGAACTGCAATGCTGGTACACATTTCTGCACAATCCGAACTTCTCCCCGCGAGAGAAAGCCTACAGCTATTGCTATTTGCGCGACATGAAGTGTGTCTCCGGACGGGCTGATGCCGTAAGGATGCTTGCGGAAATCAAGAAGATCCGGGATGCGATGCTGGCTGCACGCCAGCTTGAGTTGTTGGCTGCGCTTCACATCAACGGTCCGGTGAGCCTTGCGCGTCTTGTGCCGGGAAAGACGATGCTGGCTGCCCGCACAGATGCTGACGGTATTGTTTTCATTGCGCCGTATGACGTGGTTGATGAAGTCGACCGGATGCGTGATCTGCGCTTGTGGCTGAAGGACGAGGCCAAGGCAAGTGACGCGGCGAATATCGATTTCTGGGCGGTTGGGACGATTACACCGCAGTTTCGTGAGGCTGCCGCAGAGGACGGGGTCGATGTGCTTGACGGCATTCTGGGCGAGCCGGAGTTCCGGACCGAGCGGATGAAAAAACTTTGCAAACCTCTTCTTGAGGGCGATGACGATAAAAAGGAAACCCAGAATACCGATCAGCGTCGGGGACGTGTTCCGCTGGAAGAAAAAGTTTCACCAAATCCTCCGAAGCTGCCGCCGGAACAGTGGATCGTTTCCTGAGAATCCATACAATAGCAGACAAGGCCAGTCTTGAAATGGGAAGCCTTGGTGATGATTGTACCGGTGGGGATTGGCAACCGGGTTGTGTCATTGTCGACTGATTTGATTTCAGATTCGGGGGAACACAGAGATGCGCAGCTGGCTGACATTGCTGATCCGGGGGGGGAGCTTTGTCTGGGCACTGGCGGCATTGGTGCTGGCGTGTGACCTGTATCTGCGTCCGGATCAGATGGTAGCACCAGTGTGGATCGCGCTGGCTCTGGCGGTTTCTGCGGTTGGTTTCTGGCTGGGGCTGCATTTATGGTGCCGTAACCTTGACCACAGCCGTGCGTGTCAGAAATATGCGCAGAACGCAGCAGACGAAGTTGCCGAATACTGCTCGCAGTCCGAGGCGTTGCAACAGCGTTTGCGCGGCATGCAGCAGCGTCTGGATGTATTGACCGCACACGATAACCTTTCCCGCGCTGCAGGACGTTTCAGTACGCTGAATGATTTTCTGGATGAAATTGCCCGCCTTGTGCGTGACATGTCTGATGCGCGCGATCTGACGGTTTATCTGTTAAATGCAGAAGCGGTTCCAGTTCCGCGGGTGTATTATCAGCTGGGGGAAACGACCGAGTTGTGCCTGTCGTTTTCTGAAGACGGCGCAGACGCTTTGGCAACGCTGATGGCGGAGAACCCGTCGGCAGACAGCGTACTGGATCTGGATACGGTTTCGATTGACCGGTTGAATACGGCAACGCAACTGGGGCATGTTGTCGTTCACGCGGGGCTTTTGCAGAAAGGTGTCGCCATCGGTCAGGTGCGGCTCAGCCTGTTGCATTATGGCCCGGAGCGGGCCGGCGAGACGCGGACGTTTGCGGAGCTTCTGGCGCGTGAGGTGTCGCTTGTACGGCTCAACGCACAGGAGGTTGAGCAGGCGTTGGCCGGACATAAGTCGTGGCACTATGACACGCGCGCGCGAACGGCGGATATCGCTGCACCGCTGAAGACGGATGATGAACCGTTCGGCGTGATCAAGATGCGGTTTGCCTTGCACGGTGCGGATGAAACAGACATTTCGCTCCGGCAGCGGCAGACGATTCTGGCAGAGTCGGCGCGGCATCTTGCCAAGATTATCCACAACGAACGGATTTATGAGCAGGCGATCAAAGACGGCATGACGGGACTGTTCAATAAACGCCACATGCTGGCGCAGCTTGAGCAGTATCTGCAGTTGTCGCGGCGGCATCACAAGAAGCTGGCGATCATCATGCTGGATATCGACCACTTCAAAAAGGTCAATGATACCTATGGCCACCTGACCGGAGATATTGTCCTGAAAGAGGTTTCCGGACTCCTGCGCCGCGCGATCCGTGACAGTGACCTTGGTTGCCGGTATGGCGGCGAGGAGCTGTCGGTGATCCTGCCGGAAGGGGACAAAGCCTCTGCACTTGAAGTGGCTGAGCGGTTGCGCAAGTCGATTGAGTCATATCCGTTTGTGTCAGATCAGGGGCAGCCGATGAAGGTGACTGCAAGCCTTGGGGTGTCGGCGTTTGACCAGTCGATGCAGCGGCCGGAAGATCTGATCCAAGCGGCAGACAAAGCGCTGTATATTGCCAAGGAAAGCGGCCGCAACCGCGTGATCTGTGCTGGCGCTGAGATGGCTGTTGAAAAAGACTAAGTGTAAGCCGGTGGTTCAACTAAGCTCTTCGGAAACAGAATCTGTTATGATCTGCGCTGTGTTTTCATTTCGGTGTTTTTGCCTTCGATGATGAAATTCCTTGCAAAAAAGTCCGGGCGGTGACATCCTGTGTCTGTTGTTGGGTAATTCTCCCGGCTGATTTTCCCCGATGGAGTAATGCGTATGACTAATCATTCATGGAAGTTTCATTTCGGTCGATTGATCGTGAACGGTCTGGCTGTTCTCACGGTTGCGTGTGCATATTGCGGATTGGGCATCGCTGAGGATGAGCGGGTGATGCTTGGCGTCGAGGGGCTTTCGGTTGAGATTCCGAAGCAATATGACTGTTGGCAGACAGAAACCGAGACCGTTGTCTGCTCGACTAAAGGTGAAGGCGTGATCCGGTTCTTCGTGTACGATGAAGCTGAACATCCGTATTCTTATGTCTTCCGTCGCGAATATCCGGATGTGTACATGAGTGGCGATGGTGAGAAAAAGTTTATCGGGAAAGTTGAATTGAATACATACCCGATGCTGAATAAGGAAATCCCGTCGGAAGAGATGCTGGTGCTGCTTGGTGACGATCCGGTCGAGCCGCAGACAACGCGTCTGGTGATTCAGGCGACTTGGGACTCGGGGTATCATCAGAAGAAAATCAGTGAAATCCTCTCGACTCTCCGGCAGCAGAAACCTGAGCCAAGACCGGAAACAGAAAAAACAGACGAATCAAAAGATGCTGCTGGCGCAAACAAGGACGAAAAGGATGGAACGGAGAAGAAGGATGAGGCTGTGGAGCTACTCCCGGTTTCATTAACGTCATCGCAGCAGATTGCGTTGGGAAAGCTGATTGATGCGTTGTCGGCGAAGCGCATGATCCGTCCGAAATTTTACAATACGCTTTGTCCTTGCGTCAAGTGTGAGGGCAAGGGCGTGGTGGAGTGCAAGGCATTCCTTTGTTTGAAGATTTGTGACGGCGGGATTTGGAAAGTGACGACGCGGTCCGGAAGAAAGTGGGAAGAAAAAAAACGGATTTCCTGGACGACCAGCGGGGGCAAACCGGGCTGGGACTCAAAGGCGTGTGCTGCGGAGTGGTGCGAAACCTGCGGAGGCACGGGACAAACGCCTTATCGCACAGTCTGGACGTTGTGTCCCACGTGTGACGGCAGCGGGACTGCCGAGTACGGCGGAGTTACGCAAACGTGTAAGAACTGCAACGGCCTCGGCGTCGAGAAGCACAAGGTGAAGCCAGACGAGAAGCGCAAGCCTGTCATCATTCCGTTGGATGAACCGCTGATTACTGCACTGAAGAAGTTGCAGAGTGTTTCCGAGGCTGCGGATAAAAAATAGATTTCGCAGAAGCTGAAATGGAATTGGAGATAGAGTCATGGCTGACAACCAGCAGACTGACGGGGCGTTACGGAACAGGATTCGTGAGGTTGCAGAAGCCGCGGCAAAAGCTGCGGGCAAGATTCAGAGAGAGGCCTATGGCGGCGCGCTCAATGTGGATGAAGCCAAGCGAAATGATATCAAACTTGAAGTTGACCGGCTGTCGGAAGCGGCGATCCTGAAAGAAATTAAAACAGTATTTTCCGATCACGCTGTTCTTGCCGAAGAGAGCGGTGCGCTGGAAAACGGTTCGGAGTATCTTTGGATCATCGATCCGCTCGACGGGACGGTGAACTTTTTTTATGGGATTCCGATGTTCTGTACGTCGATTGCGTGTTACCGGCGCGATCCGGACAAAGTGCTTTGCTATCCCCATGACTATAACGCGCTCGGGACATTTGAGGCGGCGGCGGTGTATGCGGCGGCGCTTGACCAGATGTTTCTGGCTGCAGGCGGTCAGGGCGCAACGCTCAACGGGGTGCCGATCCATGCGACAATAGTGACTGACCTTGCCGAGTGCTGCGTCTCGACCGGCTGCGGGCATGGCGAGCGGGGGATGCGGTATTTTAATCATTTCATGGAGGGGTTGCTGCCAAGAGTGCGCAAGACGCGTGTGCTTGGGGCGGCGGCGCTGGACTTGTGTTATGTCGCTGCAGGGCGGTTGAGCGGATATGCTGAGGCCGGTCTGTATTCGTGGGATATCGCCGCTGCTGCGGGCATTGCTAAAGAAGCAGGGGCAATGATTGAGGGCGTCTGCAACGAGCCGACGAAGTGGGATATCGTCGTTTCCGGCTCCGGTGTATTTGACGGCTTGAAAAATTTGTGGGACATGTCATGAAAAAGGAATTTTGGATTCCTTTCGTTGTCATGGTCGTGTTGATTTTGTGCTTTGTTGTAATAAGCTTAATTCCGCCTCAATCACATAAATATGTCTATGTTTGGCAGTGTTATATTATCCAGCGCGGGGCTGTTTGTTCTGATCTATGTGATGTCCCGTTTCATACTCCTTCTTTACTGAGAAAAATCCCTCCGCCTATCGGATATACAGGTCGCTGGAAAATCTGGGATGATATGGGGCGGATTGTTACCGATACAGAATATCTGAACGGCCAAATGCATGGTTTGAAATACTGGTATTTTCGCCCATCAGAACAGCTTGGGACTGTGGTGTTATATAGGCATGGTTATGAGGTGAATCAAATAGCCCAGTATGACGAGTCTGGCCAAAAACTCTTTTCGAGATCCTATGATATGGATACGTTTTTGCCTGACGGCGACTGGGTTTATTTTGCT